>CAXTJU010000031.1:0-39837 GCA_964244655.1 uncultured Acetobacteraceae bacterium | reverse complement strand
AGAAGGGGGTCACTTTTGGACGCCAGTGGGGGTCAGATTTCAGTGCTGTTTGACATTGGACGAATGGTGCCGCTGGGCGTTGGCGCAGGCAGACCGGTTGGATCCCATACTTAATGGTGACTTCAAGCGGCCACGCGATGGGTGACGCGGCGGCTTTCGTTCCGCCGCGCAACCCCCTGGTGAAATTGCCCAGAGACACATTAGGGTTCGCTGAAGACAAAATATGCGTCGCGGCGGCAAACAATGTCAATGCCTTAGCGATGACCTAAAGACAGGTTATGTGTTGCCTTACAGGTGGAGACAGATGGTGGCCGAGGTTCGCCATGGTGAGGTCAACTCCACGCCTGTCTCGGTCACCGTCGCAGCGGCTGCGCTGGTCGAGGGGCGCTGACGTTCGTCGTTCGGCATGCAAGGAAGTTGAAGCTTCCGGTGCTCGGCTCGAAGGATTTCGAGCGCGAGCCGCATACCTGAAAAATAAACGACCTCGTGAGGAGCGCCGCCCACGGCGGGGACACGGCCATATTGGATTAAGTCACTGCGTCAACGAGCGGAAGGATTGATCCGCACACGCCAGCGAATTCATGCGGGACGCATGTTGTCCGACCATCCAAACGGAGTGCAAGACCTACGTCCCGACAAGGCGCGGGAGGCGAAAGCGGTTTCGGATCTGGTCGTACGCCGAGTCCCGAACTGGCTCAGCCATTATCCTGCTTGAGCCAAAGGCGGCCTACGCCAACTTACTGACTGCCCTGACACGCTAAGACGCGTTAAGCTACGACTTACTAAAAATCCATTAACATACTGATTATACTGAATAAAAAATACAATTCAGAGTTCTCTGTCACTCAGCCCACTGTTCGGTGTCACTCATTCCAGAGTTTGGCGTCACTGATTCCAGAGTTTGCGTGTCATTCCAGAGTTTGATGTCACTTCACAAATGCTAACCCATTGCAATCGTTGGTGCCCCGTACGGGATTCGAACCCGTGTTACAGCCTTGAAAGGGCCGTGTCCTAGGCCTCTAGACGAACGGGACGGGCCAGGCCGTCATGTGCCGCCGCATAAGCCCCAGGTCAAGCGGGGGCGGCATCACTCACGATGAAGCTGGCCGATACTGTGCCGTTCCACTCCTCCGCCCGTACCGTGCCGGCCAGGTGCACCGGCGCGCCCGGCGTGCACAGGGCCTGGCCCAACGGCGTCCCGGCAGCGCGGAACACCATGGCCTTGAGCCGCCCGCCACCTTCCCCTTCCACGAAGGCGCGCAGCGTGCCGCCGTCGCGGCCGATCCAGTCGGCGCGCACGACCCGGGCGCGCGGCAGGGCGAGCACCGGCTCCTCGTTGCCGTTGCCGAACGGGGCCAGGCGGGCGATCTGCTCGGCCAGCTCCACTCCCGCGGCGCCGACCGCCACCGTGGCTTCGACGGGAAGGTCCGGCGTGCGCGGCAGGGCGGCGGCGTGCGCCAGGCGATCCTCCAGGAAGGCGTGGAAGTCGGCCAGCCGGTCCAGCTCCAGGCTGAACCCAGCCGCCATCGCGTGGCCGCCCCCCGTGATGAGCAGCCCTTCGCGCCGCGCCTCCAGCACCGCCGCGCCCAGATCGACGCCCGCCACGGAGCGGCCGGACCCCTTGATCCGGCCTTCTGCCAGCGACCCGGCCAAAGCGGGGCGGTTCTGCCGTTGCTTGATGCGCCCGGCGATGATGCCCACCACGCCGGGGTGCCAACCGGCGCCGTGCACCAGCAGCACCGCGCGGCCCGTCTCCGCCTGGGCGTGCGCGGCGTCGTGGGCGGCGTCCAGCACGGCGGCTTCCAGCTCCTGCCGGTCCCGGTTGACCCCGTCCAGCCGGACGGCCAAGGCGCGCGCCTCTACCGGGTCGTCCGTCAGCAGCAGCCGCAGGCCGAGGTCGGCCTCGTCGATCCGCCCGGCCGCGTTGATGCGGGGGCCGAGCGCCCAGCCCAGCGTGCCGGCGTTCGGGCGGTCCTTGGCGGAGGCCACCTCCAGCAGGGCGGCAAGGCCAGGCCGCTCGCGCCGGCCCATGACCTTGAGGCCCTGCGCCACCAAGGCGCGGTTGAGGCCGGTGAGCGGCATCACGTCGCACACCGTCGCCAGCGCCACCAGGTCCAGCATGCCGCGCAGGTCCGGCTCCGGGCGGGCGGCGAACCAGCCAGCGCGGCGCAGGGCGCGCAGCGTGGCGATGGCGGCCAGGAAGGCGACCCCGGCGGCGCACAGGCCGCGCAGGCCGGAGCCGTCGTCCAGCCGGTTCGGGTTGACGGTGGCGAGCACGGGCGGCGGCGGGCCTTCCGCCTTGTGGTGGTCCAGCACCAGGGCGTCGGCCAATCCCGCCAGCGCGGCCAGCGGCTCGGCGGCGGCCGTGCCGCAATCCACGCACACGACCAAGGTGGCGCCCCGGGCGGCCAAGGCGCGCAGGGCGGGGGCGTTCGGGCCGTAGCCTTCCAGGATGCGGTCCGGCACGTGGGTCAGCACGGGGCAGCCGAGGCCGCGCAGCAGCAGGGTGATGATGGCCGCGGAACAGGCGCCGTCCACGTCATAGTCGCCGAATAACGCCACGGTCTCGCCCGCCTGCACGGCGCGGGCCAGGCGGGCGGCCGCGGCGTCCATGTCGGCCAGCACGGACGGGTCGGGCAACAGGGCGCGCAGGGTGGGGACGAGGAAATCGCCCGCGGCGTCCGCCTCGACGCCGCGGGCGGCGAGCAGGCGGCCCACGATTTCGGGCACGCCGGCGCGCTGGGCCAGCTGCAAGCCGGTGCGCTCCTCGCCGCCCCGCCACACCCAGCGGCGCCCGGTGACGCTGCGGGCGACGCCAAGGGCGAGCGGGGGCGACGCGATGGCGTTCAGTTCGGCTGCCAAGTCTTGGTGGCGAAGTTGTGGTGGGCCTCCACGTAGCGCACCGTGCCGGACTTGGAGCGCATCACCAGCGAGTGGGTGACTGCTCCCGTGGCAAAGCGGCGCACGCCGCGCAGCATCGGCCCCGTGGTGACGCCGGTGGCAGCAAACATCACGTCTCCCTTGGCCATCTCCGCCAGCTCGTATTTCCGCTTCGGGTCGGTCACGCCCATGCCGCGGGCGCGCTCGGCCTGCGCTTCGTCCTCGAACAGCAGGCGGCCCTGCATCTGGCCGCCCAGGCAGCGCAAGGCGGCAGCGGCCAGCACCCCCTCCGGCGCGCCGCCGGCACCGATGAAGATATCCACGCCGCTCATCGCCTGTGCCGCCATGATGACGCCGGACACGTCGCCGTCGCCCATCAGCATGATGCGCGCGCCGGCCTCGCGCGCCTTGGCGATCATCTCGGCGTGGCGGTCGCGGTCCAAGGTGCACAGCACCAGCTCGCCGATCTCGACGTCCTTGGCGGTCGCCAGGTTGCGCAGGTTTTCCCAGACCGGCGCGTCCAGGTCCACCACGCCGGGCGGCAGGCCGGGGCCGACGGCGATCTTGTCCATGTAGACGTCGGGGGCGTGCAGGAAATTGCCCTTCTCCGCCAGCGCCACCGTCGCCATGGCGTTGGGGCCGCCCTTGGCGGTGATGGTGGTGCCTTCCAGCGGGTCCACCGCGATGTCCATGGCGGGGCCGCCGCAGCCGACCTTCTCGCCAATGTACAGCATAGGCGCCTCGTCCATCTCGCCCTCGCCGATCACCACCGTGCCGTCGATGGCGACGCCGTCGAATGCGCGGCGCATGGCCTCCACAGCGGCGCCGTCCGCCTCGTTCTTCTTGCCGCGGCCCATCCAGCGGCTAGCGGCCAGCGCGCCTGCCTCGCTGACCCGGCACAGCTCCAGGGCAAGGTTGCGGTCGTTGGTAATCTCGGGGGGGCGGTCCATGGGCGGGCTCCTTGTCAGCCTGGCTCGATTCGGATGAAGGCGGGCGGCTCCAGCACGGTCTCCAGCGCCGCGATGCGGCCGAGGGCCGCGCGCATCGCATGCTCGCGGACCTCGTGCGTCACCAATATCACGGGAACCGCCTCGGCTGGGCTGCGGCCGTGCTGCAGCAGGGATTCCAGCGACACGCCGTGGTCGCGCAGGATGGCGGCCACGTCGGCGATGACGCCGGGCCGGTCCGTCACCATCAGCCGGAGATAGTAGGCGCCGAGATGCTGGCCGATCGGCACGCAAGTGCCGTCCTCCAGCGCGTCCTGGCCCCAGGTGGGCGTCAGCCGGCCGCGGGCAAGGTCGATAAGGTCCGCCACCACGGCCGAGGCGGTCGGCCCCGCCCCCGCGCCGCGGCCCTCCAGCATGACCCGGCCAACCGCGTCGCCCTCCGCGACCACCGCGTTGAACACGCCGTCCACCCGGGCGATCGGCGCGCTCGCCGGCACGAGGCAGGGATGCACCCGCGCCTCCACGCCCGCCTCGGTGCGCCGGGCGATGCCGAGCAGCTTGATGCGGTAGCCCAGCTCGTCGGCGAAGGCGATGTCGAGCGCGCTGACCTGGCGGATGCCTTCGACGTGCACCGCCGCGAACCGGATGGGCTGGCTGAAGGCGAGGGCGGCCAGGATGGCGAGCTTGTGGGCGGCGTCCGTGCCGTCGATGTCGGTCGCCGGGTCAGCTTCCGCGTAGCCGAGCGCCTGGGCCTCGGCCAGCACGTCGGCGAACTCGCGCCGCTGCTCGCGCATGGCGGTGAGGATGTAGTTGCAGGTGCCGTTGAGGATGCCGGTGACCCGGCTGATGCGGTTGGCCGCCAGGCCCTCGCGCAGCGCCTTGATGACGGGAATGCCGCCCGCAACCGCCGCCTCGAACGCGAGGGGGGCGGTGCGGGGGAGCGTGGCGCCATGGATGGCGATGAGCGCCTTGTTGGCGGTGACGACGGGGCGGCCGGCGGCGAGGGCGGCGGTGACGAGGGCGCGGGCTGGGCCTTCCGCGCCGCCGATCAGCTCCACCACGGCGTCGATGCCGGGGAGGGTGGCGAGATCCTGCGGGTCTCCGGCCCAGTGCAGGCCGTGCAGGTTCAAGCCGCGGTCGCGGGTGCGGTCACGGGCGCTGATGGCGGTGGCTGTGATGCGCTGGCCGGCGCGGGCGGCGATGAGGTCGGCATTGTCGTCCAACAGGCGGAGCACGCCTGCGCCGACCGTGCCGAGGCCGGCGATGGCTACGCGCATGTCACCCCGCCACTTCCTCCACCGCACCCACGTTCGTCCCCGCTCCCAGAAATCCCTTGATGCTCCGCACCGCCTGGCGCAGCCGCTGGGTGTTCTCCACCAGCGCGATGCGCACGTGCCCGTCGCCCTGCTCGCCGAAGCCGATGCCGGGCGCCACCGCCACCTTGGCCCGCGCCAGCAACAGCTTGCTGAACTCCACGCTGCCGAGATGCGCGTAGGCCGGCGGGATCGGCGCCCAGGCGAACATGGAGGCCTCCGGGCTTGGCACCTCCCATCCGGCCGCGTTCAGGCCGCGCACCACCACGTCCCGCCGTTCCCGGTACACTGCGCGCATCTCCGCCACGCAGTCCTGCGGGCCGTTCAGCGCCGCCGTCGCGGCCACCTGGATGGGGGTGAACGCGCCGTAGTCGAGGTAGGACTTCATCCGCGCCAGGGCCGAGATCATCCGCGCGTTGCCCGCGGCGAAGCCCATGCGCCAGCCGGGCATCGAATACGTCTTGGACATCGAGGTGAACTCCACCGTGATGTCCCGCGCGCCCGGCACTTGCAGCATGGAGGGCGGCGGCTCGTCGCCGAAATAGATCTCGGCATAGGCCAGGTCAGAGAGGATCAGGATGGAATGCTTGCGGCAGAACGCCACCACCTCGCGGTAGAAGTCGAGGCTCGCCACGGTGGCGGTTGGGTTGGCGGGAAAGTTCACGATCAGCGCCGTGGGCGGCGGCACCGAGTGGCGCACCGCCTGGTCCATCGCGCGCAGCATGGCCTCGCCGGGTTCGGCGGGGATGGAGCGCACGGACGCGCCGGCGATGATGAAGCCGAACTGGTGGATCGGGTAGGACGGGTTGGGCACCAGGATGGTGTCGCCGGGGCTGGTGATGGCGGAGGACAGGTTGGCCAGCCCCTCCTTGCTGCCCAGCGTCGCCACCACCTCCGTGTCCGGGTCGAGCGTCACGTCGAAACGGCGGGCGTAGTAGGCGGCGAGCGCGCGGCGCAGGCCGGGGATGCCTTTGCTGGTGCTGTAGCGGTGGCTGCGCGGGTCCTGCACCGCCTCGACCAGCTTGGCCACGATGTGCGGCGGGGTGGCGCCGTCCGGGTTGCCCATGCCGAGGTCGATGATGTCCTCGCCAGCGGCCCGCGCCCGCGCCTTCGCCTCGTTGACGGAGGCGAACACGTAGGGCGGCAGGCGGCGGATGCGGTGGAACTCGGCGGACATCGGTGGGCTCCGTTACAGGCTGGCGGTGCCGCCCTGCCCCGCGGCTTCCGCGCGCAGGTGCAGGTTGGCGGCGGGAATCCCGGCGGTGGCGAGCGAGGCGGCGATGGCCTTGGCCCGGCGCAACGCCAGGTCCAGCGCGCGGGACTGCGAGTCCGGCGTCGGTAGCACCACGCCGCCATGGCCGGTCACGGTGACGGCCACGCCCTTATGCGCCAGGGCGAAGCGGCGCAGGTTCAGGGGCGCCGAGGGCGGCAGCTCGTCCGAACCCGGCGTGAACGCCACCATCACTAGGCCAGCGGGCGTCGAGGTGGCGGGAGCTGCTGCCTGGGCGGCGTTCGCCGCCGGCGCGGGTTCCGGCGACGCCGGCAGGGCCGCGCTGCCCAACCCAACCGCCAGCGGCGGGGGCGCCGCCGCCAGGGTCGGAAGCGGGCCGGACGTGACCAGCTCCGGCACGGCTGGGACGGTGCTGATGCCGGTGGGCACGGGCGGGGTAGGCGGCGGGGCTGGAGAGGGCGCCGCGTCCACGACCACCCGGTTTGCGTTCGGGTCGGGCGCAGCCGGCTTGGGCGGGGGCGGCGGAGGCGCCAGCGCCTTCAGCGGGTCAAGGGCCGCAGCCGCGCCCGCCGCGTCGCGCTGGGAAGCGAGCCGGTCGGCGATGCGCTGCTGCGCCAGCACGTCGGGCGCCGCAGGCCGGGCAGGCACGGTGGCCAGGTTCGGATAAGGGTCGTCAGCTCCCGGCGGCGGCGGGCGCTGCTGCGCGATTACGCCGCCCTGCAAGCCATGGAACAGGTCCACGCCCGGGCCGAGCACGGGTGAGCTGTCGCAGCCGGCCAGCCCCGCTGCGAGCGCAAGCGCCACCCCTGCTTGCCGCAGCCTGGCCGCGCGCCTAGCGTGCTGGTGAAAAACCTCAAACATAAGTCGGCGATCGAGCCCCCACCCGCCCTGTCTAGCGGGGCGCGAACCCGACGGGAAGGACGCCATGGCAGACGAAGCCATCAGCAACGCCGAGAGCACGGCCACGGACCCGTTGAGGATGACCCGGTCCATGGCCGACATCGCCGAACGCTCCCAGCGCATCGTGGCCGACTGGCTGAAGCGCCAGGCTGCGGAGGCCGCCAACCCCGACCCGGCGAACATCGGCAGCGCCTTCCTGGAGATGACCGCCAAGCTGATGAGCGACCCGGCGCGCCTGGTGCAGGCGCAGGTCGGCTTCTGGCAGGACTACATGACGCTGTGGCAGGTGACCGCCCGCCGCATGATGGGCGGCCCGGAGGCAGCGCCCGCGGTCATCCAGCCGGACCCGAAGGACAAGCGGTTCAAGGACGATGCCTGGAAGGAGAACGAGGTGTTCGACTTCATCAAGCAATCCTACCTGCTCTCCGCCCGCTTCGTGCAGGACGTGGTGGGCCAGGCGGAAGGGCTGGACCGCAAGGCGGCGCAGAAGGTCGATTTCTACTCCCGCCAGTTCATCGACGCGATGAGCCCGTCCAACTTCCTGCTGACCAACCCCGAGGTGCTGCGCAAGACGGCGGCCACCGGGGGCGAGAACCTGATCCGCGGGCTGAACAACCTGCTGGGCGACCTGGAGCGCGGGCGCGGCAAGCTCGCCATCCGGATGACGGACATGGACGCCTTCAAGCTGGGCGAGAACATCGGCGTCTCGCCCGGCAAGGTGGTGTTCCAGAACGACCTGATGCAGCTGATCCAGTACGCGCCCACCACGGAGCAGGTGCAGCGGCGTCCACTGCTCATCATCCCGCCCTGGATCAACAAGTTCTACATCCTCGACCTGCGCCCGAACAACAGCTTCGTCCGCTGGGCGGTGGGCCAGGGCCACACCGTGTTCATGGTCAGCTGGGTGAACCCGGACGAGCGCCTGGCCGGCAAGGGCTTCGAGGACTACATGGCTGAAGGCGTGTTCGCCGCCCTGGACGCCATCGAGCAGGCGACGGGCGAGCGGGGGGTCAACGCGATCGGCTACTGCCTCGGCGGCACGCTGCTGGCCAGCACGCTTTCCTGGATGACGCGCCAAGGCGACGGCCGCATCCAGAGCGCCACCTTCCTCGTCACCATGACGGACTTTGCCGAGGCGGGCGAATTGGGCGTGTTCGTCGATGAGGAGCAGCTGGCCCAGCTGGAGGCCAAGATGGGCCGCGACGGCGTGCTGCAAGGCGCGGACATGGCGCAGACCTTCAACATGCTGCGCGCCAACGACCTGATCTGGTCGTTCGTGGTCAACAACTACCTGCTGGGCAACGAGCCGTTCCAGTTTGACCTGCTGTACTGGAACAGCGACGCCACCCGCATGCCGGCGCGGATGCACAGCTACTACCTGCGCAACATGTATCACGAGAACAAGCTGGCCCGCGGCGAGCTGGAGCTGGCAGGCGAGCGGATCGACCTGGGCGAGGTGGACGTGCCGGCCTACTTCATCTCCACCCGGGAGGACCATATCGCCCCCTGGCGCAGCACCTATCGCGGCACCCAGCTGCTTGGCGGCCCGGTGCGCTTCGTGCTGGCGGCGAGCGGGCACATCGCCGGCGTGGTGAACCCGCCGGGCGGCAAGTACAGCCATTGGGTGAGCGACGCTTTGCCGGCCGCGCCGGAGGAGTGGTTCGCAGGCGCGCAGGAGATGGCCGGGTCCTGGTGGCCGGACTGGCAGCGCTGGGTGGTGGGGTTGGCTGATGACAAGGTGCCGGCGCGGATGCCGGGCGGGGGCGGGCTGGCGGCGATTGAGGACGCGCCGGGAAGCTACGTGCGGGTGAAGGCTTAACGGGAGACGACGCACAAGCCCTTTTCCGTAAAAGGAGCGAGGGAGGAGCAAAAAATTGTCCTCACAGCGCCAACCGCGCCTCCACCACGTCCGGCTCCTCCGGCGAGCGATGCAGGCTGCATCCCAGCCGCCGCACGAAGGCCAGCATGGGCGCGTTCTCCACCAGCACCTGGCCCATCATGGCCGCCATGCCCTGCTCGCGGCCCCAATCTCCCAGCCGCTGCATCAGGCGCCGGCCCAATCCCCTGCCTTTCATGGCGCGTTCCACCACCACGGCGAACTCGCCCGTGTCGCCGTCGCGCACCAGGCGGCTCACCCCGGCGGTGTCGCCGTTGGCTCGGATGGCGACGAAGGCCATCTCGCGGTCGTAGTCCACCTGGGTCAGGCGGGCGATCCGCTCCGGCGACAGCTCCCGTAAGGAGGAGAAGAAGCGGTAGCGCACATCCTCCGGGGACAGCCGGGCAAACAGGGCGGCGTGGCCGGCCGCGTCCTCCGGGCGGATCGGGCGGATGGTCAGCACCTCGCCGCCCGCGTCCCACAGCTCGGCCAGGGCGGCGGGATAAGGTGCTATGGCAAGCCGGCCGGCCTCCCCCGGCGGGCGCACCGAGGCGTGCGCCGGGCCGTTTGCCGGCAGAGTCAGCGTCGCCAGCTCCGGCGTGTCCACCACCAGCTGGCTGACGCGGACCAGGATGTCGGCCAGCGCCTGCTCCCGGTCCGGCAGCAGGCCGCGGGCAGCAGGCGCGTGGGCGGTCAGGCCGTGCGCCAGGGACAGGTTCAGCGGCGGCAGGTCGAAGGCGCGTTCGTCCATCCGCTCGCCGCCGACGCCGATGGCCGGGCCGAACAGCGGGTCGTCCGCCACCGTCACGTCCAGCGCGGGCCGGCCCAGGCCGTAGGCGGCCAGCACGCGGGCGACCTCCCCCTCCGCTAGCGCCAGCCGGCCTTCCGCTCGCGCCTCCCCCACCACGCGGCGCACGGCGGCGCGGTCCGGTGCCAGGTCCAGCACGTCGCTCGGTGGCAGCTCGCGGGCGGCGGCGCGGGCGCGGCGCTGCTGCAGCAGGTGGCGGAAGCCTTGCACCGCCTGCTCGGGCGAGGCGAAGGCCGGCACCCCCGCTGCTGCCAGCCGGCGGCGGTGCAGCGCGCCGGTGGTCTCGCCCATGGCGCACGCCAGCAGCGGCACGCGGCCTTGCGGGGCCGCCGCCAGTGCCTCCACCCCGGCGGCGTCCGCCGGGCCGGTGGGCGCCAGCACGATCAGAATGCCGCCGACCTCGCGCGCCCCGGACAGCAGGGCGGCGGCCTCCGCCAGCCGCGTGGGCGCTTGGACGCCGACATAGATCACGTCCGCCACATCCTGCGCGGGGAAAGCCAGGCGCAGCACCTGCTGGGTCTCCGGCGCGAGGGCGGCGAGCGGGATGCCGCTGGCCAGCGCCGCGTCCGCCGCCATGCGGCCGGGCCCGATCGCGTTAGTCACGACCGCCAGCGCCTCGCTGCGGGGCGCCGGCGCGCGGGTAAGGGTTTCCAGCGCGGCCAGCATGTCCTCCAGCCGCGAGACGGTCAGCACGCCGGCGCGGTTGAGGGCGGCGTCGAACACCATCTCCGCCCGCCCGGTCGGGTCCAGCAGGCGGCTGCCGGCGCGCAGCGCCACCACGGGGCGCAGCCGGGCGGCGGCGCGGGCGGCGGAGAGAAAGGTGCGGGGGTCGCGGATGCGGCGGATGTCCAGCAGGATCGGGCCGGTGGCGGAGTCGCGCGCCAGGAAGTCCAGCACGGCGTCGAACCCGGTGCCGGCGTTGCCGCCGATGCCCACGATCTGGCTGAATCCCACGCCGTTCGGCTCCGCCCAGTCCAGCACCGCCCGGCATAGCGCCGCGGATTGCGACACCAGCGCCACCCGGCCCGGACGCGGCGGCAGGTGGGACAGGGTCGCGTCCAAGCGGCCCGCGGGCCAGGCAATGCCGAACGACCCGGCGCCGAGAATGTGCACGCCCGTCTCCGCTTGCGCGGCGGCGATGTCCGGCGCCATGCCGATCGCCACCCCGGCGTGGATGCCAGCGCGCAACAGGCCCGGCAGCAAAGGGCCGACCGGGCCGGCCTCGGAGGCGAACACGGCAAGGTCGGCCGGCGCCGGGTCGGCGCCGGGCGGCACTAGCTGGATGTCGCCGGGAAAGACGCTGGCGGCGAGGTTGGCCAGCACCTGGCGGCCGATCCGGCTCTCCCCGCCAAACACGGCCAGGGAACGGGGATGAAACATGCGTTCCGGATCGAAGCGGGTCGCAGAGGAGCGGCTCGGGTTCATGCTGCGCTGCAACATGGCGATGGGGTCCAGCGATGTTTAGGCCGGGCGGCGTCCGATCACGCGTACCATGCCGGTCGGCGGCGGGATTTCAACGTCCACAAAGCCCGCCCGCTCCATAGTGGCGGCGACTTCCTCTGGGCGCCAAGGGTGCCCGCCGCTGCGCACGGTGCGCAGGCAGGCGACGGCGCCAGGCAGCGCGGCCTCCGGGATGGCGAACAGCCCGGTGACGAGCCAGCCGCCAGGCGCCATGGCGTCGTGCAGACGGGCGATGCCCGCCTCCACCACCGGGCCCGGGATGAACGGCGCTGGCAGCCAGGCCAGGTCGAAGCAGTCCCGCTCCGGCAGGTCGTCCAGGCTTTGCTCGCGCAGCTCGACCCGGTCGGCCACGCCGCTCCCAGCCAGGCTGGCGCGGGCGATGGCGAGCGAGGGCTGCCACAGGTCGATCCCGGTCACCCGCATGTGCGGCCAGGCATGGGCCGCTGTCATCGCCACCTCGCCCACCCCCGTGCCCACGTCCAGGAAGCGGCGGGCCTGGGCGATGGTGGCGTCCAGAGCGGGGCGGCCGGGGCGCAGCGCCTCAATGCTGAACACGTTGCTGCGCGAGGAGCGCCCGAGCGAGCGCAGGATCACCGGGTCGGTGTGGGTCCAGCCGGGCGGGGCCGCCGGATTGTCCAGCAGGCTGGCGGCGTCGCGGAAGAAGGTTTGCAGCAGGCCGAGCGCGCTCTCCTCCTCGCCATCCCGCATGTCGCCCAGCACGTCCGGGCCGACCTCGGCGGTGATCGCCTGCAGCAGCGCCCGGGTGGCGGGGTGGCCGGGGTCTCCGGCCAGGCGCAGCTTCATCTCCGCGCCCAGCGCAGCCATCGCGGTCAGTTGGACGTTCAGCCGCGCCAGGGCGGCATACAGGGTCTGGTAGCTCATGGACCCGGACCTAGCCCGGGCATTGGGGCGCTGCTAGGGCGGGGGTGCGGCGCAGGTGGGGCCGTGGCTACAGGTTGAGCCGCAGCCGCGCCCCGAGTTCGCCCACGATGCCGCGGCGGAACGCGAGCACGCAGACGACGAAGACGACGCCTTGCACCACCGTCACCCAGGAGCCGATGCCGGCCAGGTAGCTTTCCATGAACTTGAGCACCAGCGCGCCCACGCCCGGCCCGAAGATGGTGCCCATGCCGCCCAGCAGCGTCATCAGGATGATGTCGCCGGACGCGCCGAAGCTCACGTCCGTCAGGGTCGCGATGCCGAACACCAGCGCCTTCAGCCCGCCGGCGATGCCGGCGACGAAGCAGGACAGGATGAAGGCGATCAGCTTGTAGTCGTCCGTCCGATAGCCCAGCGAGGTGGCGCGGGGCTCGTTCTCCCGGACCGCCTTGAGCACCTGGCCGAACGGCGAGTGCACGATGCGGTGGATCAGCAGGAAGAACAGCACGAACACGGCGGCCACGAAGGCATACATCGCGCCGTCCGATTGCAGGGAGAACAGCCCAAACAGCGCGCCGCGCGGCACCTGCTGGATGCCGTCCTCGCCGTGGGTGAACGGCACCTGGAGGCAGAAGAAGTAGTTCATCTGCGCCAGCGCCAGCGTGATCATGCTGAAGTAGATGCCCAGGCGGCGGATCGCCAGCGCGCCGAACACGACGCCCAGCCCGCCGCCGACGACGCCGCCCAGCAGCACGCACAGCTCGGGCGTGAGCCCCCAGGCCTTGGCAGCGTAGGCCGACACGTAGGCGCCCATGCCGAAATAAGCGGCGTGGCCGAAGCTCAGCAGCCCCACGTAACCGACCAGCAGGTTGAACGCGGACGCCAGCAGCGCGAAGCACAGCACGTTCATCAGGAACACGGGGTAGAACACGAACGGGCTGGCCACGATCAGGGCGAGCAGCACCAGGAAGGCGATGCCTTGCGGCCGCGAGAGGCCGAACATCAGCTGGCCCGGCCGAACAGCCCGGCGGGGCGGACCAGCAGCACCAGCACCATGATGACGAACACCACCGTGGCCGAAGCCGGCGGGTAGAACACCTTGGCCAGCCCCTCCGCCACGCCCAGCCCGAAGCCGGTGACGATGGAGCCGAGGATGGACCCCATGCCGCCGATCACCACCACGGCGAACACAACGATGATGAGGTTGGAGCCCATGCCGGGATTGACCGAGTAGATGGGTGCTGCCAGCACCCCGGCGAACGCGGCCAGGGCGACGCCGGAGGCGTAGGTGAGCGTGATCATGCGCGGCACGTTCACGCCGAAGGCCTGCACCAGCGCCGGGTTCTCGGTGGCGGCCCGCAGCCTGGCGCCGATCGAGGTCTTGTCGATCACCAGCCAGGTCGCCAGGCACGTGACCAGCGCCACGACCACAACCCAGCCGCGATAGTTGGGCAGGTACATGAATCCGAGATTGGTGCCGCCCGACAGGCTCGGCGGAATGCGGTAGGGCAGGCCGGAAGCTCCATATGCGTTGCGGAACAGCCCCTCCAGGATCAGCGCCAGGCCGAAAGTGAGCAGCAAGCCGTAGATCGGGTCGATGCGGTAGAGCCGGCTGATCACCGCCTTTTCCAGCATCACGCCGAACAGCCCGACCGCCAGCGGGGACAGCAGCAAGGCCCACCAGTAGTCGATGCCAAGATAGTTTTGCAGCATCCAGGCCACGAACGCGCCCATCATGAACAGCGCGCCATGGGCGAAGTTCACGATGCCCAGCATGCCGAAGATGATCGCCAGCCCGAGCGAGAGCAGGGCGTAGAACGCGCCGTTGATCAGGCCAAGCAACAGCTGTCCGAACAGCGCGGCCGCCGGGACGCCGAAGATCGTGAGCATCGCCAGTCTAGCGGCGTGCGGCGCGGGCGGTCACGCCTTCACCAGCGGACAGCTTCCAGCCTGCAAGGGGCGGAACGCCTGGTCGGCCGGCGTGGTCGCCACCAGCTTGTAGTAATCCCACGGGTGGGTGCTCTCGCTGGGCTTCTTCACCTCCCACAGGAACGCGGGATGGATGCCGCGGCCATCCTCGCGGATGCTGCCGGGGCCGAACGCGTCGTCGTCCGTGGGCATCGCCTTCATGCGCGCCACCGTGGCCGCGCCGTCCTTCTTGGCCTCCGCCGTGCCCATGGCCTGCACCACCTTCATGTAGTGCAGCACGCAGGCGTAGTCTCCGGCGTGGACCATGCCGGGCCGCACGTTCAGCGCCTTGGGCTTGAGCCGCGCGGCGAAGGCCCGGGTGCGGTCGTTGGCGTCCCAGTAGAAGCTGTTGGTGATCTGCAAGCCCTGCCCCGCTTCCAGCCCGATGGCGTGCACGTCGCTGATGAAGGTCAGGAACCCGGCGAGCTTCACGCCTGACTGGGTGAGGCCGAACTCGTGCGCCTGCTTGACCTGGTTGGCCGTGTCCACGCCGGCGCTCGCCAGCCCGATCACCTTGGCGCCGCTGCTCTGCGCCTGCACCAGCTGGGAGGAGAAGTCGGTGGTGGTGGGGAACGGGTAGGACACCGATCCCAGCACCTTGCCGTGCCCGGCGGTGACCACGTTGGTGGCTTCCCGCTCCAGGGTGTGGCCGAACGTGTAGTCGGCGGTGATGAAGAACCAGGTGTCCCCTCCCGCGGCCACGAGGGCACCGCCGGTGGACTTGGCCAGCATATAGGTGTCGTAGGAGAAGTGGATGGTGTTGGCGTTGCACTGCGGCCCGGTGAGGTCGCTGGTGGCGGCACCGTTGTTGATGTGGATCTTGTTCTTTTCCTTGGCGACCCCGGAGATCGCCAGGCCGCAGGCGGAGTTCACCCCGTCCACGATCAGGTCCACGCCGTCCCGGTCGAACCATTCCCGCGCGATGGAGGCCGCGATGTCGGACTTGTTCTGGTGATCGGCGGACAGCACCTGCACGCTGCCCGCGCCCGACTCCTCCAGCGCCTGCTGCACCGCCAGCACCGCGAGCGGCCCCGAGGCGTCGCGGTAGGTGCCGGACATGTCCGTCAGCACGCCGATCTTGACCGCCGCTCCTTGGGCGCGGGCCTTTCCCGCCCTGGAGGCCGTGACAGCCAAGGCGGGGGCCGCCGTTCCGATCAAGCCGCGTCGCGTCAGGTTCATGTCGTCTCCTTCGAAGGCGCGTTCAAACGCCGAGGTAATCGTGCAGCTTGCCCATCTGGGCGTCGATATCGCCGTTCGGGATCATGTCGATCACCCGGCCGTGCTCCATCACGTAATGGCGGTCGGCCACGGTGGCGGCGAAGCGGAAGTTCTGCTCCACCAGCAGCACGGTGAAGCCCCGCGTGCGCAACTCGCGGATGGTGCGGCCGATCTGCTGCACGATCACCGGCGCCAGCCCCTCCGTCGGCTCGTCCAACAGCAGGAAGCGCGCGCCCGTGCGCAGGATGCGGCCGATCGCCAGCATCTGCTGCTCGCCGCCGGACAGCCGGGTGCCCTGGGACGAGGCGCGCTCCTTGAGGTTGGGGAACAGCGCGTGGATGGTCGGCACGTCCAGCCCGCCGGGCGCGATCACCGGGGGCAGCATCAGGTTTTCTACCACGGTCAGGCTGGCGAAGATGCCGCGTTCCTCCGGGCACAGCGCGATCCCGGCGCGGGCCACGGCATCGGGCCGCATCCGGATGGTTTCGCGTCCCTTGAACGCGATGGACCCCGCCCGGCGCGGCACCAGGCCCATGATGGATTTCATGGTGGTGGTCTTGCCGGCGCCGTTGCGGCCCAGCAGGGTCACCACCTCGCCTTCGCCCACCTCGAAATCGACGCCGTGCAGCACGTGGCTCTCGCCGTACCAGGCGTTGAGGCCCTGGACTTGCAGCATGGATGCGGCGGGCGGGAGCGCCATCCTACGCCGCCCCCGGCGCGTCGGTGCCCAGATAGGCGGTGACCACCTCTGGGTTGCGGGACACGGTGGCGTAGTCGCCCTCCGCGAGCACCTGGCCGCGCGCCAGCACGGTGATCTGGTCGCACAGCCCCTCCACCACAGACAGGTTGTGCTCCACCATCAGGATGGTGCGGCCGACGCGGATGCGGCGGATCAGCGCCACCACGCGGTCTACGTCCTCGTGCGTCATGCCCGCGGTCGGCTCGTCCAGCAGCAGCATCTGCGGGTCGAGCGCCAAGGTGGTGGCAATCTCCAGCGCGCGCTTGCGGCCGTAGGACAGCAGCACCGCCGGGGTCTCGACGTGCTCGGCAAGCCCCACGTCCTCCAGCAGCGCCCGGGCCCGGCCGTCATACTGCCGGAGCAACCCTTCGGCGCGCCAGAAGTCGTACGACCCACCGCGCTGGCGCTGCAGTGCCAGCCGCACGTTCTCCAGCGCGGTCAGGTGGGGGAACACGGCCGAGATCTGGAACGAGCGCACCAGCCCGAGCCGCGCCACCTGCGCCGCCTTCAGCCCCGTGATGTCGCGGCCCGCGTAGCGGATGACGCCGCGCGTCGGTTGCAGGAACTTGGTCAGCAGGTTGAAGCACGTCGTCTTGCCGGCGCCGTTGGGGCCGATCAGCGCGTGGATGCTGCCTGGCATCACGCGCAGGTTCACGCCGTTCACCGCGATGAAGCCGCGGAACTCGCGCGTCATGCCCTCGGTCTGAAGGATCGGCTCTGCCACCCGGCGTTTCCTGTGAGCTTCGTTGCTTGGCTGGGTGAGTTGCATATCGCCGGCGCGGCGGCAAGATTGCCGCTCAGGGCCGCCCTCTGGCAGGGCCTGGGGTGACGCCCCACCTTCCACTGCAATTCTCCCGCATCGTGCAAGCCGCCGCATGGCGTTGGAGGGACACCCAAACCCGCACCGAGGACTCGAACGCTGCGCCTGCCGCACGCCCGGCCCCTGCCCGCCTCCCTGTCCGCGCTCGCCACCCTGCTCGCCTTGGCCGGGTGCGACCTCGGGCCGGATTACGCGCGCCCGGCGCTGACCATCCCGCCCGCGTTCCGCGCCACCGTGGAAAGTGCGCAGGCGGCCTGGCCTGCGCCCGATTGGTGGCGCGCCTTCGGCTCGGCGGAGCTGGACCGGTTGATGGCGGACGCGCGGGCCTACAACCAGAACCTGGCCGCCGCCGCCGCCCGCGTGGTGCAGGCGGACGCGCAGGTGTCGATCGCCGGGTCGCCGCTGCTGCCCACGATCAGCGCCAACGGCAGCGCGAGCTACAGCCGCATCGGCTCCACGGGGGTGGGCGGCGCGTCGGGCATCACCACGGGCGGCGCCGGGGTCACGTCCACCACCAGCACGGGCGCCGGTACCACCACCAGCATGACCAACAACGTCGGCAGCACCGTCGTGACCGGCGCCAGCGGCCTCGGCGGCGGCACCCGCTACGTGGACAGCCGGCAGTACAGCCTGCAAGGCGCGGTCAGCTACGAGGCGGATTTCTGGGGCAAAAACCGCGCGACTTACAACGCCGCCCAGGCCGCCGCGTTGGCCAGCCGGTTCGACCAGGAAACCGTGGCGCTCACGGTCGTCACCTCCGTGGCCACCACCTACTTCCAGGCGCTGGGCGCGGCCGACCGGCTGGCGGTGGCGCAGGGCAACCTCAAGATCGCGCGCGACACGCTCAAGGTGTTCCAGGCCCGGGTGCAGTTCGGCACGGGAACGGCGCTCGACGTGGCGCAGCAGGAGGCGCTGGTGGCGGGCGAGGCCGCGCTGATCCCGAGCTTCCAAAGCCAGCTGGAGCAGCAGGTGATCGCGCTCTCCACCTTGGTCGGGCTGCCGCCGGAGCAGATCACCGTCACCGCCAACACCCTGTTCGACCTGCCGACCCCCCTCGTCAGCGGCGGCCTGCCTTCCGAGCTGCTGGCCCGGCGGCCGGACGTGGCCAACGCCGAGGCCAACCTGGTCAGCCAGTACGGCAACGTGCGCGCCGCCCGCGCCGCGTTCTTTCCAGCGGTGCAGCTCACCACGCAGGGCGGCATCGAGAGCCTGGCGCTGTCCACCCTGCTCGGCCCCGGCAGCCTGCTGTTCAGCGCCGCCGCGTCCGTTACGCAGACCATCTTCGACAACGGCCTGGAGCAGGGCAACCTTAACCAGGCCAAGGGCCGCTTCGCCGAGCTGGTCGCCGACTACCGCCAGGCGGTGCTGCAAGCCTTCCAGGACGCCGACACCTACCTCGTGGCCGTGCGCTACGCCGGGCAGCAGGAGGCCTTGCAGCGCCAGGCCGTCACGGTGGCGCAGAAGGCG
This sequence comes from uncultured Acetobacteraceae bacterium, assembly GCA_964244655.1. Classification (GTDB taxonomy): domain Bacteria; phylum Pseudomonadota; class Alphaproteobacteria; order Acetobacterales; family Acetobacteraceae; genus LMUY01. The sequence continues at coordinate 21,330 of CAXTJU010000031.1, read as the reverse complement.
GAGGAGATCGCGCGCGCCCAGCTCGCCGCTGGCACGGTCGATATCACCACCGTGATCAACACGCAGACCACGCTGTTTAATGACCAGGACACCTTGGCGCAGGTGCGGCTGTTGTATTTCCAATCCCTGATCAACCTCTACAAGGCGCTGGGCGGCGGATGGACGCTGCCCCGCGCCACGGGAAACACATGACGCTCCGCCGCTCCCTCCTGCTGCTGACCGTGATCGCCGCCGCCGGCGCGGGCGGCTGGTATGAGTTCGGGCGCACCGCGGCCCCGAAGGACGATCGCCACCGGGCGCGGGCCGGCAGCGCCGAGGGCGACCCGGTCCCGGTGCTGGCCGTCGCCGCCAAGCTGGGCGACGTGCCGGTGTTCCTGGACGCGCTCGGCACCGTGCAGGCGTTCAACACCGTCAGCGTCAAGGCGATGATCGACGGCCCCCTGCTGCAGATCGCCTTCAAGGAGGGCCAGGACGTGCGCGCCGGGGACGTGCTGGCCCGCATCGACCCGCGGCCATACCAGGCGGCGCTCGACCAGGCCACGGCCAAGAAGGCGCAGGATGAGGCGAACCTGGCCAACGCCCGGGTGGACCTGGTGCGCTACCAGAAGCTCGCCGCCACCGCCTACACCTCGGCGCAGACCTCGGACACCCAGAAAGCGACGGTGGCGCAGGACGAGGCGCTGGTGCGGCAGGACCAGGCGCAGATCGACACGGCGCGCACCAACCTGTCCTACACCACCATCGCCAGCCCGCTGGACGGGCGCACCGGCATCCGCCAGGTGGACCAGGGCAACATCGTCCACGCGGCGGACACGACGCCGCTGGTGGTGATCACCCAGCTGCAGCCGATCTCCGTGGTGTTCACTCTGCCGCAGCAAACGCTGGGCGCGGTCGCCGCCGCCATCCGGGCCGGCGCGCCGGAGGTGCTGGCCTTGCCGCAAGGCGTCGCCAATGACGGCAAGGCCGTGCTCGACCGCGGCCAGGTGGCGGTGCTGGACAACACGGTCGATCAGGCGACCGGCACCATCAAGCTCAAGGCGACCTTCCCCAACGCCGCGCTCGCCCTGTGGCCCGGCGGCTTCGTCAACGTGCGGCTGCTGGTGGACACGCAGCGCAACGTGGTCAGCCTGCCGCCGACCGGGGTGCAGCGCGGCCCATTGGGCGCCTATGTGTACCTGCTCAAGCCGGACGACACGGTGGAGCGCCACGCCGTGCAGGTGGGGCACGAGGACGAGGCCGCCTCCGTCATCACCGCTGGGCTGCGGCCGGGTGACCGGGTGGTGACGGACGGCGCATCCCGCCTGACCGACGGCGCCAAGGTGCACGTGCAGGACGCGGCCGTGCCGCCCGAGGCCGCAGCACAGCCGGCCCGCACCCGCACGCCGGGCTGACCCTTGAACATCTCCGCCCCCTTCATCGCCCGCCCGGTAGCGACCGGGCTGCTGGCGGTGGCGGTGCTGCTGGCCGGGCTGCTGGGCTACGGCGCGCTGCCGGTCTCGGCGCTGCCGCAGGTGGACTTCCCCACTATCGAGGTCAGCACCCAGTTGCCCGGCGCCAGCCCGGACGTGACGGCGACCCTGGTCACCGCGAGCCTGGAGCGGCAGTTCGGCCAGATCACCGGGCTGTCCAGCATGGAGAGCGTCAGCAGCGAGGGCACCAGCCAGGTCACGCTGCAGTTCAACCTGTCGCGCTCCATGGACGGAGCGGCGCAGGACGTGCAGGCCGCGATCAACGCCGCCGAAGGCACGCTGCCCACCACCCTGCCCTACCCGCCGGTGTACTCGAAGGTGAACCCGGCGGACGCCGCCATCGTCACCCTGGCGCTCACCTCCGACAACGTGCCGCTGGACGGGGTGGCGGACCTGGCGGACACGCTGCTGCAACCGAAGCTCAGCCAGATCGTCGGCGTGGGCAAGGTGACGGTGCAGGGTGGGCTGCGCCGGGCCATCCGGGTGCGGATCGACCCGGCGCGGCTGGCCGCCTACAACCTGTCGATGGAGGACGTCCGTACCGCGGTGTCCGCCGCCAACGTGAACGGCGCCAAGGGCGGGTTCGACGGCAAGGCGCAGGCCTTCGGGCTGTCCACCAACGACCAGCTGCTGGACCCCGAGGCCTACCGCCAATTGGTGATCAGCTACAAGGACGCCGCCCCGCTGCGCCTGCGCGACGTGGGCAGCGTCGAGGCCAGCATCGAGAACACCCGCGTGGTCTCGGCGCTCAACGGGCACCCGGCGGTGATCCTGGACATCCAGCGCCAGCCCGGCGCCAACATCGTGCAGACCGTGGCCGACATCCGCGAGGCGCTGCCCGCGCTGGAGCGCGCCCTGCCCGCGGGCGTGGCGCCCTCGGTGGTGACGGACCGGACGGAGACCATCCGCGCCTCGGTGGCGGACGTGCAGTTCACCCTGCTGCTGGCGATCGCGCTGGTGATCGGGGTGATCTACCTGTTCCTCGGCTCCTGGCGCGCCACGGTGATCCCGGGGATCGCGCTGCCGCTCTCGCTGATCGGCACGTTCGGGGTCATGGCGCTGCTGGGCTACGCGCTCGACAACCTCTCGCTGATGGCGCTGACCGTCTCGACCGGGTTCGTGGTCGATGACGCCATCGTCATGATCGAGAACGTGGTTCGCTATGTCGAGCAGGGCGTGCCGCCGCTGGAAGCCGCCTACCGCGGCGCCAGGCAGATCGGCTTCACCATCGTCTCGCTCACCGTCTCGCTGGTCGCGGTGTTCATCCCGCTGCTGTTCATGACGGGCGTGGTGGGGCGGCTGTTCAACGAGTTCGCGGTGACGCTCGCCGTGTCAGTGGTGGTGTCGGCGGTGGTGTCGCTCACGCTCACGCCCATGATGTGCGGCCGGCTGCTGCGGCCGCTGCACGCAGCCAAGCCCACGCTGGTGGCCCGCGCGTTCGACGCCGGGTTCCGCCGGCTGGCCGCGGGCTACCGGCGCACGCTCGGCTGGGCGCTGCGGGCGCAGGGGCTGGTGCTGCTGGTGGCAGCGGGCACGCTGGTCGGCACGGTGCTGCTCTACGTCGTGATGCCCAAGGGCTTCCTGCCGGCGCAGGACACGGGCGTGATCGTGGCTGTGACGCAGGCGGGCCAGTCCATCTCGATCCCCGCCATGGGCAAGCTGCAAGCCCGCTTCGCCGACGCAGCAGGGCGCGACCCGGCGGTGGCCAGCGTGACCTCCTTCGTGGGCGCCGGCTCCATCAACCCCACGCCCAACTCCGGCCGGCTGACCATCGCGCTGAAGCCCCGCCCGCAGCGCGACCCGGTGACGGCCGTGCAGGCGCGGCTGCAACGCGCGGCGGACGCCATCCCCGGCCTGTCCGTGTTCACCCAGCCGGTGCAGGACATCCAGATCGGAACGAGGGTCAGCCGCACGCAATACCAGTACACCCTGGTCGATACCGACGCGGCGGAGCTGGCCGAATGGGCGCCCCGCCTGCTCGCCCGGCTGCAAGGCGCGCCCGGGCTGCGCAACGTGGCGACCGACCAGCAGGACGAAGGGTCGGTCACCCACGTCACGGTGGATCGGGAGGCGGCGCAGCGCCTGGGCGTGTCCATGCAGACGATCCAGGACGTGCTGTACGACAGCTTCGGCCAGCGCCAGGTCAGCACCATCTTCAGCCAGGCCAACCAATATCGCGTGGTGCTGGAAGCCGAGCCGGCCTGGCAGGCGGACCCGGCCTCCCTGCTGCGGCTGCGCGTGCCCGGCGTGCTGTCCGCCCAGGGGCAGAGCACCACGTCCGGCGCCACCGTGAGCGGGGCGGCGCAGTCGCTGATCCCGCTCTCGGCGGTGGCCGGCATCAGCCAGGGCGTCGGGCCGCTCGCGATCACCCACGAGCAGCAATTCCCCTCCGTCACGCTCTCCTTCGACCTCGCGCCCGGCACGTCGCTGGGCGACGCGGTGAAGGACGTGGCGGACGCGGAGCAGGCGCTCGGCCTGCCGGAGACGGTGACGGGCAGCTACTCCGGCGAGGCCGCCGAGTTCCAGCGCTCGCTCGCCTCCGAGCCCTGGCTGATCCTGGCCGCCGTGGTGGTGATCTACATTGTGCTGGGCGTGCTGTACGAGAGCACGATCCATCCGGTGACGATCCTGTCCACCCTGCCCTCGGCCGGCATCGGCGCGCTGCTGGCGTTGATGGCCTGCGGGCTCGACCTGTCGCTGGTGGCGCTGGTCGGCATCGTGCTGCTGATGGGCATCGTGAAGAAGAACGCCATCATGATGATCGACTTCGCGGTGGAGGCGGAGCGCGAGCGCGGCCTCTCGCCCGAAGCCGCGATCGAGGAAGCCTGCGCCCTGCGCTTCCGCCCCATCATGATGACGACGGCCGCCGCGCTGCTGGGCGCGCTGCCTCTGGTGCTGGAGCGCGGCACCGGCTCGGAGCTGCGCTTCCCGCTGGGCGTGACGATCGTGGGCGGGCTGCTGCTCAGCCAGTTGCTGACGCTCTACACGACGCCGGTGATCTACGTGACGTTCGAGCGGCTGCGCCTGCGTTTCGCGGCGGGGCTTCGTCCGGCGGCGGCGGAATGAACTTCTCCACCCCCTTCATCCTCCGCCCGGTCGGCACCGCGCTGCTCGCCCTCGGCCTGTTGCTGGCGGGCCTGGTCGCCTACCAGTTCCTGCCCGTCGCACCCCTGCCCATGGTGGACTTCCCCGCCATCGTCGTGTTCGCCGGCCGGCCCGGCGCCGATCCGGAGACGATGGCGACCTCCATCGCCGCCCCGCTGGAACGCCGCCTCGGCGAAATCCCCGGGATGAACGAGCTCACCTCCACCTCCTCGCTCGGCTCCACCGCCATCGTCTGCATCTTCGACATCGGCCGCTCCATCGACGGCGCGGCGCATGACGTGCAGACGGCGATCAACGCCGCCACCTCCGACCTGCCCTCCGACCTGCCGATCCGGCCGTACTACCGCAAGTTCAACCCGGCCGACGCGCCGATCATGACGCTGGCGCTCACCTCGAAAACCCTGTCGCCGGGCCAGGTGTACGACGCGGCGGACACCATCCTCGCCCAGCGCCTCTCGCAGCTGGACGGGGTGAGCCAGGTGCAGATCAACGGCGCGGAGAAGCCGGCCGTGCGGGTGCGGCTGAACCCGGGCGCGCTGCGGGCCGCAAGCCTGTCCGGACAGGACGTGTTCACCGCCATCCGCAACGCCAACGTGACGCAGAGCACCGGCAGCTTCGAGGGGGCGGACCGCGCCCGCGACATCGCCGTCAACGGCCAGATGCGCCAGGCCAGCGACTATGCCGGCCTGGTCGTCAAGTCGCAGAACGGCTCCGCGCTGCGGCTGTCGGACGTGGCGAGCGTGGTGGATGGCGTCGCCAACAGCCGGCTCGCGGCCTGGGACGGCACGACGCCCGCCATCCTGCTCGGCATCACCCGGCTACCTGGGGCGAACGTCATCGAGACCACCGACCGCATCAAGGCGGAGCTGCCGCATTTGCTCGCCTGGATGCCGCCGGACATCGACGTCAAGATCATCGCCGACCGCACCAGCACCATTCGCGCCAGCGTGGCCGACGTAGAGAAGACGCTGCTGGTCTCGATTGTGCTGGTGCTGGCGGTGGTGCTGGTGTTCATGCGCCGCCTGGTGCCCACCCTGGCCGCTGCCGTCACGGTGCCGCTGTCCATCGCCGGCACGCTGGCCGCCATGTGGAAGCTCGGCTACTCCTTGGACAACTTCTCGCTCATGGCGCTGACCATCTCGGTCGGCTTCGTGGTGGACGACGCCATCGTGATGATCGAGAACATCGCCCGCCACGCCGAGATGGGCGAGCCGCCGCTGGTGGCCGCCATCCGCGGCGCGCGGCAGATCGGCTTCACCGTGCTGTCCATCTCCATCTCGCTGGTCGCGGTGTTCATCCCGCTGACCTTCATGGGCGGGCTGCCGGGCCGGCTGCTGCACGAGTTCGCCATGGTGCTGACGGTCGCCATCGTCGTCTCCGCCGCCGTCTCCCTCACGCTGACGCCGATGATGTGCGGCCAGATCACCGGGCTGCGGATCGCCCCACCGCGCTGGTGGTCCCGCTTCGATGCGGCAGTGGAGCGCGCGCTGGCCGCCACCCTGCGCGGCTACGCCCGCTCGCTCGACACGGCGCTGCGCTGGCGGCGGCTGATGCTGCTGGTCACGCTCGGCTGCGCGGTCGGCACCGTGGGGCTGTGGTGGGAGGTGCCCAAGGGCTTCCTGCCGTTGCAGGACACCGGGCTGCTGCAAGGCAACACCCAGGCCGACCCGTCCACCTCCTTCGCCGCCATGTCCGCCAAGCAGGGCCGCGTTGTCGAGGCCATCCTGGCAGACCCGGCGGTGAAGAGCGTGGGCTCGACCGTGGGCGTGGCCAACGGCTTTTCCTCACTCAACCGCGGCCAGCTGACCATCCAGCTCAAGCCGATCAGCGAACGCCGGATCGGCAGCGAGGCGGTGATCGCGCGGCTGCGCCCCAAGCTGCAGGCGATGGCGGACATCCAGACCTTCCTGTCCTCCGTGCAGGACCTGCGCGGCGGCGGGCGCAGCGGCGGCAGCCAGTTCCAGTTCGTGCTGCTGGACCAGGACCTGGCCGAGCTGCGCGTCTGTACCCAGAAGCTGGAAGCGGCGCTGCAGCACGTGGCCGGCATCGAGGACGTGAGCAGCGACCAGGACAAGTCCGGCCCGCAATCCAACGTGGTGATCGACCGCGACGCCGCGGCCCGGCTGCAGCTCTCCACCACCGCCATCGACAACGCGCTGAACAACGCCTTCGCCCAGCGGCAAATCTCCACCATCTACACCGACCGCAACCAGTACAAGGTCGTGCTCGAGACCGACCCGGCGCTGCAAACCGACCCGTCGATGCTGCAAACCGTGTACGTCGGCGCACCCGGCGCGACCCAGGTGCCGCTCTCCGCCGTGGCGCACTTCGAACGCGGCACCGCGCCGCTGGCGGTGGAGCACCAGGGCCAGTTCCCTTCCAGCTCCATCAGCTTCAACCTGCTGCCCGGCACCTCGCTGGGCCAGGCCACGGCGCTGGTCGAGAACACGGCGCTGGAGCTGCGGATGCCGGAGGGCGTGCACACGGACTTCGCCGGCAACGCGCAGTTCCTGAAGAAGTCCTTGTCCTCGGAACCGGCGCTGATCGGGGCTGCGCTGCTGACGATCTACATCGTGCTCGGCGTGCTGTACGAGAGCCTGCTGCACCCGCTCACCATCCTGTCCACCATCCCCTCCGCCGGCCTGGGCGCGCTGCTGGCGATCGTCGTCACCGGCGGCGAGCTGTCGGTGCTGAGCATCATCGGCATCCTGCTGCTGGTCGGCATCGTGAAGAAGAACGCGATCATGCTGGTGGACTTCGCGCTGGAAGCCGAGCGCGAGCACGGCATGACCCCGGAGCAGGCGATCCGCGCCGCCTGCCTGGAACGCTTCCGCCCCATCACCATGACCACGCTGGCCGCCCTGCTGGGCGCGCTGCCGCTGGCGCTGGCCTGGGGCGCCGGGTCGGAATACCGGGTGCCGCTGGGCGTGGCGATCGTGGGCGGGCTGATCGCGAGCCAGGCGCTGACGCTGTACACGACGCCGGTGGTGTACCTGGCGCTGGAGCGGCTGGCGCGGGGGCGGCGGACCCGCATCGTGGCCGTGCCGGCCGAGTAGCGCGGGAGCCATGTCGGAAGCCCGCCTTGTCACCGCTGTCGCCGGGGATGGAGTGGATGCATGTGCCGACCCGGCATCGCTGCCATGGTGGAGCTTCACCAAAACCGTGATGGCCGCGGCCGCGCTGGCGCTGGTCGCCGATGGCCGGTTGAGCCTTGATGCACCAATGCAAGGGCAGCCTTTCACCCTTCGCCACCTGCTCCAGCACCGGGCAGGCCTTCCCGACTACGGCGGGCTGGCGTCGTATCACGAGGCGGTCGCCAACCGCGAGACGCCCTGGGAGCGCGGCCTGCTGCTGCGGCGGGCGCGGGCCGACATGCCGCTCTTCGAGCCCGGCCAAGGCTGGGCCTACTCGAACATCGGCTATCTGCTCGTCCGCGACCTGGTGGAGGCTGCGGCCGGCCAGGAACTCGGCCCGGCCCTCGACGCGCTGGTGTTCGCCCCACTCGGCATCACGGGCGCCATGATCGCCTGCGAGCCGGCCGACATGGCGGCGACGGGTTGGGGGAACCTGGCAGGCTACCATCCTGGCTGGGTGTATCACGGCTTGCTGACTGGTCCGGCTGCCAGTGCTGCCTTGCTGCTGCACCGGCTGCTCGGGGGCGTCTTGCTGCCGGCGCCGCTGCTGTCCGAGATGCTGTCTCCGCATCCGCTCGGCGGGCCGGTCCCGGGGCGGCCGTGGCGGACGGCAGGCTATGGCCTGGGCCTCATGATCGGGATCGGCGAAACAGGCGCAACCTATGTCGGCCACACTGGCGGCGGCCCCGGCAGCACGTCGGCGATCTACCGGTGCGGACCGCACCGAACCGTTGCGGCTTTCGCAAGCACCGAGGACCCAGCCCTTGTCGAGCGGCAGGCGATCCAGCTTGCCTATTCACAACAATGATCTTTGCGAACGACCGTCCAGTCTGTCAGGTAAGCGGCATGAGATCACTCCATGAGATCGATGACCCACGCCCGCGTGCACCAAGCAGGCGGTGCTCGCGGCTGCTGATGCTGAGCTTCCTGGCCTTTGCCCATCACGCGCACGCGGCAGCACCGGCCATCGTGCTGCTTGGCAAAGGCGCCCAGGTGTATGCCTGCGCGCAAACCGAGGCGGGCTACGCCTGGCGGCTCAAGGCGCCCGACGCCATCCTGCTGGACCCGGCGGGCCGCCAGGTCGGCCGCCACTTCGCCGGGCCGAGCTGGCAGGCCGAGGACGGCAGCACCGTGGTGGGCGCGGCCGTGGCCACGAGCCCGGCGCCGCAGGCAGGCGCCATTCCCTGGCTGGTGCTGACTGCCAAGTCCCACGCCGGCGAGGGCGTGTTTTCCGGCATCCAATACATCGTGCGCAGCGCCACGGAGGGCGGCGTCGCCCCGGCTGCCGGCTGCGACGCGGACCACGCCGGCGCCGAGTCGCGGGTGGAGTACAGCGCCACCTACACGTTCTTTCCCAGCTAAGCTGCCTCACCGCATCGGCGAGAAGCCGGTCGGGCGCAGGATGCGGCTGCGCATCTCCATCACGTAGCCGGACGACTTGGCACGGAACGCCTGCCACGCCGGGTCCGCCTCCATCGCCGCGCGGCGGCGCTCCCGGTCTCCGGCGTCGGCGTAGCGCCACAGATGCACCACCTCGTTGATCCGCCCGCCGCTGTCCGTGGTGAACCAGCCGACGAGGTCGCCCAAGTGGCTGACTTGCAGCGCCATGCCCTCCGCCTCGTAGAGCTGCAAGTAGTCGCGCACGTGGGCGGGCCAGATCAGGTAGGTGCGCTCGTCCAGGATCATGCGGCGGAGTCCAGAGGCTTGGCGGGAAGCGGCCATGATCTTAGCGTGTCGGCTTCCCGCAAGGCCAGGCCGCTTGAGCACGCCCCTTCCCGCCCCGGCTGCCGTCACGCTCGCAGGGCTGCGCGCCCGCCGCCCGCTGGTGCATTGCCTGACCAACCCGGTGGCGGCGCCGCTCACCGCCAACGCCCTGCTGTGCCTGGGCGCGTCCCCGCTGATGGCGGAGGCGGAGGCGGAGATGGCGGCGGTGGCCGGGTTCAGCGACGCGCTGCTGGTCAACCTGGGGATGCAGACCCCCGCCCGCATGGCCGCCGCGCACGCTGCCATAGCCGCCGCCCGAGCGCGGGGCACGCCCTGGGTGCTGGACCCGGTGGCCGCCGGGGCCATCCCGCAGCGGCTGGCCCTGGGGCGCGCTCTGGCGGCGTGCGGCCCGGCGCTCATCAAGGGCAACGCCTCCGAAATCCTGGCCCTGGCCGGCGCCGGCCCGGGCGGGCGCGGCACGGACGCCACGGATGACGCCGAGGCCGCGCTCGGCCCGGCACGCCGCCTGGCGGCCGAGACAGGCGCGGTGGTGGCGATGACCGGCGTGGTGGACTGGGTGACGGACGGCACGCGCACTGTGGCCGTGCAGGGCGGGCACCCATGGATGGCGCTGGTCAGCGGGCTGGGCTGCGCCGCGGGAGCGGTCGCGGCGGCGTGCCTGGCGGTGGAAGCGGATGCGCTGAGGGCCGCAGTGGATGCGCTGACGATGCTAGGCGTGGCGGGAGAACGGGCGGCGGCGCGAGCGGGCGGGCCAGCGTCGTTCGCGACGGGGCTGCTGGATGCGCTGCACGGCTCGAGGCTGCGACCAAGGCCAGCCATAACGGCAAGAGCATCATGACGACTTCCTGAATCGCATGGCGTCTTTACAAGTTACGTAAAAAGTCGCACTCCCGCTTTATCCCTGGCTGTTTCACATGCAGGGCGCCCCTGCTTTGCTTGCGCGCCGATATTGCTCTCCCGCGATACGGTCCTGCTGTCAGGCCGCCCCATGAAGCCAGCCGACCCATCCCCGAACACGTCGCTTCCGGCGATCAACCGCTTCGTCGTGCCGGCGACCGTGATGCTGAGCTTCGTTTCGTTCTGGCGCGCCGCCGCCATCGTGCTGGGGGACCTCGGCTCCTCGGCCTACTACGTGGGCGGCATCGTCGAGGGCAAGATCGGCAAGGCGGCGCCCTGGTTCGTGCTCGGCATCATGCTGTTCTCCTACGCCGTGCGCGCCGTCTACATCGAGAGCTGCAGCATGTTCACCCGCGGCGGCGTCTATCGCGTGGTGCGCGAGGCAATGGGCACGACGGCGGCCAAGTTCTCGGTCAGCGCGCTGATGTTCGACTACGTGCTGACCGGCCCGATCAGCGCGGTGAGCGCCGGGCTGTACCTTGCCAGCCTGCTCGACCAGCTCGCCGACCAGTTCGGGCTGCCGCACCTGCCGCTGTCGCCGCACCTGGTCGCGGCGGTGTTCGCGGTCATCGTCATCGCGTATTTCTGGTGGACCAACACGGTCGGCATCCCGTTCTCCAGCACCCGCGCGCTGCGGGTCATGCAGGTCACCACCGTGATGGTCGTGCTGCTGATCGGCTGGTGCCTGCTGACGATCGCGGTGAAGGGGTACCAGCCCGTCCCGGCGCCGGTTCTGTCCAACCTGCATTTCAGCGGCGACGCGCTCGGCTGGCTCAAGGGCACCCGCATCCCCGGCGTCGCCGTCATCGCCATCCTGATCGGGCTCGGCCACTCGCTGCTGGCGATGAGCGGGGAGGAGAGCCTGGCCCAGGTGTACCGCGAGGTGGAGGCGCCGAAGCGCCGCAACCTGCTCCGGGTCGGCCTGATCATCTTCGGCTACAGCCTGGTGTTCACCGCCATGGTGTCGTTCTTCGCCGTCATGCTGATCCCGGACGACCAGCGCCAGCAGGTGCAGGACAACCTGATCAGCGGCCTCGCCATGGTGCTGGTCGGGCCGCAATGGCTGCGGCTGGCGTTCCAGGCCTTCGTCGTCGTGGTCGGCGTGCTGATCCTGTCGGCGGCGGTCAACACCTCGATCATCGGGTCGAACGGCGTGCTGAACCGCGTCGCCGAGGATGGCGTGCTGCCGGAGTGGTTCCGCGAGCCGCAGAAGCGATTCGGCACCACCTACCGCATCATCGCCCTAGTCTCGATCCTGCAAATCGCGACCGTGGTCATCAGCCGGGGCGACGTGACGCTGCTCGGCGAGGCCTACGCGTTCGGCGTGGCCTGGAGCTTCGCCATGAAGGCGCTCGCCGTCACCGTGCTGCGCTTCACCCGGCCCGACGCGGACCGGTGGCGGGTGCCGCTCAACCTGCGCCTCGGCGGCACCGAGCTGCCCATCGGCTTGATGCTGATCACCACGCTGCTGTTCCTGCTGGCCGGCGCGAACCTGTTCACCAAGGAATCCGCCACGATCGGCGGCGTGGGCTTCACGATCCTGTTCTTCCTTCTGCTGACCGTCGCCGAGCGCCAGAACCGCGGCACGAAGGCCCCTGGCCGCACTCCGGACCGTTTCCGCCTCGAGTTCCGCGACAATCTCTCGCCGGACGGGCTGGGCGTGCGGCCGGACGGGCTCGTCATCGGCGTCCACGACCCCGACCAGCTGGCGCACCTCAACCAGGTGCTTGAGCACAGTGACCCGGCCAAGCAGGACGTCATTCTGGTCGCGGTCAAGCCGGGCCAGGCCGATTTCGGCCAGGCGGACGAGCCGGACCGGGTCGTCGGCGAATGGGAGGTCCGCGTGTTCAGCACGGCCGTCAAGGTCGCCGAGGACATGGGCAAGCCGGTCACCCTGGTCGGGCTGGTGGGCAACCGGCCCTACGGGACCGTGCTGCAAGCGGCGATGCTGCTGCGATCGACCAACGTCGTCGTGGGCGCGTCGGAGCGGGGCGTCACGTGGGAGACCGACCAGATCCGCCAGGACTGGAGCCGGATCGCCGGGCGTCACGCGGGCATCCAGGTCGAGATCAAGCCGGATGACGCAGGCGATGCGACCCGCATCGACCTTGCGCCGGCCGGCGCGTCGCCGCGGGACCCTGCCTAGCTGCCAGGGCCTGGTCAGCCCGCCAGCTGCTCCGGCTCCGTCCGCACCCGCTTCACCACCAGCTTGTTCAGCGCGTGTACGTAGGCGCGCGCCGCCGAGACGATCGTGTCGGTGTCCGCCCCTTGCCCGTCCACCATCTTGCCGCCCTCCTCCAGGCGGACGGTGGTGCGCGCCTGCGCGTCCGTGCCCTCCGTCACCGCGCCGACGGAGAACAGCACCAGCGCCCCCTCGTGCGGGAAGATCGCCCGCAGCGCGTTGAAGGTGGCGTCCACCGGGCCGAGCCCCGTGGCGGCGGCGGACTGCACCGCGCCGTCCACTTCCAGCTCCAGCTCGGCCTTCGCCGGGCCGTGCGAGCCGGCCTGCACCGCCAGCGAGACGAAGCGGAGGCGGGCATGGTCGCGCACCACCTCGTCGTCCACCAGCGCGACCAGGTCCTCGTCGTAAACCACCTTCTTGCGGTCAGCGAGGTCCTTGAAGCGGCGGAACGCCTCGTTCAGCCGGTTCTCCCCCACTTCGCCGTAGCCCAGCGCGCGCAGCTTGTCGCGGAACGCGGCGCGGCCGGAGTGCTTGCCCATCACCAGGCTCGACTTGGTCCAGCCGACGCTCTCCGGCGTCATGATCTCGTAGGTGGCGGCGTTCTTCAGCACGCCGTCCTGGTGGATGCCGCTCTCGTGCGCGAAGGCGTTGCGGCCGACGATCGCCTTGTTCGGCTGCACGTCGAACCCGGTGATGGTGGCCAGCATCTTGGACACGCGCAGGATGTTGGGCGTGCGCACCCCCGTGGTGTACGGCACGGCGTCGTGACGGGTGCGCAGCGCCATCACGATCTCCTCCAGCGCCGCGTTGCCCGCCCGCTCGCCGATGCCGTTGACGGTGCACTCCACCTGCCGGGCGCCGGCGCGCAGGGCGGCGATGGTGTTGGCCACCGCCAAGCCGAGGTCGTTGTGGTTGTGCGTGGACAGGATCACCTCGTCAGCACCCGGCACCCGCTCGCGCAGCATGGTGAAGATGCGGTGCATGTCCTCCGGCAGCGCGTAGCCCACCGTGTCCGGGACGTTGATGGTGGTGGCGCCCGCCTTGATCGCTGCCTCCACGCAGCGGCACAGGAAGTCGGGTTCCGTGCGGCTGCCGTCCTCGGCGGACCATTCGACGTCGTCGGTGTGCTGCCGGGCGAGCGCCACGCTGTCCGTCGCCAGCTGCAGCACCGCGTCCGGCTCCATCCGCAGCTTGTACTTCATGTGCAGCGGGCTGGTGGACAGGAAGGTGTGGATGCGGGGCCGTTCCGCGCCGCGCACCGCCTCGGCCGCGCGCAGGATGTCCGCCCGTCCGGTGCGGGCCAGCCCGGCGACCACGGGGCCGCGCACCTGCTCGGCAATCAGCTTGACGCTCTCGAAGTCCCCCGGCGAGGCGATCGGGAACCCGGCCTCGATCACGTCCACGCCCAGCTGGGCCAGCGCCTCCGCCATGCGCAGCTTCTCGTGCAGGTTCATCGAGAAGCCCGGCGACTGCTCGCCGTCGCGCAAGGTGGTGTCGAACAGGACGACGCGGCCCTCGGCCATGTCGCCGAAATGCGGGTGGGAGATGGTCATGAGCGCTTCCTTGGCCGGTCATCAGCGGGTTGGGGTGGGCGGGCATCTCAGGTCCCCCTGAGCGATGCCGGCACGCGTCAGCCCGGCGGGGCGCTCAGGGGCGATGAAGTCGCAGGCAGTAAAGCCGGAGGAGGCCGCGTGACATGGCCGAACCCTACGGGCCGGAGGCGGGCGGTGGCAAGGCGGCATCCGCCAGCAGCCTTGCCGCGAGCGCAAGGCTGGCTTGCGAGGCCTCGTCCAGCGCCAGGGCGCCCGCGTCGTGGTACAGGACGATGACCGCGGTGGGGTGGAAACTGGCCAGGGCGGCCGCCAGCACGGCCGGCGGCGTGCCCAACGCCGGGTTCATGCGGACCAGCCGGACCTGGCCGGCGAACTCGCTGAAATCCCCCGCCACCTCCTCGCCGAAGCTGTCGGCGATCAGCAACAGGCGGCCCGGGCCGGGCCGGGCATAGGCGGTGAGCGCCTCCGGCAGTGCCGGGTCGCAGCGAATGCCGGTGCACTGCGCCACGCCCGCGGCATGCAGGTCGGCGGTGCCGATCGGGTCGGTCGCGGCCAGGCCGGGGTCGAACTCGTCGAGGTCGGAGGCGCGGTTGTCCGGGCGCAGGGGCAGCGCCAGCGCCTGGCGCAGGCCCATGCCGGCGGCGACGAACTCCGCGACCCGCAACGGCCCCTCCCCGGCCCAGTGGAAATGCCGCCGGGGCAGCACAAGGAACCGCGCCTTCATCGCCTGCATGGCCGCCACCGGATAGATAACCGCCGGGTCGTTCAGGGCGGCGGCCAGGCGGTCGGCCGCCGGGTCGGCGCAAGGCAGGCCCGCCGGCAGGTCCTCCGGATACAGGCGGGGCGCGGTCGGCACGATGACGAAGCGGAACGGCGCCCCTACCGCGCGCCCGGCGGCCAGCACCGGACGGATCAGCCTGGCGGCGCGGGCGATGGCCGCCGCATCGACGCCATGGCCGCAAATCGCGGCGATCAGCGAACCCGGCGCCGCACCGGGATGGTTGCCGAGGAACAGGCGCCCGTGCCGTCCTGCGACGATGGGCGGCGGCACCGACCCAGCCACCCGGTAGCGCAGCCAGGCCTCCGCGCGCCGGATCGGGGGCGGCCCCCACAGGACGGCGAGGCAGACGGCGAACGCACACGCGGCGGGGCCGGCACGGTAAGAAGCAGGCATGACACGGTGGTTAGCACACGGGCCGGACCGCCGCGCGAGGGGCCGCGTTCCGGCCTGGCCTCATCCGCCAGCCCGGTGGCGCAACCGGGCCATGTCAGGGCGGGGTTCGCGAAGCGCCGCCGCTGGCCGGAGTTTCGCGGCCTAGTTGCGCGCCTTGTCCACCAGCGCGTTCTGCTTGATCCACGGCATCATGGCCCGCAGCGCCTCGCCCACCTTCTCGATCGGGTGCTCGGCGTTGCGCCGCCGGGTCGCCTTGAAGCTGGACTGGTTGACGCGGTTCTCCAGCATCCAGTCCCGCGCGAAGCGGCCGGATTGGATGTCGGTCAGCACGCGCTTCATCTCGGCCTTGGTCTCGGGCGTGACGATGCGCGGCCCGGTGACGTATTCGCCGTACTCGGCGGTGTTGCTGATGGAGTAGTTCATGTTGGCGATGCCGCCCTCGTAGATCAGGTCCACGATCAGCTTCACCTCATGCAGGCACTCGAAATACGCCATCTCTGGCGCATAGCCAGCTTCCACCAGCGTCTCGAACCCGGCCTTGATGAGTTCCACCAGCCCGCCGCACAGCACGGCCTGCTCGCCGAACAGGTCGGTCTCGCACTCCTCCTTGAACGTGGTCTCGATGATGCCCGCCCGCCCGCCGCCGATGGCGCTGGCGTAGGACAAGGCTATCTCGAGCGCGTTGCCGGATGGGTCCTGGTCCACCGCCACCAGGCAGGGCACGCCGCCGCCGCGCTGGTATTCGGAGCGCACGGTGTGGCCGGGGCCCTTGGGCGCGATCATGAACACATCGATGTCCGGGCGCGGGTCGAGCAGGTTGAAGTGCACGTTGAGGCCATGCGCGAAGGCGAGCGCGGCGCCCGGCTTCATGTTGGGCGCCAGCTTCTCGCGGTACAGGTCGCCCTGGATCTCGTCCGGGGTGAGCATCATGACCACGTCGGCCTGGCGGGCAGCGTCCGCCGGGTCCATGACGGCCAAGCCCGCCGCTTCCGCCTTGGCGACGCCCGCGGAGCCGGGGCGCAGGCCGACGATGACGTTGGTGACGCCGGAATCGTGCAGGTTCTGGGCGTGGGCGTGGCCCTGGCTGCCAAAGCCGATGATCGCGACCTTCTTGGCCTTGATCAGGTTCACATCGGCGTCTCGGTCGTAGTAAACGCGCATTTCTGTCTAACCTTGAGTTACATGGGGCACAAACATCTCGACGCCTCTAGCCATAAAGAGGATGATGGAAAGACCAATACCGATCCAAAATACAAAACTACTTAGAAGCTGTCTACTGTGACTGCTTTTGTTTCGTTTGTTCTGGTCTTGGATCGGAACCAAAACATCGGTTGGCAACTGATTATCCGAAACGACCCGAGCATATAAACGACCGATACGGTCGAGCGTGTCGTTCCCGACTATGCGAATAAACGTTCCGCATAGCAGCATAAATATAGCTACCCCAAAATAGGGCAAGAAGACCCAATCGAAAAATGACCAGAGAAAAGACTTACCAGCCGTAATATTTTTATTAAGCACATTGTACACTATAGTGCCGAAGACTCCCATCGACGCGGATGCTGCAACGATGCAGCCGACCGATAGCGTGTCGCAATGACGTAATTCAACATTCTGATCTATGAGAACCCGAAGGTTATGGTCATTGACCAACTTTCTCTGATCGTCCGTCAACGCCGGGCCACTCACAGCGTGCTTAACCCGCGGCTGATCGCCGCCACCCCGCTGCGCGACACCTCCGCCAGCCCCAGGGGGCGCATCAGCGCCACGAACGCGTCGATCTTGTCCGTCGCACCCGTCAGCTCGAACACGAAGCTGCCCACCGTCGTATCCACCACCCGGGCGCGGAACGCGTTGGCGATGCTGAGACTCTCCGTCCGGTCCGCCCCCGTCGCCACCACCTTGATCAGCGCCAGCTCGCGGGCGATGTGCGGTCCCTCCTTGGTCAGGTCCGCCACCTTGTACACCGGCACCAGCCGGTCCAGCTGCGCCTTGATCTGGGCGATGATCATCTCCGTGCCCGAGGTCACGATGTTGATGCGGCTGCGGCCGCGGTCGTCTTCCACCGGCGCCACGGTCAGGCTGTCGATGTTGTAGCCGCGCCCGCTGAACAGGCCGATCACGCGCGCCAGCACGCCGGACTCGTTCTCCACCAGCAGCGAGATGGTCGCGGATTGGATGGGCGCGTCCATCAGACCAGCATCAGCCCTTCCTGCGTCAGCCCGGCCACGCGCGCCTCGCCGCCTGGGCCGAGGATCATCTCGTTGTGCGCCGCACCCGACGGGATCATCGGGTAGCAGTTCTCCTTCTCGTCCACGCAGATGTCCGCGATCACCGGACCCGGCGTCGCCAGCATGCGGTCGATCACCCCGTCCAGCTCGCCCACGCAGGTCGCGCGCAGCCCCGTGCCGTGGAACGCCTCCGCCAGCTTCACGAAGTCTGGCAGGGCGGCGCTGTAGCTCTCGGAGTAGCGGCTGCCGTGCAGCAGCTCCTGCCACTGCCGCACCATGCCCATGTACTGGTTGTTCAGGATGAACACCTTCACCGGCAGGCGATACTGCGCCAGCGTCGCCATCTCCTGGATGTTCATCAGGATGGACGCCTCGCCCGCGATGTCGATGCACAGCGCGTCCGGGTGCGCCACCTGCACGCCCATGGCAGCGGGCAGGCCGTAGCCCATGGTGCCGAGCCCGCCCGAGGTCATCCAGCGGTTCGGCTCGTCGAAGCCGAAATGCTGCGCGGCCCACATCTGGTGCTGCCCCACCTCGGTCGAAATGTAGGTCTCGCGCCCGGCGCAGGCGGCATGCAGCCGGCGCAGCGCGTGCTGCGGCTTGATGACGGCGCCCGGCGTCATGTCCTGCTCGTAGCCCAGGCAGTCCGTCTCGCGCCAGGCGTCGATCTGCCGCCACCAGGCGGCCAGCGCCGCGCGGTCCTGCTGCTGCGGGTCCTCGTGCCAGGCGGCGATCATGGCGCGCAGGATGCGCCCGGCGTCGCCGACCACCGGCACGTCCACCGCCACGTTCTTGTTGATGGAGGACGGGTCGATGTCGCAGTGGATCTTCTGCGCGTGCGGCGCGAAGGCGTTGAGCCGCCCGGTCACCCGGTCATCGAACCGCGCGCCGATGTTCAGCATCACGTCGCAGCCGTGCATGGTGAGGTTCGCCTCCACCGTGCCGTGCATCCCCAGCATGCCGAGGAACTGCCGGTCGGACGCCGGGTAGGCGCCCAGACCCATCAGCGTGGAGGTGCAGGGCGCGCCGCTCAGCCGCACCAGCTCGCGCAGTGCCGCCGTTGCGTCGTCCCCGGCGTTGATTACCCCGCCGCCGCTGTACACGATCGGGCGGCGCGCGCCCTTCAGCAGCGCCACCGCATGGCGAATTTGCGCCGGGTCCGGCTCGGTGCGCGGGCGGTAGGAGCGGTGCGGCTCTCTGCTCGGCGCGCTGTACGGCGCGGGCGCGATCAGGATGTCCTTCGGCAAATCGACCACCACGGGGCCGGGCCGGCCGCCGGCGGCGATGGCGAACGCCTCGTGCACCACCCGCGCCAGGTCCTCGCTGCGCTTGACCAGGTAGTTGTGCTTGGTGGCGGGCCGGGTGATCCCCGTGGTGTCCGCCTCCTGGAACGCGTCGTTGCCGATCAGGTGCGTCGGCACCTGGCCCGTCAGGCAGACAATCGGGATGCTGTCCATCAGCGCATCGACCAGCCCGGTGACGGCGTTGGTGGCGCCCGGCCCGGACGTCACCAGCACCACGCCGACCTTGCCGGTAGAGCGCGCATAGCCCTCCGCCGCATGGACCGCCGCTTGCTCGTGCCGGACCAGGATGTGGCGGATGGCGTTCTGGTTGAAGATCGCGTCGTAGATCGGCAGCACCGCCCCGCCGGGGTAGCCGAACACCACGTCCACGCCCTGGTCCTTGAGGGCTTGCAAAAGGATCTCGGCGCCAGAACGGCGGACGCTGCTGTGATGGGTCATGGCGGCAATCTACATTTGCTGCGGTGCAGGGTCAACCGCGCCGTGAAGAAAATGCTGCATACCTGCCATCAGACTTTCCGAAAATTGCTCAAGACAGCTGTATCGCGCATTGATCGTATGCGTTTCGCTCGGGTCTGCCATCGGCTGGTGGCGGAACCAGGTCGCCTGCCGCTTGGTGTACTGCCCCGTCGCCAGCACGGCCCGGCGAGCGGCCTCCGCCAGCGGCAGCTCGCCGCGCAAGTGGGCGGCCAGCTCGGGCACGCCGTGCGCGCGCATGGCTGGCAGCGCCGGGTCGAGCCGCTGGGACAGCAGCCCGGCCACCTCCGCCAGCGCGCCACCCTCCAGCATGGCGGCGAAGCGGGCGGCGATGGCGGCGCGCAGCTCGGCCCGCGGCGGGTCAAGCAGGATGACCCGGTAGCGCCAGGCTGGTTCCGCCGGGACGGCGCGCTGCCAGGCGGCCAGGCCCTGCCCCGTGCCGCGACACACCTCCCAGGCCCGGGCGAGCCGCTGCCCGTCGCCGGGCCGCAGGGTGGCGGCCGTGTCCGGATCGGCGGCGGCCAGCCGGGCGTGCAAAGCCTCCGCGCCCTCGGCCGCCAACAGGTGGCGGGCCTCCGAGCGGGCGGCGGCGCCTGGGTCGGGAATGTCCGCCAGGCCCGCGGTCAGCGCGCGGAGATAGAGCCCCGTGCCGCCGCACAGGATCGGCACGGCGGCCTCTGCCATGCAGCGCAGCGCCTCCCCCCGCCACCACGCGGCGCTGCCGGGTTCGGCAGCCGGGCGCACGCCATAGAGCCGGTGCGGCGCGGCGGCTTCCTCCTCCGGCGTCGGCCGCGCGGTCAGCACCCGCAGCTCGCGGTAGGCCTGCATGGAATCGGCGTTGATCACCGTGCCGCCGAACCGCCGCGCCAGGTGCAGCGCCAGCGCCGACTTGCCGCTGCACGTCGGCCCGGCCACGATCAGCGCCCGCCGCTTGTCCATGCCGTCCGCCCCTGCCATGCAGCCACCATGCCGCATATTCTCACCCTGGTCGCCGCCCGCGACGCCACCACGCTGCGGCCCGGCGCCATTGACCGGGTGCGCGAGGCGGTGCGCGGCGGCACCCCCCTCGTGCTCTCCCCGGGCGAAGCGGTCGATATCCCCTGCCCCGGCGCGCCCGACCTGCCCGCTGTGCGTGCCGCCCTGGAAGGGGAAGCGGTGGACGCGCTGGCCGTGTCCAGCCGCGGCCGCCGCAAGGGCCTGCTGGTGGCGGACATGGACCGCACCGTCGTCACCGGCGAAACGCTGGACGAGCTGGCCGCCCTGGCCGGCTTCGGCGAGCCGGTGGCCGCGATCACCCGGCGCTCCATGAACGGCGAGATGGACTTCGCGGACGCGTTGCGGGAGCGGGTGGCGCTGCTGCGCGGCGTCGGGCTAGAGGCGCTGGAGCGCACCTGGGAGGGGGTGCGGCTGACGCCGGGCGCGCGCACCCTGGTCGCCACCATGCGGGCGCACAACGCCACGACGGCGCTGGTGTCGGGCGGCTTCACCTTCTTCAGCGGCCGGGTGGCGGCGCTGTGCGGCTTCGACGTGCACCGCGCCAACACCCTGGAGGATGACGGCGCGGCGCTCACCGGCCTGGTCGGCGAGCCGGTGCTGGACCGGGATGCCAAGCTCGCCACCTTGCAGGAACTCGCCGCGGCCCGTGGCCTGCGCCTGGCCGCCACGCTGGCGGTGGGGGACGGCGCCAACGACCTGGCGATGATCGCGGCGGCCGGCATGGGGGTGGCGTTCCACGCCAAGCCGGTGGTGGCCGCGGCGGCGCGGCACCGGGTGGACCACGCGGATTTGCGGGCGCTGCTGTTCGCGCAGGGCTATCCGGCGAGCGCGTTCATCGAACCGGGATAGCGACGCAAGACCGCAACCGCCCCGGCACACGACCCTCCCTGTCCAGGGTCCGGCGGCTTGGCTGAGAACCGACGAGCTGGCTGCCGCTGAAAACGCATGGCCCTTCACGGCGCGTTAGCGTTGTCAGGCTCAAACTTTGGCCTGTGCACCAGCACGACAGGGCCGGATGTCCGCCCTGCCGCCCCTGCAAGGCTTGATGAGATGCCAGTGTTCTCGACAGTCCACGAACTTGCGCGG
>CAXTJU010000030.1:0-39888 GCA_964244655.1 uncultured Acetobacteraceae bacterium | reverse complement strand
CCCAGCTCGCCGCCGCCATGGCGCGGGAGAACGCCCGCGCGCGGCTCAACAGCGGATGAGGGCGGCTCCGGCCGGACTTGACCCATGGCGGTCCGGCGGGGTTCTTGCAGCGTCAAGCCTTGCTTGATGCTGGCCCAACAGCGTCCTTGGCAGGAGGAGTGCCGCTTGACCGAAACCTTGCTGGTCGCGCTCGGCGGCGCGCTGGGCAGCGTCGCGCGCTACTGGGTGGGCGTGTGGGCGCTGCCGGTCAGCCGGTCGCTGCCCTGGGGCACCGTCTCCATCAACGTCGTCGGCTCCTTCGTCATCGGCTTCTTCGGCACGCTCACCCTGGCGGGCGGGCGGCTGCCGGCGTCCGACTCCGTGCGGCTGTTCGTCATGGTGGGGCTGTGCGGCGGGTTCACCACCTTCTCGTCGTTCAGCCTGCAAACCCTCGACTTGCTGCGGGGCGGGGCTGCGGGGCGGGCGATGGTCAACGTCGCCGCCTCCGTGCTGCTTTGCCTCGGCGCCGTGGCGGCGGGCCATCTCGCCGCGTCGCAGCTGAACGGCGGGGCGGTGCAGATCACCCAGAGCGCGGCCGAGGAGGAGTCGTCCTGAAGAAAGGTCGGGGCGCTGCCCCGAACCCCGCCAGAGGACGGGGTCCTCTGGACACCTGGTTATAGTACCAGGGGTCAAGGGGACCCCGTCCCCTTGCGGGTGCAGGGCAGCGCCCTGCGGGGCTAAACGACGCCCCTCTCCCGCAGCCCCGCCACCTCCCCCGCCGACAGCCCCAGCCGCTCCGTCAGCACCGCCTCCGTGTGCTCTCCCAGGGTGGGCGGCGGCAGGCGGTAGGCCACCGGCGTCTCGCTCAGCCGCACCGGGTTGGCGATCACGCGCACGCCGTCGGGCGTGGCGGCGTGCGGCATCTGCACCACGGCGCCGCGCGCCTGCACCTGCGGGTCGGCGAACACCTCGGCCAGGGTGTTGATCGGGCCGCACCCCACCTTGAGCGCCTCCAGCCGCTCCACCCACCAGCCGGTCGGGTGGCGCAGCATCACCGGGGCGAGCGTGTCGGTGACGAATTGCCGGTTGGCCACCCGGGCCGCGTTGGTGGCGCAGCGCGGATCGTCCAGCAGGGGGCCCAGCTCGAACGCGTCGCAGAACCGCTTGAACGTCGCGTCGTTGCCGACCGACAGCACCATGGAGCCGTCCGCGGTGCGGAACACCTGGTAGGGCACGATGTTGGGGTGCTGGTTGCCCAGCCGCGCCGGGTTCTCCCCCGTGGCCAGGTAGTTCATGCCCTGGTTGGCCAGCCAGGCGACGTGGGTGTCGAGCATGCCGATATCGACCTGCTGCCCCTGCCCCGTCGCCTCCCGGTGGCGCAGCGCCGCCATGATGCCGATGCAGCCGTACAGCCCGGCGAACAGGTCCGCCACCGGCACGCCGACCTTCTGCGGCAGCCCGTCCGGCTCGCCGGTCAGGCTCATCACCCCGCCCATGGCCTGCACCAGGCTGTCGTAGCCCGGGCGCGGCGCGTACGGGCCGGTCTGGCCGAACCCGGTGATCGAGCAGTACACCAGCCCGGGGAACCGCGCGTGCAGCTGCTCGTAGCCGAGGCCGTACTTGGCCAGCGCGCCCACCTTGAAGTTCTCCGCCAGGATGTCGCACTGGCCGATCAGCCGCAGCGCCAGCGCCTGCCCCTCGGGTGTGGCGATGTCCAGCGTGACGGAGCGCTTGTTGCGGTTCACGCCCACGAAATACGCGCTCTCCTGGGTGCCCGGCATGAAGGGCGGCGCGAAGCCGCGGGTGTCGTCGCCGCTGCCGGGCTTCTCGATCTTGATGACCTCGGCGCCTAGGTCCCCCAGCATCTGCGCGCAAGTGGGGCCGGCCAGCACCCGGGTGAGGTCGAACACGGTGAGCCCATGCAGGGGGCCGTTCGATTGCTGCGTCACTGCGCCTCCCGCTTGCCCGCCTGGGGGGCCAGGGCCATTGTCTGCCCTTGAGTTACAAGCACACTGCCATGGGAGGCAAACCGATGCTGGACCGCCCGCGCCCCACTGCCGAAGGTCCCAGCCTTGATGTCAGCCTGGACGAGCGCGCCCTCGCCCGCGCCCTGTCCGGCGTCCACCTGATCGGCGGCCGCTTCGTCCCCGCCCGCTCCGGCAAGAGCTTCGCCGTGGTGAACCCGGCGACCGGCGAGGAAGTGGCCCGCGCCGCCGAGGGCGACGCCGACGACGTGGCGGACGCCGTCGAGGCGGCGGACGCGGCGCAGAAGCCATGGGCCAGGATGGCGTCGCGCAAGCGCGGCGCGCTGGTCGGCCAGTGCGCCGCCCTGCTGCGCGAGCACGTGGAGGAGCTGGCCCGGCTGATCGCGCTGGAAACCGGCAAGGCGCTGCGCACGGAGAGCCGGGTCGAGGCCAACACCATCGCCGACATCTTCGAGTTCTACGGCGGCCTGGGCGGCGAGCTGAAGGGCGAGACGGTGCCGTTCGCGCCGGGCGTGCTGTCCGTCACGGTGCGCGAGCCGCTGGGCGTGGTGGGCGCCATCATCCCGTGGAACGTGCCGCTGCTGCTGATGGCGCTGAAGGTCGCCCCCGCCCTGGTGGCCGGCAACGCGGTGGTGGTGAAGTCGGCCGAGGAAGCGCCGCTGACGGTGCTGCGGGTGTGCCAGCTGGTGAACAGCATCCTGCCCGCCGGGTGCTACAACATGCTGTCCGGCTACGGCCCGGAGTGCGGCGCGCCGCTCGTGCTGCACCCCAAGGTGCGCAAGGTGACGTTCACCGGCAGCGTCGAGGTGGGCCGCATCGTGGCCAAAGCGGCGGCCGAGAAGCTGATCCCCGCGACGCTGGAGCTGGGCGGCAAGTCGCCCATGCTGGTGTTCGCCGATTGCGACTTCGACAAGACCGTGGCCGGCGCGCTGACCTCCATGCGCTTCACCCGGCAGGGCCAGAGCTGCACCGCGGCCAGCCGCATCTACGTCGAGCGGCCGATCTTCCAGCGCTTCGTGGACGCGATGGCGGCGAAGGTGGACGCCATGGTGATGGGCGACCCGCTGGACGAGGCGACCGACATCGGCACCATCATCAGCCACGACCAGTTCGACCGCGTGAGCGGCTACATCGCCCAGGGCAAGGCGACGCCGGGCGCCGCGGGCCGCGCCTGCTCCGCCATGCCGTCTGACCCGGCGCTGCGCCGCGGCCTGTTCATCCAGCCGCACATCTTCACCGACCTGCCGGACGACAGCCCGCTGGTGCAGGAGGAGATCTTCGGCCCCGTCACCTGCATCTTCCCGTTCGACGAGGTGGAGGACGTGCTGGCCCGCGCCAACGGCACCGAGTACGGCCTGGCCGCCTCCGTCTGGACCAACAACCTGAAAGTGGGGCTGGACCTGGCGCACCGGCTGGAGGCGGGGCTGGTGCAGGTCAACCAGAACCTGGTGGTGCAGGCCAACCTGTCCTACGGCGGCGTGAAAAGCAGCGGCCTCGGCAAGGAAGCCAGCCTGGAGGCGATGCTGGAGCACTTCATGCACAAGAAGACCATCATGGTGCAATACACCTGACATGCCCAAGGAATGGACCATCCCCGCCGAGCTGCAGCCCGACCCGGCGGATTACGCGTTCGACCTCGACCGCGCGCTCAGCGCCGTCGTCGGCCTGCGCGCCTCCGCCCCCTCGGACGCGTTCACCGCCTCCGCCCTCGGCACCGAACGGGAAGGCTCGGGCGTGGTGATCGGCGATGACGGGCTGCTGCTGACCATGGGCTACCTCATCACGGAAGCCGAGACGGTGTGGATCACCGCGGCGGACGGCCGCGCGGTGCCGGGCCACGCGCTGGCGTTCGACGGCGAGACCGGGTTCGGCCTGGTGCAGCCGCTGGGCAAGCTCGGCCTGCCGAAGCTGGAGTTCGGCGACAGCTCGGCCGTGGGCCTGGGCGAGGCGGTGCTGTTCGCCGCCGCCGGCGGGCGCAGCCGGGCGATCGAGACCAAGGTGGTGGGCCGCCAGGAGTTCGCCGGCTACTGGGAGTACCTGCTGGACGAGGCGATCTTCACCGCGCCGGCGCACCCGTTCTGGGGCGGCGGCGCGCTGATCGGCAAGCAGGGCGAGCTGCTCGGCGTGGGTTCGCTGATCCTGCAGCAGGGCGACGCCAAGGGCCGCCGGCACGACATGAACATGATCGTGCCGATCGACATCCTGCGCCCGGTGCTGGACGATTTGCGCCGCTACGGCCAGGTGAACCGCCCGGCCCGCCCCTGGCTCGGCGTGTATGCCATGGAGGACGAGGAGACGGTGGTGATCGGCGGCCTGGCCGATGGCGGCCCGGCCGACCGCGCCGGCCTGCGCACCGGGGACCACGTGCTGTCGGTGGAGGACGAGGAGGTGACGGACCTGGCCGGGCTGTGGCGCGGCGTGTGGGCCTGCGGCGTGGCCGGCGCCAAGGTGACGCTGATGGTGGAGCGCGACGAGCGCAAGCTGCCGGTCAGCATCGCCACGGTGGACCGCCGCTCGTTGCTGAAGTCGCCGCGGATGCACTGAGCGGCGCCGTCGTTTGCCGCATCCAAACGGCTCCTTCTTGTCCTATGATGAACGACCAGGGCGGATGATGGACGACATGACCGAGAAGGCGCCTACGATCGTCAACATGCACACGGCGCCGGAGATCGCGGCCGATGTGCCCGCCGCCTGGACGCATTTCCAGCGCGACTTGACGCCCGCGATGAAGGATGCGGGGCCGGGGCGCTTCGGGATGGGCCGTCTCGGCATGAACGCCAGGCGGGTGCCCCCGGGCCACAGCGCGTGCCCGGCGCACACGCACCTCATGGCCGACGAGATCTTCCTCGTGCTCGAAGGGCAAGGTCTGTTCCGCTACGGCGATCGCGTGCATGAGATCCGCCCCGGAGACTGCATCTCCTGTCCGGCCGACACGGGGATCGCCCATCAGATCGCCAACCCCGCGACCCCGGACGGCACGGGCGACCTGGTCTATCTCGCGATCGGCGCCGAGCCGCCCGGGGAGGTCTGCACCTATCCCGACAGCGGCGCGCTCGTCATCGATGCCCTCGATTATCGTCATGGCTTCTTGCGCGAGGCGGATTATTACGAGGGGCAGCCACACCCCACGCCGCTCCTGACGCGCGGCCGCGACGCACCCGTCTGATCGGGGCGCGCGGGGTTGACCCTGGGTGGGGTCCGGCTCGGGGCATCTGCTGTCGCGCCCCAAATTGACGGCTCATGCCGGTCGTCAGAACAGCTTGGGCGCCCGCTCCGCCGCCGTCCCGCGCGGGAAGCTCGCCTCCCAGCCGCCGCCGAGCGCCTTGTAGAGCTGCACCAGGTTGCCCGACACCGTCGTGGTGCTGTCGGCGTATTGCTGCTGCGCCTGCAACAGGGTGCGCTGCGCCGTCAGCACGTCCAGGAAGGTGGACAGGCCCTGCACATACTGCGCCCGCGCCAGGTCGAGCGCGTGCTGCGCCTGGTCCGACGCGATGGCCAACTGGGTGCGGCGCAGCTGCTCGGCCGCGTAGTTGGTCAGCGCGTTGTCCACGTCGTGAAAGGCTTGCAGCACCACCTGCTGGTATTGCACCGCCGCCTCCTGCTGCTGCGCCTTGCGCAGGATCAGGTTGAACTTCAGCCGCCCCCCCTGGAACACCGGGATGGTGACCGAGGGGCCGCCGGAATATTGCAGCGCCCCGTAGGCGCCGAAATTGCCCAGGTTCTTGAGCTGCAAGGACTGCACGCCGATGCTGCCGGCCAGGGTGAATTTGGGGAAGAACTCCGCCTCCGCCTCGCCGATGTCCGCCGTCGCCGCGTGCAGCTGCGCCTCCGCCCGGCGGATGTCGGGCCGGCGCTGCACCAGCTCGGACGGGAAGCCCACCGGGATCGTCGGCGGCACCGGCGGCACCGGCTTGGGCAGGGAAAGCTGGGCGGTGAGCGCACCCGGCGTCTCGCCCAGCAGCAGCGCGATCGCGTTGGTGGTGACGTCCGCCTGCGCTTGCAGCTGCGGGATGGTGGCGGCGGTGCTGGCCACCTGGGCGGCGGCGTTGGCCACGTCCAGCCCCGTGGTCAGCCCGCCCGACTGGCGCTCCCGGGTCAGCCGCAGGCTGTCCTGCTCGCTGCCCAGCGTGTCGCGGGCGATCTGCAAGTCCCGCTGCTGGCCGCGCAGCTGCAGGTAGTCGTTGGCGATCTCGGCCAGCACGGTCACCAGCGAGTCGCGCCGCTGCTCGGCCGACATGTCGATGTTGGCGTCGGCCGCCTCCACCTCGCGGCGCACCCGGCCCCAGAAGTCGAGCTCCCACGTCGCGTCGAAGCCCGACTGGAACAGGTTGAACGACCCCAGGTGCATGCCCGGGCCGCCGCCGGAGGACGTGACGGTGGTGGGGATGCCGCCGGAGGTGCCGCTCAGCCCGTTGGCGCTGGTGGCGGTGCTGGAGTTGATGCTGCCGCTGCCGCCGCTGCTGCCTCCGCCCCCGCCGATGAGGCCGATCACGCCGCGGTCCGAGATCTTCTCCCGCACGTAGTTGGTGTTGCTGTTCACCGTCGGGTACTCGTCTGCCGCGGTGACGCCGCGCTGCGCCCGGCTCTCCTGTAACCGCACGGTGGCGAGCCGCACGTCGAGGTTGGAGCGGGCGGCCTGCTGCTCCAGCTGGGTCAGGATCGGGTCGTCGAACACCTGCCACCACGCCGGGTCGATCGGCTCGGCGACCACCTGGCTGGGCGCTGCCGCGGGTTGCGGCCGGGGGCGGCTGGCGAACCAGGAGCCGGGCGCCCACAAGCTCGGACGCTGGAAGTCCGGCCCGAGGTTGCAGCCGCCCAAAGGGGCCATGGCGGCGGTCATGGCGGCAGCGAGCGCGAAGGAGGGCAATCTCAAGGTCAGCGCGCCTCCGGCAGGGTGGGACCAGGCGGTCCAGGCTGACCGATCGGTCAGCCCTTTGACACCAACCCCGCTTTGCGTGGAAGGTCAACCCACGCCAGGGAAGACGAGCCGGATTGAACATCGACACCGCTTGCTTCTCAGAGGAAAAACAATCCCAGATACTCCGCGGCGCCGCGGCCGTGTTCGCGCAGGACGGCTACGAGGGTGCCAGCATGTCCCGCATCGCGGCGTGCGCCGGCGTCTCGAAGGGCACGCTGTACAACTACTTCGACGGCAAGGCGGAGCTGTTCGCCGCCTGGGTCGCCCGCGAGTGCGAGGACCTGCGGCATGCCTTCGACACGCAGGACCCGGATGACGCGCCAAGCGCCGGGCTGCGCGCGATCGGGCTGCGGATGCTGCGCATGATGCTGTCGGACGCCGGGCTGACGATCTTCCGCATGACGGTGGCGGAGGCGTTCAAGTTCCCGGAACTGGCCCGCGCCTACTACGACACCGGCCCCCGCGTGGCGATCGGCTTCCTGTCCGCCTGGCTGTCTCGCCAGGCTGCGGCCGGCCGGCTGGACATGGCCGACCCGGTGTTCGCCGCCGAGCAGTTCTTCGCGCTCTGCCAGACCCGCGTCGCCATGCTGCGCCGCCTCGGCCTGGTCGCAAGCGTGGACGAGGCGCTGATGGAGAAGGTGGTGGACGCTTCGGTGCTGATGTTCCTCAACACCTATGGAGCCAAGCGATGAGCGATGCCCTGCCCGCCGTGCTGGACCGCATCGAGGCCGGGCTCGACGCGTCCCGGGGGCGCTGGTTCGAGCTGCTGCGCATCCCGAGCGTCAGCGCCCAGCCCGCCCACGCCGCGGATTGCGCCGCCGCCGCGGACTGGCTGCAGGCCTGCCTGGCCGAGATCGGCTTCGACGCGCGGATCGTCGGCACGCCGGGCCACCCCGTCGTGGTGGCGCACCATCCCGGCACGGCGCCCGGCCCGCGGCTGCTGTACTACGGGCACTACGACGTGCAGCCGGCCGAGCCCCTGGCGCTGTGGGACAGCCCGCCGTTCGAGCCGGTGCTGAGCGAGGGGCCGCACGGCGCCCGCATCACCGCCCGCGGCGCGGTGGACGACAAGGGCCAGGTCATGATGTGGCTTGAGGCGCTGCGCGGCTGGCACGACGCCGCTGGCGGCCCGCCCTGCCCGGTGACGGTGCTGATCGAGGGCGAGGAGGAGGTCGGCAGCCTCAACCTCGAGCCCTTTTTGCTGGAGCACCGGGACGCGCTCGCCGCGGAGGTCGCCATCGTCAGCGACACGGGGATGTGGGACATCGACACCCCCGCCCTCACCACCCGGCTGCGCGGCATGGTGTACGTCGAGCTGACGCTGCACGCGGCGGAGCGGGACCTGCATTCGGGGCTGTTCGGCGGCTCGGCGCTCAACCCGATCAACGCGCTGACCCGCATCCTCGGCGCGCTGCACGATCCGGACGGCCGGGTGCAGCTGCCGGGCTTCTACGAGGGCGCTGCCGAACTACCCCCCGCGGTGGCGGCCGAATGGCGGGCGCTCGGCTTCGACGAGGCGGCGTTCCTCGGCGGCATCGGCCTGTCCGTGCCGGCCGGCGAGCGTGGCCGGCCGGCGCTGGAGCGGATGTGGGCGCGCCCCACCGCCGACATCAACGGCATCTGGGGCGGCTACACCGGGGCCGGCAGCAAGACGGTGATCGCGGCGCAGGCCTCGGCCAAGGTGTCGTTCCGCCTAGTGCCGGGGCAGGACCCGGCGGCGGTGTTCGCCGCCTTCCAGCGTTTCGTGGCCGAGCGCGCGCCGGCCGATGCGCGGGTGGCGTTCGAGCTGTTCGGCAGCGCCCCCGGCGTGGAAATCCCGGACGGCAGCCCCTGGGTGCAGGCTGCCCGCGCCGCCCTGGCCGACGAGTTCGGCCGCCCCGCCGTGACCATCGGCAGCGGCGGCTCGATCCCCGTGGTGGAGAGCATGAAGCGGTTGCTCGGCCTGGACTCCCTGCTGATGGGGTTCGGCCTGGCGGACGACCAGGTGCACAGCCCGAACGAGAAATTCGAGTGGCGCTGCTTCCGCCACGGCCTGCGCAGCCACGCCCGGCTGCTGGCGAAGCTGGCCGGGTGAACTCCGGCGGACACCGTGCTATGGCAGCGCCGTCACAGGAGTCCGCCATGCCCCGCCTTCTCCGCCTGGCCGCGATCGCGGCCCTGACCAGCCTCGGCGGCTGCGTGCCGCCGCCTGACGGCTCGTCCGCCTACACGCCCGGCTACGGCACGGCGCCCTCCGGCTATCCCGGCCCATCCGGCTACGCAGCGCAGCCCGGGTACGCAGCCCAGCCAGGCTATGGGGCGCAGCCAGGGTATGCCGCCCAGCCGGGTTACGGCGCCCCGCCCGGCTACGGGACGCAATCCAGCTACCCGCCCCCGCCGGGCTACGCGCCGCAGCAAGGCTATGGCGGGCCACCCCAAGGCTACGGATCGCAGCAGCCCTATGGCGCGCAGCCGCCCTATGGCGCGCAGCAGCCCGGCGACTCCTCGCCCTCCCAGGGCTACAGCCATGGCTCCGGCCTGGGCTACTAGCCGCCGAGCCGCTGCACATGGCGGTGCTCCCCACCGCCCCCCCTTCCGTCCGACCGAGGCAGCCATGACCGCGCACTTCCCGGCCTCCACGCTGGCGCCGGAGCAAACCGGCCCGCTGGTGCTCGCCTTGCCGAAGGGCCGCATCCTGCGCGAATGCGGCGCGTTGCTGGCCCGCGCCGGGGTGCACCCGGCGGCCGATTACCTGGACGAGGACTCCCGCCGCCTGCGCTTCCCCACCGACGACCCGGCGCTCGACGTGGTGCGCGTGCGCCCGTTCGACGTGGCGACCTTCGTGGCATTCGGCGGCGCGCAGGTCGGCATCTGCGGCTCCGACGTGCTGATGGAGTTCGACTACCCGGAGCTGTACGCGCCGCTCGACCTGGACATCGGGCACTGCCGGGTCAGCGTGGCCGGCCCGTCCGGCTGGATCGACACGGCGGAGTCCCGGCTGTGGTCCCGCGTGCGGGTGGCGACCAAGTACCCGAACATCGCCCGCCGCCACTTCGCCGCCCGCGGCATCCACGCCGACGTGGTGCACCTGAACGGCGCGATGGAGCTTGCGCCCGGCCTCGGGCTGTCCCGCCTGATCGTGGACTTGGTGCAGACCGGCTCCACCCTGGCCGCCAACGGCCTGAAGGAGAGCGAGGTGATCGCCCGCGTGTCGAGCCGCCTGGTGGTGAACCGCACCGCGCTGAAAACCCAGCCCGAAGCGGTCGGCGGCTGGATCGAGCGGTTCCGCGCGGCGCTGGCGTCATGAGGCGGCTGGACACGGCGGAACCCGGCTTTCCCGCGGCGTTCGACGCGCTGCTGGACGAGGCGCGGGACACCACCGCCCGGGTGGACGGCCCGGTGGCGGCCATCATCGCCGCCGTGCGCGAACGCGGCGACGCGGCGCTGTGCGGCTTCACGGCCCAATTCGACCAGCACGCCCTGACGCCTGACCGCATCCGCATCGGCGCGGACGAGATCGACGCCGCGGCCAGCGCCATCCCGGCCGAGCTGGCGGCGGCGTTGGACCTGGCCGCCACCCGCATCGAGGCGTTCCACCGCTTGCAGCTGCCGCAGGACATCGAGACCACGGACGACGCCGGGCTGCGCATGGGCATGCGCTGGACGGCGCTGGACGCGGCGGGGCTCTACGTGCCTGGCGGCAAGGCCGCGTATCCCTCCTCCGTGCTGATGAACGCCATCCCCGCCCGCGTGGCGGGGGTGAAGCGGCTGGCGATGTGCGTGCCGACGCCGGGCGGGGTGCTGAACCCGCTGGTGCTGGCGGCGGCACGGCGCGCCGGGGTGTCCGAGGTATACCGCGTCGGCGGGGCGCAGGCGGTGGCGGCCATGGCCTACGGCACCGCCGCCATTGCCCCGGTGGACCGCATCGTGGGACCGGGCAACGCCTACGTGGCGGAAGCCAAGCGGCAGGTGTTCGGCCGTGTCGGCATCGACGGCATCGCCGGCCCGTCCGAGGTGGTGATCCTGGCCGACCGTACCGCCGACCCGCGCCGGGTGGCGATCGACCTGCTGGCGCAAGCCGAGCACGACGAGAACGCGCAATCCATCCTGCTCACCGACGACCCGGCGCTGGCCGACGCCGTGGCCCATGCCGTCACGGCCGAGCTGCGCAGCCTGCACCGCCAGGAGGCCGCCGCCTCCTGGCGCGACCATGGCTGCATCATCCGCATCCGCGATTGGACGGAAGGCGCGGCGCTCACCGATCGCCTGGCGCCCGAGCACCTACAGGTCATGGTGGCGGACCCGGCGGCGCTGTTCGCCCGCATCAAGCACGCCGGCGCCGCCTTCCTGGGCTCGGACTGCCCAGAGGCGCTCGGCGACTACGTGGCTGGGCCGAACCACGTGCTGCCGACCGGACGCACCGCCCGCTTCGCCTCCGGATTGTCGGTGTTCGACTTCCTCAAGCGCACCACCTGGGTGCAGGCCGATGCCGCCTCTCTTGCCCGGGTCGGCCCGGCGGCGGTGGCGCTGGCGGAGGCGGAAGGCTTGCAGGCCCACGCGCGCAGCATCGCCATGCGCCTGGGGCAACAGCCGCGCGCTTGACCCGGTGCGGCTGCCACATCATGTTCCGCCCCGTCAATGGGACAGAAGGCGCTTAGAGATTATGCATGTCTAAAGAGGATATGATCGAGTTCAGCGGCACCGTTTTGGAGCTGCTGCCCAACGCGATGTTCCGCGTGAAGTTGGACAACGAGCACAGCATCTTGGCGCATACATCCGGCAAGATGCGCAAGAACCGCATCCGTGTGCTCGCGGGGGACCGGGTCAACGTCGAGATGACCCCCTATGATCTGAGCAAGGGCCGGATTACCTTCCGTTTCAAGTGACTTGGCCGACCGCCCGCCGCTGACGCTGGCCTCCGCCAGCCCGCGCCGCTTGGCCCTGCTGGCCCAGGTTGGCATCACCCCCGACCATGTCAGCCCCGCCGACCTCGACGAGACGCCCCAGCGCGACGAGGTGCCGCGGTTGCACGCCGCCCGGCTGGCGCGGGAGAAGGCGGCCGCGGCGCACATGCCGGGCGGCTTCACCCTGGCCGCGGACACGGTGGTGGGCCTCGGCCGCCGCATCCTGCCCAAGGCTCTTGACCCTGGCCAAGTCGCCGCCTGCCTCAAGATGCTGTCGGGGCGGCGTCACCATGTGCTGACGGCCGTGGTGCTGCTGGGCCCTGACGGCCGCGCCACGGAGCGCCTGGTGGACAGCGTCGTGGCGTTCGCCCGGCTGACTCCGGGGCAGCTGGCAGGCTATGCCGCGTGCGGCGAAGGCGAGGGCAAGGCGGGCGGCTATGCCATCCAGGGCAGGGCCGGTGCCTTCGTACGCTTCTTGGGCGGCAGCTACACCGGAGTGGTAGGGCTGCCGCTGTTCGAGACGATGCAGCTGCTGCGCGGCCAAGGCTGGCTTTCGCCGTGACCCTGCACGTCGCTTGCAGCCCGGGTGAAGTCCGAGTGGCGGCGACGCGGGACGGCCAGCTGATGGATTACGCGATCTGGCGGCCAGGCCGCCCGGACGGGGTGGGCGACGTGCATCGCGGCCGGGTCACGGCGGTGGCGCCCGGCATGGCCGGGGTGTTCGTCGCCATCGCGGGCGCGGACGGCTTCCTGCCCGACAGCGCCGGCGCGGCCGGTCGTGGCGTGGGCGACGTGCTGCGCGTGCAGGTCGTCCGCGCGGCCCAGGGCGGCAAAGGCCCCAGGCTGGCCGTGGCCGAGGGCGAGGCAGGCACGGGTCCTCCCGCCCTGCTCCGTCAAGGCCCAAACGCTGTCGAGCGGCTGGCCGTGCTGCATGACGGGCCGGTGCTGGTGGACGACCTCGCCATCGCTGCCGCGTTGCGCCCGCTGTTGCCGGACCGGGTGGCCATAGGGCCAGCCTGGGACGAGCGGCTGCACGCCGCGGTGGCAGCCTTGGCCGAGCCGGTTGCCGCCCTGCCCGGCGGCTTGCGCGCCTGCATCGAGCCGACGGCGGCGCTGGTGGCCATCGACATGGACATGGCCCGCGCCACCGCCGGGGTGGAACCCAAGGCGGTGAAGCAGGAAGCCGCCAACCGCGCCGCCCTGCCCGCGCTGGCCCGGCAAATCCGCCTGCGCAACCTGTCCGGCGCGATTCTGGTCGATCTGGCCGGGCTATCCCTGCGCCGCCGCATGACGCTCGCCGACGCGGTGCGAGATGCCTTGTCGCCCGACCCGCTCCGCCCGCGGCTGCTCGGCTTCACCGCGGGAGGATTGGCGGAAATCCAGCGCCCCCGCATCCATCCGCCGCTGCACGAGCTGCTGGCAGGCCCGCACGCCGCCGGGCTGGCGGCGTTGCGCGACCTGGTTGCAGGCGCGGACATGACAGGCGCGCCCGTGCTGCGCGCCGCGCCGGACGTGGTTTCGGCGCTGGAAGCCGACCCGGTGGCGCTGCCCGCCCTTGCCAACCGGCTCGGCCGCGCCCTTGTGCTGCGCTCGGACCCGGCGCTGCCCTCCTGCGCCACTGCCCTGGAGAGCCGTCATGGCTGAACCGCCCCCACCTGGAACCTGCCCCATCTGCGGCGCCAAGCCGGACCCGAAGCTGCGGCCGTTCTGCTCGCCGCGCTGCGCGGACGTTGATCTGGGCCGCTGGTTCACCGGGCAATACCGCGTGCCAACCCGGCCGGACGAGGAAGAAACCGGCGAAGGTGTTTGATCCGCCGAGGCTTGAACACACTGGCCGCATCCGCTACACGCGCCGCTTCCAGCGTTGCCCAGGTAGCTCAGCTGGTAGAGCATGCGACTGAAAATCGCAGTGTCGGTGGTTCGACTCCGCCCCTGGGCATCTCCCCCACAGCATTGAGTGCGGCATGGCCGTCGATCTTCGCGACCCCGCCCTATCCGAAGCCGCCGTGCGGGCCGCGCTGGACCTGATGCCCCACCCGGAGGGCGGCCACTACCGCGAGTTATGGCGTGATCAGCCTTCGTCCGGCCAGCGCGGCGCTGCCAGCAGCATCCTGTTCCTGCTCGCGGCGGGGGAGCGTTCGCGCTGGCACCGCGTCGATGCGGCCGAGATTTGGCTCTGGCAGGGCGGTGCGCCTCTCGCGCTGCGGGTCGCCGGGGTTGGCTGGCTGGCTCTGCGGCTCGGTCCCGACCTCGCGGCTGGCGACGTGCTGCAAGCGACCGTGCCTGCGCAGGCCTGGCAGGATGCCGAGAGCCTGGGCACCTGGACCCTGGTCAGCTGCATCGTGGCGCCCGCGTTCGAGTTTGCCGGGTTCGAGATGGCCGCTCCAGGCTGGTCGCCCCCCGCTTAGCCGCCCGTCCCGGTTTGACGGCGCGGCGTCTTGGGCCAAAGCTGAAGCATGGCATCCAAGACCATATTCCCGATCGAGAACAGCGTCGCCGTCATCACGGGAGCCGCGGGCGGCATCGGCCGCGCCCTGGCGCTCGACCTGGCCCGGCGGCATTGCGCCTTGGTCCTGGTGGACCGGGATGCGGCCGGCCTGGCCGCCGTTGCCGCACAGGCGCGCAAGGGCGGCGTGGCGGTGACGGAGCACGTGATGGACGTGGCCGACACGGCGGCGGTGCAGGCGCTGCCCGAGGCGGTGATCGCCAGCCATGGCCGGGTCAACCTGCTGGTGAACAACGCCGGCGTCGGCCTGATGGGCACGTTCCGGCAGCTGACCGCGGAGGAGTTCGACTGGCTGTTCGCGATCAACTTCACCGCGACCGTCACGTTCACCCGCGCCTTCCTGCCGCTGTTGCTGGCTGAACCGGCGGCGCAGCTGGTGAACCTGTCCTCCATCTTCGGCATCGTGGCGCCGAGCGGCAACACCGCATATTCCGCGGCCAAGTTCGCCGTGCGCGGCTTCAGCGAGTCGCTGCGGCACGAGCTTGAAACCACGCCGGTCGGCGTCACCGTGGTGCACCCCGGCGGGGTCGCCACCAACATCGCGCGCGACACCCGGGTCAGCGCCGTCATTGACCCGGAGGACGCCAAGCGCGTCATCGCCGCGTTCTCCCGCGGCCTGGTCACCTCGCCCGAGGCCGCTGCGGCCCGCATCGTCCAGGGCATCGTAAAGCGGGAGCGCCGGGTCCTCATCGGCCGCGACGCCATCATGATGGATCGCATCCAGCGCCTGGCGCCGACCGGTTATTGGGCCATCTTGCGCAAGAAGATGGGCGCGCGCCCACAATAGGATTTATGCATGGCAAGCTGGCAGGCCCACCTCACCGTCCTGTTCCTGAAATACCAGGTCAAGCGCAAGATGCGCGGCGACGTGGACGTGGTGAAGGCCCGCGCCACGCTGAACGGCGTCAAGCAACGCGTGCCGACCGGCGCGCGTGCGGCGGACGACCGGGTTGGCGGCGTGCCCGGCGAGTGGATGCGCCCGGCTTCCGGGCGGGCGGCAGGCACGTTGCTCTACCTGCATGGCGGCGGCTATTTTGCCTGCTCGCCGCAAACTCACCGGCCCATCACGGGCGGCTTCGCCCGGCGCGGCTTCAACGTGTTCGCCCCCGACTACCGCTTGGCGCCCGAGAACCCTTTTCCGGCGGGGCTGGACGACGCGGTGGCGGCGTATCGCGGGTTGCTGGAGCAAGGCGTGTCGCCGGGTGCGCTCACCCTGGCGGGTGACTCCGCAGGCGGCGGCCTGGCCCTGGCGCTGCTGTTTCGCTTGAGGGAGGCTGGCGAGCCCCTGCCCGCCGCCGCCGTGCTGTTCTCGCCCTGGACCGACCTGGCCTGCACCGGTGAGACGTTGCGCACCAACTCCGCCCGTGACGCCATGTTCTCCGGCGAGGGCATGGAGCGCGCCACGCTTCCCTACCTGGCCGGCGCCGACCCGCGCAACCCGCAGGCCTCGCCGCTCTACGGCGACTTGGCTGGGCTGCCGCCCCTTCTGATCCACGCTAGCGACTACGAGGTGCTGCTGGACGACAGCCGACGCCTTGCCGAGCGCGCCCGTGCCGCTGGCACGCCCGTGACGATGCGGACCTGGCCGGTGGTGCCGCATGCCTGGCAGATATTCCCCATTCCGGAGGCAGGCCAATCGATGGACGAGGCAGCCGAATTCCTGCGCACGGCGTTGAAGTCTGCGCCAGAGCGCGCGGCGGCAGCCGTCATCTGATGGACGCGATGACCATGCTGCTGTCCCGCGCCTCCGCCGGCGCGATGACGGACCCGGCGCCTGACGCCGCCATGCTGGAGCAGATCGTGCAAGCGGGGCTGTGCGCGCCGGACCACGGCAAGCTGCGGCCGTGGCGCTTCGTCGCGATCCGGGGCGAAGCGCGGGCGCGGTTCGCCGATGTGTGCGTGGCCGCCCTGCTGGCCCGGGAGCCAGACGCGCCGGACGCCGAGGTGGCGCGGATGCGCGGCAAGTTGCTGGCCCCGCCGCTGATCCTGGCGCTGGGCGTGCACCTGACGCCGGCGCACAAGGTGCCGGAGGTCGAGCAGGTGATGGCCGTCGCCGCCGCGGCGATGAACATGCTGGACGCGGCGCACGCGCTGGGCTTCGGCGCCAAGTGGATCACTGGGCCGAACACTTATGACCCGGCGGTCGCGGCGGCCTTGGGCGTCGAAGCATTGGCAGGATTTCTTTACCTCGGCACAGTCGTCAACCCGACCCCTCCGGCACGGCGACCGCCCCTGGCAGAGCATCTGATCGAGTGGATTGGATAGCCCAGCAAAGGAGCTTGCATTGACAGGAGCTTTGGTCCGGCCAGTGGATTCGCTGGACAGGGTGGCAGCGGCACTGAACTGGGGCTGCTCGGCCCCTGGAACAGTTGATCTGGCCCTGGCCGCGGCCCTGTCGCTTCCGGTTCCCCTCATCATGGCGTGCACATCCATCGTCCGCCTGAATTTCGACTATCATGACGTGTTCATCCCATTGGACGCGGCCTGGCGCACCGTGCAGGGCCAATGGCCGCACTCGGATTTCTACACCCCGATCGGACTTGCCTACTTCTGGCTGCACGGCGCGGCGGCGGCGCTGTTCGGGATGAACGGTCGTGTCGTGATCTGGGCCAACCTCCTGGCCCTGCCGTTCGTCATCCTGCCGGCGCTGGTGCTGGCATGGCGGCGGCTGGATGCCCTGGCTGCCATCGCGCTGATCGTGCTGCTCACGGTGCTGGTGACCGCCCCCACTTTCATCGATGGGCCCAGCACCGTCGTCGTTCACCTGGCCAACTACAACCGCATCGGCGGAGCGCTGGATGCGATCGTGTGCCTATGGGCGTTGTGCGCCCCGCGCAGCGCCGCCCGTGCCCCGCGCTTGGCCGAGGCGTTGATGATGGGCGTCGTCCTACTCATCCTGCTCTATCTCAAGGTGACGTTCTTCGCATTCGCGGTCGCCACGGCGCTCGTCGGATGCGTTACAGCGGGGGGGGGGGTTCTGGCGGGCTGCCTGCCTAGCCGCGGCGCCCGTCATCCTCGG
Source organism: uncultured Acetobacteraceae bacterium (assembly GCA_964244655.1). Lineage (GTDB taxonomy): Bacteria > Pseudomonadota > Alphaproteobacteria > Acetobacterales > Acetobacteraceae > LMUY01. The sequence continues at coordinate 22,598 of CAXTJU010000030.1, read as the reverse complement.
GGCGGGCGCGCTTGAAGCGCTGCACCCTGGCTTGATGGCCGGATACCTGCACGACATCGCTCGCGCGGGCGCCGCCAACCGCATCCTGTTCAGGCGGTTCTACGTCGTGCGCACGATCCTGGCCAATGCGGAACTGGGCGTGCTGCTGGCCGGGCTGGCAACCCTCGCGCTCTGGCTGGCTCCCAGGGAGCGCCTTGCAGTCGCCGGCATTCTGGTGGTCGCGAGTGGATGCGCACTGGTCAGCACGCAGAACTTCGGGGCATTTTCCCCGCCCCTGGTGGTGCTCATCATGCTGCTGGCGCAGCGTGTCGCGGCGACGGGCAGGCAATCGGACAGGCCACTCGCCGGGACGGTGTTGGCGAGCACAGGCGTGTTCGCCGTCCTGCTCGCATCCGTCCCATTCATCGTCACGCAATTCGCGGGCACGGTCGGCCATTTGGCCCTGATCCGCGCGGAGGGCGTCATCGTGGACGATGGGCGCACGCAGCCGTTGCACGATGTGATGTGGTATAAGCAGCTGTTTGAGCCCTACGACATGCCGGATGACTACACCGTGGAAGACGCGCTCAAGTGGCGGCCCAACATTCCTCCCAAGACCTTGAGCCTGATCTTGGGAGACGGCTTCGACCTGTTGCGCCATGAGGGCCTCACGCAGCGGCGGATTGCCAACCTGAATTTCAGCAACCCCTTCCCGGTCGGGCTGGGCGCTCCTTCGCCGCGGGGCGTGGCCCTCTGGTGGGATCCGGACCGGACGTTCGTGAAAGGCAAGATCACCGCCGACATGATCGTGGGCGATGCGGACGTCGTCATGGTGCCCAAGCTGTGGCTGTACTATTTTGTCGTGACCAACTTGACTGATGTGACGGCCGACTTGCTGCAGCGTGACTTTGTGCCGCATGAAAGCCGGTTTTGGACCGCCTGGGTCAAGCGATCCTGAGCCGGGCCACGCCAGAACGGCGGTCGCCAGTCATCCGCACGGGATCGCTGGCAGGCGCGTTACGATTTGGCGGCTTTGGTTTTCAGCCCGTTCAGCCCGGCGTCTTAAACCTCGCCGATCGCGGTCTTAGCGTGCGCCGGGTCCTTGGTGATGACGTATCCCTCTCCACTGGCCTCAACCCCAAATCCACGCTGGTGAAGAAGGCCCAGCCGAAAGTGAGGCAGCTCATGCTCGACCAATTCGGCAGCACGATTGTCCCGATATGGTAGCAAGTTCGGCGGCAGGCCACGAGATCCGGCTGAACGCGTTCACTATGAACTGCGTTGGCCACCAGTCGCCGGGGCTGTGGACCCACCCCCGCGACCGGACGGCCGAGTACACGACCCTGGGCTACTGGACCGACCTGGCGCGACTGCTGGAGCAGGGGCTGTTCGACGGCGTGTTCCTGGCTGACGTGCTGGGCGTGTACGACGTGTATGGCGGCACCGCCGATGCGGCGCTGCGCCGGGCGACCCAGGTGCCGGCCAACGACCCCACATTGGTCATCCCCGCCATGGCCGCCGTTACCCGGCATCTCGGCTTCGGCGTCACCGTGAACCTGTCTTACGAGCCGCCCTTCCCGTTCGCCCGCCGCATGTCCACGCTCGACCACCTGACCGGCGGGCGCATCGGCTGGAACATCGTCACCGGTTATCTGGACAGCGCCGCACGCGCCGCCGGCCGACCCGCGCAGGCCGCGCACGACGACCGCTACGACCTGGCCGATGACTACATGGACGCCGTCTACAAGCTGTGGGAGGGCAGCTGGGCCGACGACGCCGTCGTGCGGGATCGCGCCACCGGCGTGTTCACCCGGCCGGACCGGGTCCGGGCGGTGCGGCATGCCGGGCCGCACCACGCGCTGCACGCGATCCATCTGTCCGAGCCGTCGCCGCAGCGCACGCCGGTGCTGTATCAGGCCGGCTCGTCGCCGCGCGGCCGCGCCTTCGCCGCCCGCCACGCGGAGTGCGTGTTCGTGTCCGGCCCGTCGGCGCAGGCGGTGGCGCCGCGGGTGGCTGCGATACGCGCACTGGCCGCCAAGCAGGGCCGGGCCGTGGTGGTCTTCGCCCTGCTGACCGCGATTGTGGCCGAGACGGACGCAGCGGCAAGCGCCAAGCATGCCGGCTACCTCGCCCATGTCAGCCATGAGGGGGCGCTGGTGTTGATGTCTGGCTGGACGGGGGTGGACCTGTCCACCTACCGCCTGGACGAGCCGATCCGCTTCGTGGAGAACGATGCCGGGCGGTCGGCCCTGGAGAACGTCACCCGCGCCGACCCGGCGCGCAGCTGGACGGTGCGCGACGTGGCCGAGCACGTGGCCATCGGCGGCATCGGTCCCGTCCTGGTCGGTTCGCCCGCCACCGTGGCCGACGGGATGGAGGCATGGATCGCAGCGACGGGAGTGGACGGCTTCAACCTGGCTTCCGTCGTCGCCCACGAAACCTTTGCCGATGCGGCAGCCTTGCTGGTGCCGGAACTGCAGCGGCGCGGCCGCTACAAGCGACGTTACGCCCCCGGCGCCTTGCGCGAGAAGCTGTTCGGCGGCGGGCCACGCCTGGCCAGCGTCCACCCGGCAGCCGCGTTCCGTTTCGCAACCGACTGACTTGAGGAGCAGCATCTTGGACACCGCTCTGCCAGTTGCCGTCGTGCCGATCCTGCGGACGGACGCGGACGCAATCGCCGCGGCCCATGCGCTCGCAACGGCCTACCTGCCCGGCGCTGCAACGCGCGACCGGGACCGTGTGCTGCCGTTCGCCGAGGCGGCGCAGTATTTCGCTGCCGGCCTTGGCGGTATCACCGTGCCACGCAGCCATGGCGGGCCTGACCTGTCGAACGCCATCCTGCTCTACCGCCTCGCCCTCGGTGGCCGGAGTTTCGGCAATGCCATGGCGGAGTCTGCCGGCAAGACCACGCGCGACATCGCCGCCCGCATGCGCCGGGCGGGTGGATGCTGGACGGCACGAAAAGCTACTGCACGGGGGCGCTGTACGCCGACTACGTGCCAATCGAGGGGCTGGACGAGGACGGCCGCGCCCGCGGCGCCGCAGCGATGCAGGGCTGACGGTGATCGATGACTGGTGCAGCTTCGGCCAGCGCACCACAGCCAGCAACACGGTGCGGATGGAAGGCGTGGCCTACGCTATATGGCCCGGTGTCGCAGGTCATCCCCGCTGCCATCGACCTCGGCATCGGCCGTGGCGCCATGGCGGACACCCTCGATTTCGTCCGCACCAAAGCCCGTCCGTGGACCGATGCTGGGCAGGACCGGGCGGCCGACGACGTTTATACGATCACGGCCATTGACGGTCTGCATGTGCGGCTGCATGCGACCGAGACGCTGCTGCACCGTGCAGGCCGGGTCATCGGTAAGGCGACCCTGGACGAGACGGCGGAGTTCGTCGTTGCGGCCTCCATAGCCTTGGCGGAAACCAAGGTATCGACAACGGAGGCGGCGATGACGCGCCGGCTACCGCGCTCTCGCCCTGAGGCCCAGGATCAGGCACATTCAAAGCGGCATCGATTACTCCCCGTGCCGCATCGCGCAGCAAGTCAGGATCGATGCAGCGATGCAGGGTGTGCCGGCAGCGTATGCAGCTCAGGCAACACGTCCAAGTGGCACGCCGCCCTTTGCCCGGGCGCCTTGACCCGCAGCAGCGGTTCCTCCACCCGGCAGCGGTCGAACACGTAGGGACAGCGCGTGTGGAAACGACAGCCTTTCGGAGGATTGATCGGGCTGGGAACATCGCCTTTAAGGACGATGCGATCGCGCCGGGCCAACGGATCCGGCACCGGCACGGCAGAGAGCAGCGCGCGGGTGTAGGGGTGCGCCGGGCTCGCGAACAAGGCGCGGCGGTCGGCCAGCTCCACGATCTTGCCGAGGTACATCACCGCGACCCGATGCGTCAGGTGCTCCACGATGGCCAGGTCGTGGCTGATGAACAGCAAGGCCAGGCCTAACTCATCCTGCAGGTCGCTCAGCAGGTTGATGATCTGCGCCTTCACCGACACGTCGAGCGCGCTCACCGCCTCGTCGCAGATGATCAGGTCCGCTCCCGGCGCCAGCGCACGGGCGATGCCGATGCGCTGGCGCTGCCCGCCGCTGAACTCGTGCGGGAAGCGGCGCAGGGCGTCCCGCGGCAGCCGCACCTTGTCCATCAGGGTGGCCACGCGGTCGTCCAGCTCCGAGCCGCGCGCCAGGCCGAAATTGGTGATCGGCTCGGCCAGCACGTCGCGCACGCGCATGCGCGGGTTCAGGCTGCTGAACGGGTCCTGGAACACCACCTGCACCCGGCGGCGCACGGGGCGCATCTTGCGGGGCGGCAACTGGTCGATGCGCTCGCCGTCCAGGAACACTTCGCCGTCCGTAGGGTCGGTCAGCCGCAGGATGGCGCGGCCGACCGTGCTCTTGCCGCAGCCGCTCTCCCCCACGATGGACAGGGTTTCCCCCGCAGCCACGGTGAAGGACACGCCATCGACGGCATGCACTGTCGCGGTCTGGCCGCCGAACAGGCCGCCCCGGATCGGGTAGTGCTTTTGGAGCGCGTTGACTTCGAGCAGCGGCGTCATGGCGCGGCGGGGCCGGATTGCGGATCGGTGTCCCTCAGGATGGCCCCCGGCAGCCGCACCCCGCTGGTGCAGCGGTGCTCCGGGGCGTAGCCGTCGTAGCGGTTGGCGAGGCAGGCGGTGGGGGTGCCGCAGCTGTTCAGGGCGAGCAGGAGCACGAGGGCCAGCCGCACCTATGCCGCCTCTGCGTAGTGGCACGCCGCGAAATGCCCCGACAGCTTTTCCTCCACCGCCGGCGCCACCGTGCGGCATTGCTCCGTCGCCGCCAGGCATCGCCCGGCAAAGGCGCAACCTACGATGCGCTGGCGCAGGCTCGGGACGAGGCCGGGGATTTCGGCCAGCTTGCTGCGCCCTCCCGCCTCCAGCGACGAGCCGAGCTTGGGCACTGCGCCGAGCAGGCCGCGCGTGTACGGGTGCAACGGCCGGGCGAACAAGTCCCGCACCGGGGCTTCCTCCACCTTGCGGCCGGCGTACATCACCACCACGCGCTCCGCCATCTCCGCTACCACGCCGAGGTCGTGAGTGATCAGCATGATGGCGGAGCCGAGCCGGGTCTTGAGGTCCCGCATCAGGTCGAGGATTTGCGCCTGGATGGTCACGTCGAGCGCTGTGGTCGGCTCGTCGGCGATCAGCAGCTTCGGGTTGCAGGCCAGCGCCATCGCGATCATCACCCGCTGCCGCATGCCGCCCGAAAGCTGGTGCGGGAACTCGCGCACCCGGCGTCCCGCGGCGGAGATGCCGACCAGCTCCAGCATTTCCGTCGCACGCTGCATGGCTTGCGTTTTGTCCATGCCCTGGTGCAGCCGCAGCGTCTCGCCGATCTGGCGGCCCACGGTCAGCACCGGGTTCAGGCTGGTCATCGGCTCCTGGAAGATCATGCTGATATCGTTGCCGCGCAGCTTGCGCATGGCTGACTCCGGCAAGTCGAGCAGGTTGCGCCCGTTGAACTCGATGCGCCCGGCGATCTTGCCCGGCGGCGTGGCGATCAGGCGCAGGATGGAGAGCGAGGTGACCGACTTGCCGCAGCCGCTCTCCCCCACGATCGCGACCGTTTCGCCCGCGCCGATGTGGAAGGACAGTCCTTCGACGGCGCGGACCACGCCATCCGGGGTGCCGAAATGGGTTTGCAGGTTCTCGACCGAGAGGATGGGGGAACGGCTCCCCTCACCCCGGCCCTCTCCCGCAGCAAGCGGGAGAAGCGAAGTCGTGCTGCTCAAATCCGCTTCGCCAGGCGGGGGTCGAGCATGTCGCGCAAGCCGTCGCCCAGCAGGTTCACCGCCAGCACGGTAAGCGACAGGAAGGCGGCGGGAAAGAACACGATGAACGGCTTGACCTGCCAGAGCGAGCGGCCCTCGGCCATGATGTTGCCCCAGGACGGGATGGTGGGCGGCGTGCCGGCGCCGATAAACGACAGAATCGCCTCCGTGATCATGGCGGACGCGCAGATGAACGTGGCCTGCACCATGATCGGCGCCAGCGTGTTGGGCAGGATGTGGCGGAAGATCACCCGCGGCGCGCGCGTGCCGGAAGCCACCGCCGCCTCCACGTAGGGCTGCTCGCGCAGGCTCAGTACCACGCCGCGCACCAGCCGGGTCACGCGCGGGATTTCTGCCACGGTGATGGCGAGGATGACGTTCTGCACGCTGCCCCGGGTCAGTGCCATCAGCGCGATGGCGAGCAGGATGGAGGGGATGGACATCAACCCGTCCATCACCCGCATGATTATGGCGTCCACCAGGCGGACATACCCGGCCACCACGCCGATCAGCAGGCCGACGCCGGAGGCGAGCGCGCCTACCGCGAACCCCACGACCAGCGACACCCGCGCGCCGTACAGCACCCGGGAGTACAAATCCCGTCCCAGCATGTCGGTGCCGAACCAATAGGCCGCCGACGGCAGCCGCAGCCGGCGGGATGGCGCGATGGCGGTCGGGTCCACCGTGCCGAGCAGCGGGGCGGCGAGGGCCATGAGCGCGATGGCGGCCAGCAACGCGCCGCCCGCCACGATCGCCGGGTTGCGGCGGACGAAATTGTGCATCCGGCTGCGCTGCCGGACAGGGGGCAGCACGTCCGGCAGCGCCGCGGCGGCGGGGAAGGTGAGGCTCAATAGCGGATCCTCGGGTCGAACACGCTGTAGAGCAGATCGACGCCCAAGTTCACCAGCACGTACACGAAGGAGAAGATCAGCACGACGCCCTGGATGATCGGGTAGTCGCGCCGCAGGATTGAGTCCACCACCAGCCGGCCGATGCCGGGGATGGCGAACACGCTCTCCGTCACCACCGCGCCGCCGATCAGCCCGGCCACGCCCAGCCCGATCACGGTGATGATCGGCACGGCGGCGTTCTTCAGCGCGTGGACAAACAGGATTGGCCGCTGCCCCACGCCCTTCGCCCGCGCCGTGCGCACGTAATCCTGGCTCAGCACCTCCAGCATGGTGGCGCGGGTGATGCGGGCGATGAGCGCGATGAACGCGCCGCCCAACGTCAGCACCGGCAGGATCAGGTTGGACAGCCAAGGCCAGACGCCCTTGGCGATCGGCGTGTAGCCCTGCACCGGCAGCCATTCCAGCTGCAGCGCGAAGGCGTAGGCCAGCAGGTAGCCCACCACGAACACCGGCACGGAAAAGCCGAACACCGCCAGCAGCATTATCGCGCGGTCAATGATGGTGCCTTGCTGCCACGCCGCCAGCACGCCCATCGGCACCGCCACCACCACGGCGAACACCAGCGTCAGCACCATCAGCGACAATGTCGGCTCCACCCGCTGCGCGATCAGGTGCGTGACGGGTAGGTTGGTGAAGATGGAGGTGCCTAAGTCGCCGCGCAGGATATCCCATGCCCAGGCACCGAACCGGATCAGGAAAGGCCGGTCCAGCCCGAGCGTGGCGCGGATGCGGTCGATGTCGGCCGGGGATGCCTGGTCCCCGGCGATGATGGCCGCCGGGTCCCCGGGTGCTAGGTACAGCAGGCTGAACACGAACAGCGCCACCACCGCCATGACGGGGATGGTGGCCACGACCCGGCGGAGCGCATAGGCGAGCATCAGGCCTTCTGCACGCCCCAGAACACCGGGAACGGCGCCTTGACCACGCCGGACAGCTTCTTGCTCCAGGCCTGGTAGCCGAGGAAAAATCCGGTCGGGGCATACACCACGTCATCGAACGCCGCTCGGTTGGTCCTGGCCATCGCCGCCTGCTCTGCCGCCACGTCGCCCGCCGCATACCAGTCGGCGATGCCGGCCTGCACCGCGTCCGACTTGGGCCAGCCGAACCAGGCGCTGTCTCCCGTAGCTTGCAGCGCGGTGTAGGCGGCCGGGTTGATGCAGTCCGCACCGGCGTACCAGGTAAAGAAGATGTTCCAGCCGCCTTGCGCCACCGGGTCCTTCTTGACGCGGCGCGCGCCCACAGTGCCCCAGTCGAGCGCCTGGTAGTCCACGTTCATGCCGATGCGCGTCAGCAGGTCGGCGGCCACGTCGCCTTCCGCCTTGGTGATGGCGACATCGGTCGCCACCATCATCGCCACCCTCTCGCCGCCGTAGCCGGCTTCCTTCAGCAGCGCCTTGGCGGCGTCGTATTTGCGCGGGCCTTCCAGCACCTCCCCGCCCGCCGTGGTGTAGAGCGGCGTGCCGGGCGTGAAGAACGAGGGCGAAGCCTGCCACAGCGCCGGGTCATCGCCGACCACGGCGCGCATGAAGTCCTCCTGGCTGAGCGCCATCATCACCGCGCGGCGGACGCGCACGTCGTTGAACGGCGGGTTCAGGTGGTTGAACCGCATGATGCCGATGTTGCCGAGCTTGTCGGCGATGTCGAGGTTAAGGCCACGGTCCTTGCGGAGCAGCGGCGCAAGGTCCGGGATGGGGTTCTCCCACCAATCCACCTCGCCGTTCTGCAACGCCCCGGCAGCGGTGGCGGCATCCGGGATGATGTGCCACTCGATGCGGTCGAACAACATGCGCTTGCCGCCGCTCATCCAGTCGCCGGGTTCGTCGCGGACCGAGTAGCCCTCATACCTGGTGAACACCGCCCGGCTACCGGGCACCCACTCGTCGCGGGCGAATCGCATCGGACCGGAGCCGACGAACTCGGTGATCTGCTTGAACGGGTCAGTGGCGGCGATGCGTTCCGGCATGATGGCGGTGAGCGGCGGGTTCGCCTTGCCGAGCGCGTACAGCATCTTCGGAAACGGCCTGCTCAGCCGGAAGCGGAACGTCCGGTCGTCCACCGCCTCCAGCGCGTCCAACTGGCGGGCGATGATCTGGCCCATCGGGTCCCGCACCATCCAGCGGCGCAGGCTGGCCGTCACGTCCCTGGACAGCACCGACTGGCCATCATGGAATTTCTGCCCGGCGCGCAGGCGGAACGTCCAGGCCTTGCCGTCGTCCGAGAGGTCGTGGCCCTCCACCATCTGCGGCGTCGGGGTGAGGCTGCTGTCCACGCCGTACAACGTGTCCCAGACTAGCAGGGCGGCGTTGCGGACCACGTATTGCGTGCCGGCCACGGCGTCGAGGTTGGACAGGTTGGCCTGCGGCACGAAGCGCAGAACCTTGCTGTCCTGCGCCAGGGAGAGCCGCGGCATGGCCAGCGTGCCCGCGGCCAGCCCAGCGGTGGCGGAAAGGAAACGGCGGCGCTTCATGCAGGCATCCCTAAATCCTGTACGTGGCGCATGGCAGCCATGCCCGAACCTAGCGGGAGTTTGCCGCCGTGCAAACGGCCACGTCAGCCGGCGCGGCGCACCTTGGGCCGCGCGCCCGCCTGCGGACCTTCCTGCCGCCGGGGCCGGAAGGTGCGCGCCGGCATCGGGCCGTCGCCGGCGGGGGTGATGCGCGGCTCGCCCGGCGCCGGTTCGGCAGTGGCGGCAGCGAACGCGGCGCTGGCGGCGCGGGTGATCTCGAAGCGTGTGTCGGTGTCGAACACCCGGATGGTGCCGATCTCGCGCTTGGTGATGCCGCCGCTGCGGCACAGCATCGGCACCAGCCATTTCGGGTCCGCGCCATCGTTGCGGCCCACCGCCACGCGGAACTGCACGAAGTCGCCGCCGGCTTCCGCACGGGGCGCGGCCGGTTCGCGCGGCGGCCGTGGTGGCTGTACCGGCTCGGGCGTGATTGCCTCCACCCGGGGCAGCTGGCGGCCGTGCAGGCGCAGCAGGGCGGCGGCCACCGTCACCGCGTCGTGCCCGGCCAGCAACGCCTCTGCTTCCGCGCGCTCCGCCTCGTTCGGTTCGGCGAACATCGGGTCGTCTAGCAGCCGCTCGCGGTCCTTGGCGGCGATCTCGTCGGGACCTGGCGCCGCACTCCAGCTGACCCGCACCCGAGCCGCGTTGGTCACCTGCTCGGCCCGGCGGCGCTTGGGATGCGGCACGATCAGCACGGAGGTGCCCTTGCGCCCGGCCCGTCCGGTGCGGCCGCTCCGATGCAGCAGCGCCTCCGGGTTGGTCGGCAAGTCCGCATGCACCACCAGGTCCAGCTCCGGCAGGTCCAGCCCGCGCGCTGCCACGTCCGTGCAGACGCCGACGCGGGCGCGGCCGGAGCGCAGCGAGTCAAGCGCCGCCGTGCGGTCGTACTGGCTCAGCTCGCCGGACAGCATCACCGCCGCGAAGCCGCGCTCCACCAGCGAGAGGTGCAGCCGCTTGGTGCCCTCGCGGGTGGCGCAGAACACCAGCGCGCCGGGTGCGTCGTACCAGCGCAGGATGTTGACCAGGGCGGCCTGGCTCTCGTGCGGCGGCACCGCGATGGCGCGGTACTCGATGTCGGCGTGGGCCTGGCTGCGGTCGATGGTGTCGATGCGCAGGGCGTCGCGCTGGTAGCGCCGGGCCAGGGTGGCGATGTCGTGCGGGATGGTGGCGGAGAACATCAGCGTGCGGCGTTCGGCGGGTGCGGCGCCCATGATGAACTCCAGCTCCTCCTGGAAGCCGAGGTCCAGCATCTCGTCCGCCTCATCCAGCACCAGCACGCGCAGCGCCGACAGGTCGAGGTTGCCGCGGCGCAGATGGTCGCCCAGGCGGCCCGGCGTGCCGACCGCGATGTGGCACCCGGCGGCCAACGCCCGCGCCTCCCGCCGGATGTCCATGCCGCCCACGCAGGAGGCGATGCGCGCGCCGGCATACAGCCACGCCAGCTCCGCCTGCACCTGCAACGCCAGCTCCCGCGTCGGCGCGATGGCCAGCGCGATCGGCGCACCCGGCGCAGGCAGCTCGCCCCCTGGCATGAGGGTAGAGGCGGCGGCGAGGCCGAACGCCACCGTCTTGCCGGACCCGGTGCGGGCAGAGACCAGCAGGTCCCGCTCCTCGGCATCAGGTTGCAGGACGGCGGACTGGACGGCGGTGGGCTCCTGGTAGCCGCGCGCGGCAAGGGCCGCGTCGAGCACCGGGTGGACCGAGGGAAAGGGCATCGCCAGGATTTAGGACAAGCGGGCGGGCAGCGCCAGTGCGGGCAAGGTTTGGCATTGAAGCCGCGTGCGGCTGAGCGTTGCGAACCACAGCATGTGGAAGGTCGTGCGCGTGGATCGGCACGATCATCCCGATGCGATCTTCATCCCGGTCACGATCATTTTCCACCGCCGGGGCGTGATGGAGGCCTTGCCTGTTGCCCAAGCATGGCCGGGGCATGGTTCTCTGCCCTAGGTTTCTCCTCCCCTGCCCTTTCCCGTGCCGCCGCCGACGCCTGGACGTGGGCGGGATATCCACGAAGTCCTGCTAGGAGCCGCCACGGCCGGTGGATCGGGGCCGCAACGCTTCGGCGCCGTTGTGCGTCTCAAGAGCGTTCCGCAACGCCGCGACCTCGCCCTGCACCCGGCGCAGGTGCTCGGCGCTCATGCCCAAGATGTCCAGGATGCAGCGCGACACGTCGGCTGCCTGCGCCTGCAAGGTCCGGCCGGCGACAGTCAGGCGCAGCCTAACCTGGCGCTCGTCCAGCTTGTCGCGGGTCCGGCTCAGATGGCCCATGGCTTCCATGCGCTTCAGCAACGGCGTCAGCGTGTTGGACTCCAACGAGAGCTTCTCGCCGAGGCCACCAACCGTCTGGTCGTCCTGCTCCCACAGCGCCACCATGACCAGGTACTGCGGGTAGGTCAGCCCCATCGGCTCCAGCAACGGCTTGTAGGCGCGCGTGAACGCGTGGCCAGCGGCGTAAACCTCATGGCAGAGCAGGTTGCTGAGCGTCGTCAGGTCATCGGGCATCAGGGCTGGTGTGCCATGGTTGAGCTTGGTGAAGCAGCGCGAAAACCAGTCACACGAGACCCAGTCACGATTGACGGTGTTGGTCCCGCGATATAAGCGTCGCGTGCGATTGTGTCTAATGCGATAAAAATTCCTGAGAACCCCGGCCCGGCCCCCGGCCCATTACTGCAAGGAGCAGCAACCATGTCCGTCAACGTCCTCTACAGCACCACCGCCACCGCCACCGGCGGGCGGGACGGCCACTCCGCCACGCATGACGGCGCGCTGGACGTCAAGCTCGCCACGCCAAAGGAGCTTGGCGGGGGCGGGGGCGAAGGCAACAACCCCGAGCAATTGTTCGCGGCCGGCTACGCGGCGTGCTTCCTGGGCGCCATGAAGTTCGTCTCCAGCCAGGGCGGCCCCAAGGTCCCGGCCGACACAAAGGTCACCAGCGTCGTCGGCATCGGGCCGCGCTCCGAGGGCGGCTTCGGCATCGAGGTGGCGCTGACCATCTCAACGCCGGGCCTGGGCCATGCCGAGGCGGAAAAGCTGGTTGCCGACGCGCACCAGGTCTGCCCGTACTCGAATGCGACGCGCGGCAACGTGGATGTCAAGCTGACCGTCGCCTAACGCCTGCGCCGCGCAGCCCGGGAGCGGGCTGCGCGGCGACGGCCTACCGGCTCGCCAAGCTCGCCGGAGCACGACGCTTGCGCAACATCCGCACCATGCGCCGCCAGCCGGCACTCTGCTGCTGCCACCAGGTTCCCGTCGCCAGCGCCTCCTCGCCCGAAGGGTCCCCGGTGCGCACGTACTCGCGGCCGAAATCCGCCGTGCCGAACAGCATGTCCCACACCGGCAAAATCGCCCCGTAGTTGCAGCTCTGCTGCCCCGCCGCCAGCACGCCGTGATGCGCCCGGTGGAAGCGCGGCGAGATCAGCACGCGGTCCCCCAGCCGCCCGAACGACACCTTTGCATTGGCGTGGCTCAGGCTTTCCAGGAAGCGCAGCACCAGGATCAGCAAGGGGAACTGCATCGGCGGGATGCCGATCAGCAACGCGATGGCGGCCGACCACAGGAAGGAGATCACCTCGTCCACCAGATGGTTGCGGTCGTCTGACCAGAACGTCATCTGCCGCTGCGCGTGGTGCAGGGAGTGCAGCGCCCACCACCAGCCGAAACTGTGGCTCAGCCGGTGCCGCCAGTACTCGCCGCAGTCCAGGATCAGCACATACATTGCGAAGGCGAGCACCTGGCGGCCCATCAGGCCCGGCAGCAGCGTTTCCAACGTGGGCGGCACCAGGCCGTGGTCCGTCATCCAGCCGTAAAGCCAGGTCTGCACCTGGTAGAACAGCACAAAGGTCACCAACGGCAGCACGCCGATACGGTTGACCAGGGTGTAGAACACATCGACCGTGACGGCCTTGGCGTCCGGCCAATGCTCCACCGGCCGCCACCGCTCCAGCGGCAGGCACACGGCGAGCGTGAAGAACACCTGCGCCACGCCATAGACCGCGAACAGCGCCCAGCCGTAGCCGACATCCTCCCACTGCATCAGGTCGAGCTGGTACAGCATCGGGATGACCGCATGCTCCTGCAGCCAGCCAGCCGCCGTGTCGAATGGGTCCATCACCGGGCGCTGACCTTGGTGGGCGCCGGGTTGGGGTGGGTGTTAAGCCAGATGCCGTGCGGCGAGCGGCCGGTCTCGACCGTGCTGAACTGGCCGGTCGCCGGGTCCAGCAGCGCCACGGTGTGCGCCCAGCGCCGGGTCACCCAGATCTTGCCGTCCGGCGCGAAATCCATGTCGTCGGGGCCGCCCGGCATGGCGATGCGGCTGCGCACCGCCAGCGTCTTGGGGTCCAGCACGGAGATGCTGCCATCGACCCGGTTGCAAACGTAGAGCGCATGGCCGTCCGGCGAGACGAACAGGTTATGCGCCCCGCGCGCTGTCTGCACCCGGCGTTCCACGGCGCCGTTCGCCGGGTCCACCACCGCCACGTAATCGGCGCCCATGATGCCGACCAGCAGCTTGCCGTCCAGCCACAGCACCCCAGCCGGCGCCTTGCCGACCGGCGCCTTCCACTTCACGTCGCCCGTCCTGACGTCGATCGCCACCAGCGAGTCGGTGCCTTGCAGGCTGACATAGGTGGTGGCGCTGTCCGGCGAGTAGTTGATGTGGCTCGGCATGGACGAGGCCGGGATGCGGTGCGCGAGCGTCAACGTGGCGGCGTCGTAGATGTCGATCTGGTTGCGTGCGAGGCCGGCGACCGTGAGCCACTTGCCGTCCGGGCTGTATTGCAGCTGGTACGGGTCGCTCATCGTCGCCTGGCGCTGCAAGGCGCCGGTCTTGGGGTCGAGGAAGAACACCGCGTTGCCGGAGGTGTCCCCCACCAGCAGGGATGCGCCGTCCGGCGTCAGCGCCATGTGGTGCGGTTCCCGCAGCACGGGGATGCGCGACACCTCCGCCTTGGTATCCAGGTCGATCAGGCTAACCGAGGCCTCGTTCGAGTTGATCACGAAGGCAAGCGGCCGCGCCGCAGCGAGGCCAGGCAGCACGAGCAGGGCGAGCAGGAGTTTCTTCATGGTATGTCCGCGGCTTCCAGGCAGTTTCTAACATGGACCGTCCGTTTGCAGGAAAGGGATTCGCAGGCGCATCTCGACAGGGCATGGCCGTTGCGCTGTGCTGCCGCGAAGCACCAAGCGAGGCATCATGCAGCCGGACGATCAGCTTCGCATCCTGGCCAGCGGGCTGCGCTTTCCCGAAGGCCCGATTGCCTGCCCAGACGGCTCGGTTATCCTGGTCGAGATCGCCCGCGGCGCGGTGACGCGGGTGGCGGCGGACGGCGCCGCGAGCGTGGTGGCCATGCCGGGCGGCGGCCCGAACGGCCTGGCCGCCGGCCCGGACGGGGCGCTGTACTGCTGCAACAACGGCGGCTTTCTCTGGACAGAGACGGACGACCACCTCCGCCCCGTCGGCACCCCGCCGGACTACGCGGGCGGCTGGATCGAGCGGATCGATCCAGTGACCGGAGCCGTGGCCAGGCTCTACGACGCGTGCGGCGGCCACCGCCTGTGCGGCCCGAACGACATCGTGTTCGACACCGCAGGCGGCTTCTACTTCACCGACCTCGGCAAGTCTCGTCCGCGCGACCGCGACTGGGGCGGCGTGTACTACGCCCTGCCCGACGGCTCCCACATCGTGGAGGTGGCGCATCCGGTGCTCACGCCCAACGGCGTCGGCCTCTCGCCGGACGGCCAGGCGCTGTACGTGGCGGAGACGGAGACCAGCCGGCTATGGGCGTTCGACATCGAAGCGCCGGGCCGGCTGCGCAAGCAGGGCTGGCCCTCGCCGCATGGCGGCCGGCTGGTGTGCGGCCTGCCCGGCTTCCAGCGGTTCGACAGCTTGGCCGTGCTGGCCAGCGGCGACGTGTGCGTGGCCACGCTGATGACCGGCTGCATCACCCAGATCGCCCCGGATGGCCGGGTGGTGCGGACCGTGCCGATGCCGGAACGCTACCCCACCAATCTCTGCTTCGGCGGGGCGGACGGGTGCACCGCGTTCATCACCCTGTCCGGACGCGGCCAACTGGCCGTCATGCGCTGGCCGGAGCCGGGCCTAGCGCTGAACTTCGCCCTGCATGCCTGACCGCAGCCGCGCGATCACGGCGGCGAGCCGGCGGCCGCCGCGCCGCCGGGTCAGGGCTCGACCCAGCGTCGTCATGGCGGCATGCAGCCAGGCGAAGGCGCGCAACTGCAACAGGGCCGGGCGGCAAGCCGAATAAATCCACCAGGCCAGCGACCCGGCGAACAGCTTGGCCCCGGCATACACCGCCAAGGCCTTCCACCCTTCCCCATGCAGCAACACCCAAGCGGACAGCAACGTGCCGCCGCGGCTGCACGCTTCGGGGATGAGGAACAGCGGCAACGCGGCTGCGGGGCGCAGACGGGCCACGCCGGCGTGCCAACGGCCGAGCGGGGTGCGGTGATGCAGGGTTGCGGAAATCCGGCAGCGCAGCGGGCGGAGGCCATGCTGGAACAACAGCTGGAACAGCAGCACGATCAATGCCAGCGGCAGGAGCAACACGTCAGTCGAGCGCCAGGCACGCATGCGGCGTACCATGCGCCCTCGCCGGGGCAAGGGCCACAGCCGAACGGGGTGGCCCCGGACTTGTGTCCGGGGCCGGGCGTCAGTGGGCGCGGCCGAGCCGCTCCATCTCGTCCTTCAGCTTCAGCTTCTCGCCTTTCCATCGCATGAGCACGTCCGGGTTCGGCCGTGGCCGATGATCCTCCTCGGTGATCCGCGCTTCGAGCGCTTGATGGCGGGTCTTCAGGCTCTCGATCCGGTGCTGCAGGCTCATAAGTCCTCCTGGGTTCGCGGAGCTTCGCGGCGCACGCTGCGCCACCTGGCAGCCTAGCGCCGCCGGGAAGCGGAACGCCAGCATCTTGCGAGGCTGCTCCGTGGCCAGGCCCGCGGCAGCGTGCTAGAGGCAAACGATGGTAATTGACCGGGATTCGACGCTGCGGAAACTGCACGAGCTGCGCAGCGAGCATCGCGATCTCGACACCGTGATCGCGCGCCTGTCCGGCCCCGGCCTGGACCAGTTGCAGCTGCAACGCCTGAAGAAACGCAAGCTGCTGCTGAAGGATGAGGTCGCCTGGCTGGAAAGCCGGCTGATCCCGGACAACATCGCCTGATGCCGCCACGCGTCGGCGTCATCATGGGCAGCCAGTCGGATTGGGCCACCCTGCGCCACGCCGCCGAAACCCTGGACAGCCTCGGCGTCGCGCACGAGGTCCGCATCGTCTCCGCCCACCGCACCCCGGACCGCCTGGCCGCCTATGCCAAGGGCGCTGCCGGGCGGGGCCTGGGGGTGATCATCGCCGGGGCCGGCGGGGCGGCGCACCTGCCCGGCATGTGCGCCGCCTGGACCGCGCTCCCCGTGCTGGGCGTGCCGGTCGAGAGCGCGCAGCTGAAGGGCATGGACAGCCTGCTTTCCATGGTCCAAATGCCCGCCGGCGTCCCCGTCGGCACCCTGGCCATCGGCCGCGCCGGCGCGGTGAACGCCGCCCTGCTCGCCGCCGCCATCCTCGCCCTGGCCGACCCGGCGCTGGCCGGCCGCCTCCACGCGCACCGTGCCGCGCAGACAGAGGCGGTGGCCGAGGCGCCCGGCGACCCGGCCTGATGCAAGCACTGCCGCCGAACGCGGTGATCGGCATCGTCGGCGGCGGGCAGCTGGGCCGCATGTCCGCCATGGCCGCCGCCCAGCTCGGCTACCGCTGCCACATCCTCACCCCGGAGGCGGACAGCCCCGCCGGCCAGGTCTCCGCCCGCACCTTCCTCGGCGACTACGAGGATACCGGGCTGCTGCGCGCCTTCGCCGGGTCCGTGGACGTGGTGACGTTCGAGTTCGAGAACGTCAGCGCCGAAGGGCTGGAGCTGCTGCAATCGCTGCGCCCGGTGCGCCCCTCGCCCACCGCGCTGCGCACCAGCCAGGATCGCGCCGTGGAGAAGAGCTTCCTGAACGCGGCCGGCGTCGCCACCCCTGCCTGGGCGCTGGTCGAGACCCGGGCCGGCCTGCACGCGGCCGCTGCAAGGCTCGGCCTGCCCGGCGTGCTCAAGACCACCCGCGGCGGCTATGACGGCAAGGGCCAGGCCGTGATCCGCCACCGGTCCGAGCTGGACGCGGCCTGGGACGAGCTGGAACCCAAGCCGCTGGTGCTGGAAGCGTTGATCGCCTTCGAGCGCGAGATCAGCGTGATCGTGGCGCGCGGGTTGGACGGCGCGGCCGTCGCGTTCGACCCGGTGGAGAACCGCCACCGCCACGGCATCCTGGACCTCACCCTGGCGCCCGCCGCCATCCCCGCTGACGTGGCGGCCCGCGCCACCGCCATCGCCTTGCACGTGGCCGCCGCGCTGGACGTGGTGGGCGTGCTCGCGGTGGAAATGTTCGTGGGCGCGGATGGCGCCGTGCTGGTAAACGAGATCGCTCCCCGCCCGCACAACTCCGGCCACTGGACCCTCGACGCCTGCCCCGCCAGCCAGTTCGACCTGCACATCCGCGCCGTGGCCGGCCTGCCCCTGCCCCCCGCCATCCGGCACTCGGACGCGGTGATGCAGAACCTGGTGGGGCCGGAGCAGCTGGCGCACTGGCCAGACCTGGTGGCCGACCCGGCGCTGGTGCCGCACCTGTATGGCAAGGCGGAGGCGCGGGCGGGGCGCAAGATGGGGCACGTGACCCGGCTGCTGCCGCTGGGCAGCCTGGCCTAGCGGAGCTGCGGGTTGTCGTAGGTCGGGCTGCGCCAACGGTGCAGCGCATCCTTCAGCGCCGCCGCCAAATCCAGCTTCTCCGGCTCCCCCAAGGCCGCGCCGACCTCCACCCGCGTGCCGTGCGAGGCGAGGTAGAGCCCCGGCACCCGGCCCGGGCGTTCCTGCACATCCACCCGCAACCAGGCCGGCGGCACCTCCCGCTCCGTGCGCGTGCCATCCATGGCGGTGCGGACGATGCGCAGGCTGGACTCGGTGAGCAGGATCACCTCGTTGGACCGCACGGCGCGGGCGTTGTGGCGCAGCAGCAGCAGCGCAGCGGTGATCTCGACCCCGTTGAACCCGGCGATCGGCCAGGCGCCCAGCCACCAGAACACCGCCGTGGTGCCCACGCTCAAGGTGCAAATCGCGCCGACCAGCAACCGCAGCCCGCGGCGCGACAGGCTGCGGTGCGGCACGATCACGGCCTCGAAGAAACAGGGCTCGGCGGTCATTGCCGCTTCATCTAGCTTGCTGCCTTGCTTGTCACCACCCGGCGCGCCGGTCAACAATCCGCCATGCCCGACCCCGCCCGCAAGCCGCGCCAGACGCCTCGCATGCTGCTCGCCGACATCCGCCCGTTCCTGGAAGCCGTGCGCGCCGCCGACGCGGACCTGCAGACCGAGCTGGCGTTCACCGACCCGTTCACCCTGCTGGTCGCCGTGGTGCTCTCGGCGCAAGCCACGGACGCATCGGTCAACCGCGCGACCCCGGCGCTGTTCGCCGCCGCCCCCACCGCGGCGGCGATGGCGGCGCTGGGTGCCGAGGGGATCGGGCCGCATATCCGCGCCGTCGGTCTGTGGCAGGGCAAGGCGAGGAACCTGGCCGCCCTCTCCCGCCTGCTGGTGGAGCGGCACGGCGGCGTGGTGCCGGGGCAGCGCGACGCGCTGGAAGCCCTGCCCGGCGTGGGCCGCAAGACGGCGAACGTGGTGCTGAACGTGGCGTTCGGCGAGAGCACCATGGGCGTGGACACCCACGTCTTCCGGCTGGCCAACCGCACCGGGCTGTCCCCCGGCAAGACCCCGCGCATGGTGGAGGACGGGCTGGTGCGCCGGGTGCCGCCCGACCTGCTGCGCCCCTCCCACCACTGGCTGGTGCTGCACGGGCGCTACGTGTGCAAGGCGCGCCTGCCGGAGTGCTGGCGCTGCCCGGCCGCGCCCTGGTGCGGCTACCTGGCGAAGACGGCGGCGCCCATGGGCTAACAAGGCTGGGCTACTCCTGCTCCAGCGCCTCGATGTCGGCGTCGCTGAGGCCGAAATGATGCGCCAGCTCGTGCACCAGCACGTTGTTCACCAGCGCGCCCAGGTCCTCGCCCGTCTCGATCCATTCGAGCAGGATCGGCTCGCGGTAGAGCAGGATCATGTCCGGCTCCTGCGGCGTCGCCGCCCCGCTAGCGATGGTCAGCGGCGTGCCGCGGTACAGCCCGGTCAGGTCGTAGCCGCTCTCGATGCCCATGGCGTCCAGCGTCTCGTCCGACGCCATCTCTTCCACCACGATGGCGATGTGGCGGGCGGCCTTGGTGAAGCGTTCGGGAATGGCGGCGAGGGATCGCTCCGCAAGGACGATGATGTCCTGCAGCGACGGTGGGGTTTGAGCCATGCGGGGCTCCCGATGATGTTGGAACTGCATCCTAGACCTCGAACGCCGCAGTGCCCATCCTGGCGGCCATGGAACCGCTGAACGAATCCGAACTCGACGCGCTTGCCACCACCCTGCCCGCCTGGACGGTCAAGGACAAAAAGCTGCAACGCAACTTCCGCTTCAAGGATTTCAGCAAGGCCTGGGGCTTCATGACGCGGGTGGCGCTGCTGGCCGAGCAGCAGAACCACCATCCGACCTGGGGGAACCGGTACGGCCTGGTCTGGATCGACATCACCACCCACGACACCGGCGCCATCACGGCGCTGGATGTCCGGCTGGCCCGGGCGATCGACGCGCTAGTCTGAAGCAGGCCGATAGCGCGCCCATCCGTTGGCGCGCAGCTCGCAGGCGGGGCACGTGCCGCAGCCCCAGCCCCAGGCGTGCCGGTGCGTGCGGTCGCCGAGGTAACAGCTGTGCGTCCCGTCCAGGATCAGCTGCACCAGCGCCTCCCCGCCCAGCGTCTCGGCAAGCCGCCAGGTCGCCGCCTTGTCCCGCCACATCAGCGGGGTGTGCAGCACGAAGCGCTGGTCCATGCCCAGGCTGATCGCCACCTGCAGCGCCTTGACCGTGTCGTCGCGGCAGTCCGGGTAGCCGGAGTAGTCCGTCTCGCACATGCCGCCGACGATGTGGCGCAGCCCCCGGCGATACCCGAGGGCCGCCGCGTAGGTGAAGAACAGCAGGTTGCGCCCGGGCACGAAAGTGGACGGCAAGCCGCTGGCCGCGACGGTGATGGCCTGCTGCCGGGTCAGCGCGGTTTCGGACAGGGCGGCAAGGGTGGCGAGCGGCAGCACGTGGTCCGGGCCAAGCCGCGCGGCCCAGCCCGGGTTGAGGCCCGCCAACCCATCGCGCACCGGACCGCGCACGTCCAGCTCGACCCGGTGGCGTTGCCCGTAATCATAGCCGAGCGTTTCGACCCGGCCGAACCGGTCCAGCGCCCAGGCGAGGCAGGTGGCGCTGTCCTGCCCGCCGCTGAACAGCACCAGGGCGCCCTCGTCCGATTGCCTCGTCATGTCGCCACTCCCGGCCGCTTGCGCGTGTGCCCTGCTTTGCCCCGCCATTCAACCGATGCCGGCCGCCGACCCGCCCGCGCCGGCAACCCGTCGCTCGCCGCGGCCCTGGCCGCCGCTACGACGGCAGCGCGATCCGCCACTCGGTTCCGACTCCGTCCAACCGGGTCAGCACGCCGCCAAGCCCGCGCACCAGGCGGTCCACGAAGCCGAGGCCGGCGCTGCCGGGCCGCGGCCCGCGGAACCCGCAGCCATCGTCGCTGACGCTCACGATGGGGCACCCGGCGTCCTGCATGAACAGGCGCACCGTGATGTTGCCCGCAAGGTCGCTTGGAAACGCGTGTTCGGCAGCGTTGGCGACCAGCTCGTTGACGGCGATGGCGAGCCGCCCGGCCCGGTCGATGGGCATGCCGAGGGGCTGCGCATCGACCGCCAAGGTGATCTTGCGGGATGGCAGGTCGCTGGCAGCGGCGATCTTGCGGCAAAGCGAGTTCAGGTAGGCGTCCATCTCGACGGCATTGCCAGCCTGTGCGCCAAGCAGGTGGTCGTACAGCCCGGCCAGCGCCATGACGCGGCGGATGACCCGGTCGTAGCCGCTGCGTTCCGCGCCTTCGAGGTTGCGGGCCTCACGGTCGAGGCTGCTGCAGATGCCCTGCAAGTCGTTGCGGACGCGGTGCTGCATTTCGTGCAACGACATCCGGTGGTCGTCGGCATCGCGGGTCGCCTGTTCGTCGTGGAGCTCCTGCCGCACGAGCCGGCTGCTGGCGGCCGACAGGCTGTGCGCGATCAGTTGCAGGAAGCACACGTCGTCCGTGACGAAGGCTCCGCCTTGCGAGCTTTCCACCTCGAGCACGCCGAACGGCGCCGGGCCGTCGCCTGGAACGGGGATGTTGATGCTGCGGGCCAGGCCGTGCTCGGTCAGCAGGGCGGGCGTCCGAAAGCGCTTGTCGTTGGCCAGGGCGTTGGAGATGACGGACTGCCCGGTGTGCCATGCAAATCCCGCGGCAGTTCCGGTGTCGGCTTCCAGCCGGGACCGGCCAACGACTCCGGGCGGCCATCCCACTCCCGCCTGGACCAGGAAGCTGTGATCGGCAGCTTGATAGGCCAGCAGCTTGGCGAAGTCGGCCTCGAGCCCTTCGGCCCCGATGCGGCAGGCTTCCTGCTGCAACGCCGGCAGGTCGTCGCTCTGCCCGGCCATGACGGCGTAGCCTGCGGCCAGGCGCATCGCGGATTGCAGCCGCGCCGACCTGGCTGACGCGGAAGGCTCGGCAGGCGAGGACGGCGGCTTCGGCAGCACGCCGCTCATCGGGCTGCCCCGCCGCGGGCAGCGCCGCCGGCGTTTCGGACACTTAACTGGTATTGCGACAGCGACCGTGTTTCGGCGCTAAGCTGCGCGATGACACTGACTCCGGACCCACACGGCCAGGCCGCCTTGATGCTGTGCGAAAGCCTCATGGTGTTGCTCGTTGAGAAAGGCATCATCCACAAGGAACAAGCCATCGAGGCCATCGAGACCGTGGTCGAGGTCAAGCGCGAAATTGCCGGGACAACCGAGAGCGTGGTGGTCAGCGTGGCATCCATCGGCCTGCTGCGGGCCGTTGCGCAAAGCATCTCGGCGGCAACCCCCCCGAAGATACAGGCAGCGTCATAGCCGATCGGCCTGCGGGACCGCCGGGCCTGCATCCCATTGCAGCTGATCATGCCGATTGCTTTCCAAGGGTTCGGTTTGGCCGCTTGGTGCACTTACCAAGTCGATCGGCATCCGGCATTATACTGTTATAGGTTGCAGGAGCGATTGCATGAAACGGCCGGCGGCAGCTTCAGCGAGGACGTTTGATCCCGGTGCGTCCAGCAGCAACCCGCTGATCCGCAAGCTGTCGCATTTCGCGCCCCTCTCGGCCTCCGATTGCACGATCCTCGACGATCTCGCTTCCGTGGAGGAGCACATCGCCGCA
>CAXTJU010000029.1:0-41876 GCA_964244655.1 uncultured Acetobacteraceae bacterium | reverse complement strand
CCGGCACCCACCCCTGGGCGCGGCGCACCCCGGAGGACGTGGCGGCGCTGGACGCTTGGGCGGCTGCCCCGCCGGGCACGCCGCCGGAGAGCCTGCCGCCGCGCACGCCGCTGCGGGCGTGGGCCGGCCGGCCACCCCCGCCGAAGCCGGACTACGCCCGCATGTCGGATGCCGAGCTGCGCAAGATCATCGACGAGCCGCCGCAACCCGACAGCGGGTGAGCCGGCCGCGTGCGAAGCCGGCTACCCGGTCAGGCGTGCGATCAGCGCCTCGTAGCGGTTGATGTAGTCGTCCATCGCCAGATGCTGCTCGGCCCAGCGCCGGGCGGCGATGCGGCGCTGCGTGACCGCGGCGCCGCCTTCCAGCACCTCGGCGATGCGGTCGGCCAGCGCGCCGGGGTCGAAGAACGGCGTCAGCACGCCCGTCTCGCCCGATGTCACGAACTCGCGCACCGGGGCGGTGTCGCTGCCGACCAAGGCGCAGCCGCAGGCCAGGGCCTCGCGCAGCGACCAGGAGGCGACGAACGGGTACGTCAGGTACACGTGCGCGTCCGAGCGTTGCAGCAGGCGCAGGTAGTCCGCGTAGTCCAGCCGGCCGGGGAAGTGCACCCGGCTCCGGTCCAGCCGCGGGCCCAGCTCGGCCAGCATGTGCTCCCGCCAGGTGCCGGAGGACAGGCGGGAGCCGTAGCTCACGCCGTCGCCGCCCACCACCATCACCCGCACGTCCGGACGGCCGCGCAGCAGCGCCGGCAGGGCACGCATCAGCACGTGGAAGCCGCGGTACGGCTCCAGGTCGCGCGCCACGTAGGTCACCAGGCGGTCGGACGCGGCGACCTGCACCCCGGCGATGGCCGTGGCGCGGGGGGCCTCGGTCGGGCGGCACGTCTCCAGGTTCACCCCCTCGCGCAGCAGGTGGATGCCGGGGCGGGACCAGGCCGGGTAGGTGTCGAGCTGGAACCGCGTCGGCGTCTGCCCGAAGCCAGGGTTGGTCAGCGCCAGCAGGTTGACGGCGTTCTTCGCCCGCACCGAAGAGTGGGCTGCCGCGCCCATGGGGAACTCGGGGTCGAAGTCCACGTCCTGGCCGGCCAGCGCGTAGTAGAACTCGTGGTAGCCGAGCAGGGGGGCGTCCGGCCACACGTCCGGCAGGTTCAGCAGCTCGCCCCAGCCGTGGTGGCCGATGATGATGTCCGGGGTGAAGCCCAGCGCCTTGACCTGCTGCGCCGCCCGCGCCACCGCCTCCGCCCGGGCCATGGCGTGGGAGAAGTCCCGCGCGTCCGGATGGGTGGGCGCGTCCGGGCGGCGGGGCGGCTGGTAGGTGATGCGGCGCACGCCGGGCATGGCGTTGGCGTTGGGCTCGCAGATGAACACCACGTCGTGCGCCCGCTGCGCCAGCAGGTGGCGGACCAGGTGCAGGAACTGCCCGGGGAAGTTCTGGTGGACGAACAGGTACCGCATCGCGGCGGGGCGCGGGGCGGGAGCCTAGCGGCCGCGCCCCTTCGGCTTGCCGCCGCGACCCGGCGGACGCCGCGCCGGGGCCGCCACCGGCTTGCGGGCCGCGGAGGCCGGCTTGGCCGGAGCCTTTGCCGGCGTTGGCTTGACCGGCGCCTTCTTGGCCTGAGCCTTGACGGCGGGGGCCTTGACGGCGGGGGCCTTGACGGCGGGGGCCTTGGCGGCGGGGACCTTCTCAGAGGTAGGCTTCGCGGCAGGGGCCTTCGCCACGGGAGCCGCCACGGGGACGGCCGCCCGCTTCGACGCCGGCGCGGCGGGCGGCTGGGCCTTGCGCTGCGGCGCGATGGCGATGCGGAACGCCTCCAGGGGCGCCAGGCTGGCGGCCTCGCACGCCTCGCCCTGGCCGACCGGGCCAATCGCCGTGCCGTCCGTGAAGGTGGCGCTCAGCTCCACCGCATGGGTTTCAGCGGCGACGCCGCGCAGCCGCACCCGCAGCCCCAGGATCGGCAGCGCCATGCCGCGGCTGCCGCAATACTGCCCGCCCTCCGCCCAGGGCGACAGCCAGCCGCGGCCCAGCACGGCCTGGTATTCCACCTCGCCCGGCGTCACGCCGCCCTCGCGGGGGGACAGCGCGAAACCCTCCACCCAGCGCTGGCTGCCGCGCTCGCCCACCCACTCACCCAGGCGGGCCAGCACGTCGCCGCGGTTCTGCAGGTGGGCGGCGATCTCCGCGTCCGACACCGCCTCCTCCGACAGCGTCTGGCCGCTCGCCAGCTCGAGGCCCTCGCCGGGGGCGGATGGGGCAGCGTTCGGCACGGCGTGGGCGGAGGCGGCCTGCACGCCCTCCACCAGCCGGGTGACCTGCAGGCGCGGCGGCTCGTGCTGGCTGTGCTTGGCCTGGTAGATGGTCATCAACACCTGCGCCGGGCCTTGCGCGACGCGGATCAGCGCCGCCGCGTCCAACGCGCCCAGCCAGCCATCGTCGCGGAAGCCGCTGATGGTGACGCCGCGGCCGGACGGACCCGGCGGCACCGACAGCCGCGCGCCGGGCAGCCCGGTCTGCGGGTCCGGCGGGCTGGAGCCAGGCGAGTGGTACACGCAGTACACCCCCGCATCGAGCTGCATCAGGTGCGCCGAAACCTGCAGCTCGGTGACGATGTCCTGGGGGGCCGGCGGGGCGTCGGGCATGCATGCGCTCTTGGCTAGGGGCGGGGCTGGCTCAGATGCCAGGATTCGCCGGGGTTGGCGATGGGGCGCGGCCCGGCCCCGCGGCTTTGACGGCGGGATGACGCACGGACGCGCCGCCCCGCAGCAGCCAGTCGTTCAGCGCTGGCGCGGGCAGGCCGAGCGGCAGCACGTGGCCCCAGCCGGTGCGGCGCACCCGCTCGGCCGGGGCGCCGAGGTCGAACACGGCGGCGCGCAGCCCGGCGCGCCAGGCCTGCGCCAGGGTGAAGCACCAGGTTTCCGGCCAGATCGACGGCAGCAGCGCGAGGTCCGCGGCCTGCTCGCGGATCAGGCCCTCCGCCTCCGCCGGCGCGTACTGCCCAGTGATGAACGCAGGCCCCGCGGCCAGCAGCCGCTCGTCGTCAGCGGTGTATCCCACGACCGTGTAGCGCAACGGCAAGCGCCGGGCGGCGGCATCCCGCACGCAGGCCAGCAGCACCTCGTAGCCCTTCTCCACCCCGATGCCGCCCACCACGCAGACATGGCCGACGACGCCCGGCGTGGGCGGCGGGGCGGGGATGGCGGCGTCGTCCTCCCAAGGCGTGACCGTGGGGCGCACGGCGGGGAAGTGGCGGCGCAGGCGGGCGGCGCAGTCGGCCGAGGGGGCCGTCACGCGCCGGGCCGCGGCCAGCAGGGCGGTGGAGCGGGCGAGCAGCGCCGTGGGAGCGATGTCCTCGTCCAGGTTGCTGCCATGGTCGGCGATGCAGGCCTCGCAGCCCGACACCGGCGGCTCGCCGCAATAGCCGTGCTGCGGCACCAGGGCGATGCGCGGGCAGAAGCTGGCGTAGTCGTGCACCACCACGTCCTGCGGCACGCCGAGCCGGCCCGCCAGCTCCAGGATCGCTGGGGCGTGGCCGAGCGCGTGGTGCAGCTCCACGAAGCCGGCCCCGTCGGCGCGGAGCAGGCGCAGCAGCGCGTCCCACTCCTCGGGCAGGCGGTAGCGCAGGTTGGGCGTGTCCCCCTCCCCCACCACGGCCCGGCCGGCCTCGTCCGGGCGGAGCAGGATGGGGCGCACGCCCGCCGCGCGCAGGGCGGCGGCGCGCTCGGCCACCACGCGGTCCACCCCGCCGCCGCCGGCATGGGTGACGAGCACGGCGGCGGAGCCGGTGCGGCCCGCCCGCCAGCGCAGCGCGTCCATGCGGCGGCGGGCGGGCGCCAGCGGGTCCTGCGCGATCCAGGCGGCGACCAGCGCGCCGTAGCCGGGGTGCAGCCGGTCCAGCACGGCGCCGTTGCGGGCCAGCAGGTGGCGGCGGGCTGGGCCGAAGCTGGCGCCGCCCTCGTGCGCCACGAAGCAGCCGGGGGCGGCCACGTGCCGCCAGCCGCGATGGCGGGCGCGCAGGCACCAGTCGTTCTCCTCGCCGTAGCCCTGCGCGAACACGTCCTCGCGCAGCAGGCCCACCGCCTCCAGGCAGTCCCGCCGGATGAACATGCAGAAGCCGACGGCCACGGGAATGTCCACCGTGGCGGCACCGTTCGCGCGGCGGGCCAGGGCGGCGGTGGCCGCCGGGTCCGCCATCGAGTTGCCGCCCGCGGGGCGCGGGTAGCTGAGGATGGTGGCGTCGTTCGACAGCGGGCAGGCGCTGCCGATGTCGGGCGCGCTGTGCGCCGCCGCCGCCAGCGCCGCCAGCCAGCCCGGCGGCACCAGCGTGTCGCTGTTGAGCAGGGCCACGTCCCGCCCGGCGGCGGCGCGCAGCCCGGCGTTGGCCGCGCCCGGGAAGCCGCGGTTCCGCTCCAGCCGGTGCAGCACGATGGACCCGGCGGCGGCCAGGGCGTCCAGGTCGGCGGCGAGCGCCGGGTCCGGGCCGCAATCGTCCACCACGTGCAGCCGGCTACCGCGCGGCAGGGTGGGCAGCACCGAGCGCAGGCAGGCCAGCGTGGCCGCGCGGTTGCCATGCACCGGCACCACCACGTCCACCGGCGGCCGGGCGGGGCGAAGGGTGGGAGGGCGGCCGCGCACGTCCGCCCAGACGGGGGTGAAACCAGCCGCCTCCCCGGCCGCCGTGCGGCGCTCGATCCCCGGGTCGATCGGGCTGCCGAGCAGCGCCCGGCCATCCGCGCCCATCACCTGCACCGGGCCGTCCGGCAGGCTGGCGGCGGGCACATGGAAGCGGCGGGGACGGGCCAGGGGGCGGCCGAACCCGGCGTCCTCCAGCGGCTGCCGCGCCACGAGGCGCAGCACTGTGCCGTCGCCGGCGGTGACGCGCAGCGCCGGGTCACGGCCGGGGTCGCGCGGGTGCCAGGCCCAGCCCGTGAGGCTGCCAGCCTCGGCGGCGACGAAGCCCTCCACGGCTGCGATGGCCCGCAGGTCGATCGGGCTGCCCAGCAAGGCAGCGCCATCACGCGAGGCGGCCAGGCTGTTGCCGGGGGGGATGCGGCAGGCGCCTTGCGTCCAGCGCGGGGCGAGTGGGCGGCCGTCCAGCGCCAGACGAGCCGGGGCATCTGCCTGCAAACGGCCCGCGGCGTCCACGCTGCACCAGCCCGGCGCGCCCACGGCCTTGGCGACCGCGGCGGCAAGCGGATGCGCCGCCGGGCCGAGCGCGTGCCGGGACAAAGCTGCGTGCATGGCGGCAGCCGCTTCATCGGCTGCTCCGGTGCGCAGGGCGGCGGAGGCGGCGCCGAGCCAGGCCTCCGCCAGGTCGAGGCGGGCAGCGATGGGGGTAAACAGCCGCAGCGCTTCCGCGGGGTCGTTGCCGCGCAGGCAGGCCAGGGCGAGGCTGAGCGCCACCATGTCGTCGTTCGGCATGATGCGGCGGGCGCGTTGCAGCCAGCGGCGGGCCTCTGCCGGATCGGACGCCGCCTGGCCGGTGCGCCAGGCGGCGCTGCCCAGGTCCGACCACATCTGTGCGGCGGTGCGGGTGTGCCGCGCCTCGCTGCGGGCAGGCGCACCGGGCGGCAGCGTGCCGAGCGGGCCGCTGGACGCCAGGTCAGTCAGCGGCGGCGGGCACGCCCTGCCCGGGCGCGGGCGCGGGAAGCGCCGCGAGGTCGGCCGCGGCATCGGCGATGCCCTGGTTGCGGGCCTGCTCCAGCCAGAACCGGGCCTGCTCGAGGTCCTGCTCCCCGGCCAGGCCACGGGCCAGGTAGCGGCCGAGCATCATCTGCGCGAAGCCGTGGCCACGCTCGGCGGCACGGCGGAACCATCTCTGCGCCACGGGGCGGTCGGTCGGAACGTCATGTCCGCCGCCGTGCAGGGCGCCCACGGCGAACATCGCGCCAGTGTGGCCCTGTTCCGCCGAACGGGTGAACAGCGCCAGGGCCTCCGCATGGTCCCGCTTGCCGCCGCGGCCGTTCACCAGCATCTCAGCCAGCGCCGTCTGCGCGTCGGCCAAGCCGCCCTCCGCAGCACGGGCGATCCAGCTGCGGCCCTCCGCCACGTCCGGCGCCACGCCGCGGCCCTCAGCCAGCATTTTGCCATACCAATATTGCGCGGTGACGATGCCGTCCGCCGCTTTGCGCAACCATTGCGCGGCCCGGCGCTCGTCTCGCTCCACGCCGACGCCCTCGGCCAGGCAGACGCCGAAATTGAACGCGGCCACTAAGTCGCCACTGTCGGCAGCCTTCTCGAACCACTCGCGGGTGCGGATGCGGTCTTCTTCGTCCCCCACGCCGCGCATCAGCAGGTTGGCCAGATCGCCCTGGGATGCCGCGTTGCCCGCCTCGGCCGAGCGGCGGAACCAGCGCGCCGCCTCCTCCTGGTCCCTTGCGACGCCAGCGCCGGTCAGGTGCAGCAGGGCGAGCGCGCGGGCGGCGGCGGCGTGGCCCTGCTCCGCGGCGCGGGTGAACCAGAGCGCCGCTTCGGCGTAGTTCGGCGGCAGTTCGCCCCCTTTGGCATACAGGTCCCCCACCATGGCGGCAGCCTCCGCGTCACCGGCCAGCGCTGCCTTGCGCAGCCAGGTCTCGCCGGACACGCGGTCCTGCTTGACGCCGCGCCCTTCCATCAGGGCCAGGCCGTAACGCGCCTGGCCCGGGCGCACCCCGGCCTCGGCAGCGACACGGTAAAACTCGACGGCCTGCACCGGGTCGCGCGGCAGCCCGATGGCGAAGTCATGCATGACGCCCAGCAAGTACTTCGCCATCGGCAGGCCTTTGGCAGCAGCGCCTGCCATCAGGGCGGCGGCCTCTTGCTGCGCTTCTGGGGCTGGCGCGCCGCGCACGAGCGCCAGGGCGAGGCCGAGCTGCCCCTGGGCATTGCCGCTATCGGCCGACTGGCGATACAGCCCAGCCGCCGCGTCCAGGTCCCGCATGTCCTCCGGCCCGGTGGACAGGATGGTGGCCAGCACCGCCTGCCCCTCGGCCGAGCCAGACTCCGTCGCCATGCGGGCCCATTTGGTGGCGGCGCGATAGTCCGGGGCGGAATTGGGGCTGGCCTGGTAAAGCACGGCCGAGCGGCTGGCGCCCTCCCGCAACAGGCCGTGCACGTAGAGGCCGGCTAGCCGGGCCTGCGCTTCCGCGTGCCCGCCCAGGGCAGCGCGCTCAAACCAGCTTGCCGCCTCCGGAACCGAGGGCGGCACGCCCATGCCTTCGAGATAGGCCCGCCCGAGGCGGAACTGCGCCTCCCCATCCCCCGCCTTGGCCGCGCGGCCAAGCAGCGCCAAGGCGCGCGGCACGTCCTTCCGGGCCAGCGCGCGCTCGACCCGCTGCAACGGCGCCCGCGGCGGAAAGGCCGCACGGAACCGCGACAGCAGTCCTTTCACGGCGTCAGTCCCGCGCGCCTCACGGTTCGCGCATTCCATCCTGCGCGACCGGCAGGACACGGGCGAAGATGTAGCTTAACACCGTGCGCTTGCCGACCATGACGTCGGACGTAACGGGCATCCCGGGGGTGATGTGGAAATCCTGGGGGGTGTCGTGCAGGTTCACCTGATCCAGCGATATCTTGATCCGGTAGTAACTCTGCCCGCTCGGCGTCTGCTCCGGCCGATCTGTGCCGCGCACCACTTGGTCCTGCGATTGCTGGCCGGTGAAGCTGTCCGGGCTGACCACCCGCACCGTGCCCTCGGCGGACCCGTATTGAGTGAACGGGAAGGTGTCGAACTTGATCGTCACCCGGTTGCCCACATGCATGAACCCGGCGTCGCTCGCCGAAACCGTGGCGTCGATCTCCGTCGGGGCATCCTTCGGCACCAGCTTGAGGAACTGGTCGCCCGATTGCAGCACCGACCCGACCGAAACGGGCGCACGGCTGAGCACGATCGCGTCCTGGTCCGCCCGCAATTCGACAAGGCTGGAGCGCTTGGCCGCCTTGGTCAGGTTGCCCTGCGCCTCGTCCAGCTTGCGGCTCTCCTCCGTCTGAGACTGGGACACCTTGGCATGCCAGTCCTGATCGTAGGCGGCGGCATCAGCCTGCATCGCCAGCAAGTCCCCGGCAGCCGTCTTCACCTCCTGCTGGGCGTTCTGCAACCCGCGCTGCACCTCCATGCGCTGGTCGGTCGATTGCAGCCGGGTCAGCTGGCTGCCCCAGCCGAGCTGCTCCAGCTCGCGGCGTTTGCCTTCCACGGTGGTGGCGACTTGCAAACGGTCAGTATAAGATTGGATATCGCCGAAGTTCTTGGCCAAGGTCGCCTTTAGACCGTCAATCTTCTGCCTGTAGTTTTCCAGCCGAAACATGCGCTCTGCCTTGCGCTGAGCGAAGATCGCCTGCTGCACAAGGCTCGACGGGTCGAGCACGCTGGGCTGGTATTCAGTTCCAGCGGCCTCGGCTGTCAGGCGATCTACCTCAGCCTGTAAGCTGGCCACCGAGAGCGACAGCGCGTTCTTGTCCGAGCTGGTGAACGTGGGGTCGAGCTTGGCCAGCAACTGGCCCTTGTGCACCACATCGCCCGCCTGCACGTCGATCTCGCGCACGATCGAAGTCTCGAGCGGCTGCACCACGATAGTGCTCTGGGCGGCGACGACCTTGCCGGGCGCAGTCACCACCTTGTCAATCGGGATCAGCCCAGCCGCCAACGCGCACGCGACGAACAGGGTAACCACGGTGTAGATCACCGCGCGGGCTGGACCTTGGGTGCGCGTCTCCATGAGCGCGGCGGAAGGCGAGTAGAACTCCAGCAGCGCGGGCATCTGCGAGTTCTGGCGGCGGGTGAGCCGGTTGCCGGTGGTCGTGACGCTCATCGTCGAGTCTCCTCAATCGCCTTGGGCGGACACGGGGGCGAGCAGCGCGGCACGCGCGCCCACCGGGTCCATGTGGCGGTTTTGCTGCAACCACAACGCGCGATAAATCGAGCAGCGTTCCAGCAACACGTCATGCGGCGCCACGTCCACCACGCGGCCCTTGTCCATCACCAGGATTTTGTCGCACTCGACCAGCGAGGCCAGCCGGTGCGACACGATCACCATGGTCCGGTTACGGCCGATGCGGGTTAGGTTGGCGTTTACCAACGCCTCGCTTTCCGGGTCGAGCGCGCTGGTGGCCTCGTCCAGGATCAGGATGCGCGGGTCGGTGATGAGCGCCCGGGCGATGGCCAGGCGCTGCTTCTGCCCGCCGGACAGGTTAGGCGAGCCCTCCTCGACCCAGGTGTCGTAGCCCTGCGGCAGGCGCTCGATGAACTCCTCCGCCCCGGCCAGCCGAGCGGCGCGCACCACGTCCTCGATCGTCAGGCCGGCGCGCCCAGCGCTGATGTTATCCCGCACGGAGCCGCGGAACAGGAAATTGTCCTGCAGCACCACGCCAAAGGAGCGGCGCAGATGGGCGAGGTTGATGTCCCGCAACTCCGCGCCATCGATCTTCAGGAACCCGGCATAGTCGGGGTTCACACCCTGCAACAGCCGGGTCAGCGTCGATTTGCCGGAGCCGGACCTGCCCACCACGCCCAGCATGGTGCCAGCCGGAATGGCGAAGCTGACCCGGTCCAGCGCCGGAACCTTGCCGGTCGGGTAGGTGAAGGTCAGGTCCTCGAACGAGATCGCGCCCTCGAATTGCGGGCGCAGGCCGGCGCCCACTTGCTGCTCCGGCTTGTTGTTCAGCACGAAGCCGACTTCACCCACGGCGGCGCGGACGTCCGTGAAGTCCTCCAGCAGCCGGGCCAGGCCGACCAACGGCTGGGTGACGCGGGCGCCGAGCATCATGAACGCGACCAGGGAGCCTACGCCGACGCTGCTCTGGTCCGTCAGCACGAAGTAGGCGCCGACCATGATGACGCCGCGGCTGATGAAGGCGTCGATCGGGGTGATCAGCGTCTGCGGCCAGTTCGCCAGCCGGCCAACCTCCAGCCGCAACTCTCCGGCGGTGGCAACCCGGCTGTCCCACTCGGCCTTGCGCTGCGGCTCCAGGGCCAGCGACTTCAGCGTGCGCATCCCCTGCACGCTTTCCACCAGCACGCTGCTCTTGGCCGCTTCCGCCACGTTGACCCTGCCCATCAAGCGGCCAATCGGCTTGAGGAAGATGGCGATGATGACGGCGATGCAGCCCGCCGCGGCCACCACCATCCAGGACAGGGCGGCATTCATCCAGAACAGGAAGGGCAGCAGGAACACCAATGTCATGGTGTCCAGGAAGGTGCCCATCAGCTTGCCGGTGACGAACTCGCGCACCTTGTAAACCTGCATCAGGCGATAGACGGTCTGGCCGGCTTGGTTGCGCTCGAAGAAGTCCAGCGGCAACGCCACCAGGCGGGCGAAGAGGTGCAGGTTGAGCCGGGTGTCCACGCGGGTCGAGACAACTTGAATCAGCTCGCGCCGGGCATAGCCGAGCAGCGTCTCGTAAATTGCGGCGATGGCTAGAATGCTGCTGAGCAGCACGAGGGTGGACATGCTGTGGTGGCCGATCACCCGGTCGATCACCGACATGACCAGCAGCGGCGGGATGATGGTCAGCATGGACAAGGTGAGCGAGGCTATGCCCACATCGTTCATCAGCTTGCGCTGGCCGAGCAGCATCCGGATGACCCAGCTCAAGGAAAATTGCTGGTCGGCGTCAGCCTGCCCGCGCATGCGGCGGACGAGGATGACCTCGCCCGACCACAGTTGGGACAACCGCAGCCGGTCCACCGCGATAGCATCGTGCCCGGCGGAGCGCGGGTCCCGCACCCAGACGATGTCCCGGCTCGAATCCGAGCCGACCAGCACGCCGGCCGAACCGTCGGTGAACAGCAGCACGACGGGCGAGATCTGGCCGACCCCGGCCTGCTCCGTGAGGCGGAGCAGCTGAGGCCAGGCGAGTCTGCTGGCCTTGGCGATGAGGCCCTGGTCCCGCAGCCACTTCACCAGGGACAACGGCGAGGGCACCGTGTCCCCGGCGTCCATGTGGAAGTCTCCGCGATCCAACTCCAGCCCGTGGTGCCGTGCCACGGCGGCCACGGCGAGCAACCGCATCTCGGCCCCGTCCACTGGATCGGCGCCGCTGATGGTGCCGGGATTGATGGCCGGGTCGGCAACCGGGTCAACGGGGATCGGCTCGGGAAGGTCCAAGTGTCTCATTCCTCGTGCGTTGGATGGCCGTAGGGCTGCGGCTGAGATGGCCGGTTTCTACCCGCTATGCTCCCGATAAGAAAGCATCGCGTTAATTACGCTGGGTTCATGCGGCACATTCAGCGCCGTGCCTTAATGGGTGGCCTTGGCAGATGGCAGCCTCCGGGCCAGTCTGCGGTGCGCAACGGAGGACGCCGCCCGCATGGAGATCCGACCCGCCGAGAGGGCCGACCTGGCCGATGTCCAGGCCATATACGCCCACCATGTGCTACACGGCACGGGGACGTTCGAGGAAGTGCCGCCCTCCCTGGAGGAGGTGGAGGCGCGCCACGCCGCCGGCGCTGGGCGCGGCTGGGCCTGGCTGGTCGCGACGGACGATACGGGCGTGCTGGGATACGCCTACTACGCCCAAATCCGCGACCGCTCGGCCTACCGGTTCTGCGCCGAGGACAGCATCTACGTGCGCGAGGACGTGCGCGGCCAGGGCGTGGGCAAGGCGCTGGTGTCCCGCCTGCTGGCAGATGCGGAGCGGGCCGGGTTCCGCCAGATGGTCGCGGTGATCGGCGACAGCGAGAACGTGGGCTCCGTGGGCATGCATGCCTCGCTCGGCTTCCAGCTGGTGGGCACGCTACGCGCCACTGGGCTCAAGTTTGGGCGCTGGCTGGACACGGTGTACATGCAGCGGGCGCTGGGCGCCGGGGACGACAGCATCCCGGAGTGAGCACGCAACCGACGGCTTGCTCGCGCGATGGTGCCGCACCGACAGGAGCGACCATCCATGGCTCTCGACCCCCGCACGCTGTATCCTCGTCCGCCCTTTGAGGCTACGCCGCAGACGGCGCCGGGTTCGTCGGCGCGCATGAGGCCCGAGCCGAACTACGGCGAGGACAGCTACAGCGGCTCCGGCAAGCTGGCGGGCCAAGTGGCGCTGATCACGGGCGCGGATTCCGGCATCGGCCGCGCGGTGGCACTGGCCTTCGCGCGGGAGGGGGCGAACGTGCTGCTGTCCTACCTGGCGGAAGAGGAGGAGGACGCGGACGCGGCGGCGCGGGCGGTGCAGGAGTCCGGCCAGCAGGCGGTCAAGCTGCCCGGCGACATCTCCGACCCGGCGCATTGCCGCGCCCTGGTGCAGGCCGCCATCGACCGGTTCGGCCGGCTGGACATCCTGGTCAACAACGGCGCCTTCCAGATGACGCGCACCAAGCTCGACGAGATCACCGATGAGGAGTGGGACCGCACGTTCCGCACCAATGTCCACTCGCAGTTCTACCTTTGCAAGGCGGCGCTGCCGCATCTCAAGCCGGGTGCGAACATCATCAACACGTCGTCGGTGAACTCCAAGCACCCGATGCCGTCGTTGCTGGCCTACTCCGCGACTAAGGCGGCGATCGCCAACTTCACCATTGGGCTGGCGCAGATGCTGGTGGAGCAGGGCATCCGGGTGAACGCGGTGCTGCCAGGTCCGGTGTGGACGCCGTTCATCCCCGTGGGGATGGAGCCGGAGCAGGTGAAGAACTTCGGCAGCCAGTCTCCGATGGGCCGCCCGGCGCAACCGGCGGAGCTGGCAGCGGCCTACGTCTATCTGGCGTCGGACGATGCGAGCTTCACGACGGGGACGCTGCTGCCAGTGCATGGGGGAATGGTGATCTACTAAGGCGGCAAGTGTCGGGACGGCGCCCTGCCGCCGGCTAATGCGCTGCCGCCCAGCTAGTCCCCTTCCCCGTTTCCACCACCAACGGCACCGACAGCGTCACCGCCCCCTCCATCACCGTCCGCGCCACCTCCGCCAGCGTATCAGCCTCCGCTTCCGGCGCCTCGAACAGCAGTTCGTCATGCACTTGCAGCAGCATCCGTCCTGTCAGCCCGGCGGCGGACAGCGCGGCGGGCAGCCGCACCATGGCGCGCTTGATGATGTCGGCGGCGCCCCCTTGCAGCGGCGCATTGCTCGCTTGGCGTTCGGCGTAGGCGCGCTTGGACGGGTTGCGGTCCGCGATGCCGGGCACCCAGCAGCGACGGCCGAACGGGGTCAGCACGTATCCGAAAGTGCGCGCTTCCTCCCGGGTCAGCTCCATGTAGGCGCGGATGCCGGGGTAGCGCTGGAAGTAGGCGTCGATATAGGTCTTCGCCTCGCCCGCATCGGTGCCGAGCTGGCGGGCCAACCCGAAGGCGCTGATGCCGTAGATAATGCCGAAGTTGATCGCCTTGGCCCGGCGGCGCACCAGGCTTGTCATCTCGGCCATCGGCACGCCGAACACTTCGGACGCGGTACGGCTGTGGATGTCCTGCCCCGTGGCGAACGCCTCGCTCAGCGCCGGCACGTCCGCCACGTGGGCCATCAGTCGCAGCTCGATTTGCGAGTAGTCGGCGCTCACCAGCACGTGGCCGGGTGCGGCCACGAAGGCGCGGCGGATGCGGCCGCCCTCCTCCGTGCGGATCGGGATGTTCTGCAGGTTCGGGTCGTTGGAGGACAGCCGCCCCGTCGTGGTCGCGGCCATGGTGAAGGTGGTGTGGACGCGCCCGGTGGCCGGGTGGATCTCGCTCACCAGCGCGTCCGCGTAGGTGGATTTCAGCTTGGCCAGCTGGCGCCATTCCAGGATGCGGCCCGGCAGCTCCACGCCGGCATCCGCCAGGCCCTGCAGTGTAGCCGCTTCCGTGCCCCAGGTGCCGCTGCCGGTGCGGCGCCCGCCGGGCAGGTGCATTTCATCGAACAGGATTTCGCCCAGCACCTTGGGACTGCCGAGGTTGAAGGGCCGGCCGGCCAGGGCGTGGATGTCGGTCTCGGCGGCGGCCATACGCTCGCCGAAATCGGCCGACAGGCGGCGCAGCTCCTCCTCGTCCACGCGGATGCCAGCCGCCTCCATGCCGGTCAGCACGGGGATCAGGCGGCGCTCGAGCTGCTCGTACAGCGCGGTGGCGTGGGTCTCGGCCAGGCGGGGGCGCA
Source organism: uncultured Acetobacteraceae bacterium (assembly GCA_964244655.1). Classification (GTDB taxonomy): domain Bacteria; phylum Pseudomonadota; class Alphaproteobacteria; order Acetobacterales; family Acetobacteraceae; genus LMUY01. The sequence goes on along the minus strand of CAXTJU010000029.1, from coordinate 27,860 downwards.
GGGCCTGGCGCAGGCGGAAGGTGCAGTCTGCCTCCTCGGCCACGTGCGCGGCCACGCGCTCCACCGGGGCATGGGACAGCCAAAGCCGGGCACGGCCGGTGCCGGTCGCCGAGTCCAGCCCCGCCACCCCATGGCCCAGATGCAGGCGGGACAGCTCCTCCAGCGTATGCGGGTGCGCGCCGGCATCCTGCGCGTAGGACAGCAGCATGGCGTCGTCCACCGGGGCCGCCGCAGCGAACCCGGCGCGGCGCAGCGCGTGCAGTCCGGCCTTTGCGTCATGGAACACCTTGAGCACGCCGCCGTCCGCCAGCACGGGGGCGAGGGCGGCCTGCACCGCCGCCAGCGCCATCTGCTGCACCGGCCGGTCCAGGTCGCCGATGTGCCCAAGCGGCACATAGCAGGCTTGGCCCGGTGCGGTGGCCAGGCCGAGCCCGGCCAACCCGCTGCCGTCCACCGCTGGTGTGATGGCGAGCAGGCCGCAGAGCCGGGCCCCGTCCAGCACGGCAGCGAGCGCCGCCGGGTCCGCGACGGCGGCGTAGGGGCCGAACGGGGCCGCGTCCGCCACCGGCGGCGGGGCAGGCGCATCGGTGCCGAGGGGGCCGTCGAGGCCAAGGCGGGTCACGGTCGAGCGGAAGCCCATGCCGGTCAGCCAGCCCACCAGCGCCGCGCGGTCCGGCTCCCGCGCGCCCAGCGCGTCCAGCGGCTGCGGCAGGGGCGCATCCTCCCGCAGCACGACCAGCCGGCGGGACAGGCGGGCCTGCTCGGCATGGGTGAGCAGCAGCTCGCGCCGCTTGGAGGGTTTCATGGCGGGGGCGGCCGCCAGCACACCCTCCAAGTCGCCGAACTCGGCCAGCAGCAGGCAGGCGGTCTTCGGGCCGATGCCGGGCACGCCGGGGATGTTGTCCACGGCGTCGCCCATCAGGGCCAGCAGGTCCGTCATCGCCTCCGGGCCGCAGCCGAACTTCGCGCGCACCTCGTCCGGGCCGATCGGCTTCTGCTTGATCGGGTCCTGCAGCACCACGCCGGGGCGGATCAGCTGCATCAGATCCTTGTCGGACGACACGATGGTGACCCGGCCGCCCGCATCCGTGGCGGCCCGGGTGTAGGCGGCGATCAGGTCGTCCGCCTCCCAGTCGGCCAGCTCCAGCGCGGGCACGTTGAAGGCGGCGGTGGCGTCCCGCACGAGGGCGAACTGCGGCACCAGCTCGGCGGGCGGCTCCGGCCGCTGCGCCTTGTAGGCGTCGTAGATGCGGTTGCGGAACGTGACCCGGCCAGCGTCGAAGATCACCGCCAGGTGGGTGCCGGCGTGTTCCTTCAACAACCGCGCCAGCATGTTGGTGAAGCCGAACACCGCATTGACCGGGGTGCCATCGGCGCGGGACATCGGCGGCAGGGCGTGGAAGGCGCGGAAGATGAAGCCGGAGCCGTCCACCAGCACCAGGTGCATAGGTTTTGCTTGGAGGGCCGCCTGGGGAGCCGCGTCGCTCAGTGGCCCGAATCCCCGGCGCCGGGGAGCAGCACGAACACGCGGGAACACCAGGGGCAGAAGGTGCGGTCGTGCACGATGCGCAGCCACACCCGAGGATGGCCCATGCCGGCGCTGCCGCCGTCGCAGGCGACCACGCGGTCGTCCACGTGGATGATCTCGGGCTCGCCGACCGGCATGTCGGGCGGAGGTTCTGGCGTGGATGCGCCGAACGGCATGGAGGAACCTCGACTGGTGGGAATAGCCATCGGATGATAGCTGTCCTGGCCATGAGTTCAACCGCTCGCGCCCTGCTGGCCTGCACGCTGCTCCTGCTGGGGGGGTGCGCCGCCCGGCTGCCGCCCTACGGCGTGGCGGACCAGCCGATCAAAGGGCAGCCACCTGCGCCCGATACCGTGTTCACCATGGCGGACGGGGTCCGCCTGCCCGTGCGAGTCTGGCTGCCGCCGGACGGGCAACCCACGACAGCGGCCGTCCTGGCGCTACACGGCTTCAACGACAGCCGGGACCAGTGGGCCCTGCCCGCCCCCGTATTCGCCGCCAGCGGCATCGCGTTCTATGCGCCGGACCAGCGCGGCTTCGGCGACACTGCCACCCGCGCCACCTGGCCCGGCGTGCCCGCCCTGGTGGACGACGCGGACGCGATGGCGCGCCAGATGCACCAGCGCTTCCCGGATGTGCCGCTGTACGTCATGGGCCAGAGCATGGGTGGCGCCGTGGCGCTGGACCTGGCGGCCCGGCCCGATCCGCCGCCGGTCGCCGGCACCATCCTGATCGCCCCTGCCGTGTGGGGCCGGCCGGAGCAGGGGCTGGTGCTGTCAAGCGCGCTTTACGTCGCCAACGGCGTTGCGCCGCGCTATCACATCACGTCCGGCAACGTGCCCGTGGAAGTCCACGCCAGCGACAACCGCGATGCGCTGATCGCCTTGGCGCGGGACCCATTGACCATCCGCAGCACGCAGGTGTCGGTGCTGAAAGGGTTGGTTGACCTAATGGACTCAGCCCAGCTGAACGCGCCGCGCGTGCAGGGCCGCAGCTTCATCGCTTACGGCGCGCATGACGACCTGATCCCGGTGGAGGCGATGAAGGTCGCCTGGGCGCACCTGCCCGCCGACACGAGGCGCGCGGTGTATCCGAACGGCTACCATTTGCTGCTGCGCGACTTGGACCGGCAGGCGGTGATCGGCGACGTGATCGCGTGGATTCAGCACCCGGACGGCCTGCTGCCCTCGGGCGCGGACATCGCCGCGGCAGCCTGGGCGACGCGATATCACCCGGGGGGTGGCCTTCAGTTCTAGGCTGGGCTAAGGAGATGATGCGGGACCCGTAGCTCAGCTGGATAGAGCGTCGCCCTCCGAAGGCGAAGGTCGCACGTTCGAATCGTGTCGGGTCCGCCAAGTTCTGACACGTTCTCAAATCGAGATGGTGGCAGCTTTGCTGTCGAGCTTGTCAAATTCAATGTCCGTGAGACTGGCGGCCTTTGTCGCCGGCGTAATTATTCAGTGCTCTGTTTAAGGCGAGTGGGCGAGGTATGGCGCGTAGTCGGCCTCCGCCAGCATCTTGAGCCCGGCGGGCGGCACGTCGGCCCACGCATCAGGCATGAACCCCTCGACCTGCGCAAATGTACTCCGTTTGCGACGCTATGCTTGGCCACAGGGATGGCAGTTGCTGTCCAGTCGACCGGCGCGCCGCCCTTGACCGAGACGGAAACCTGCCCGGCAACCAGATCTTTCCGGAAGCCGAGATCGCGGATGGCAGGGATGATCTTGAACGGCAGGACGTGCCCCTTCACCACGTCGGCATCAAGCTTGATGGCAGCTGGCGGGTCAGCGGCGGCACTCGGAACCTGAGTGACAACAGAGACGATGCCGGCCAGCAACAAAGCGCCGACCATCTGCCCTTTACGGGATTGATGCATTGCGACGAACATCCTGGTGCCGCGTCCTGTTACGCCAGCGCGGCCCGGCTGATGCAGCCTACACAAGGATTTCTCTACTGGTTGCGGCGGTCGAACGGACAATTGGTCCATGCCTAAATTTGGCAGCTTGCGAACGCCCGTAGAGTTTTGTGCCTTATTCGGCACGGCTCTCCGCTGCTGCTGATTTCGGCTTGGCCTGCGGTAGCACTCTTCGCGAGCTTCCGATGGGCAGTAATCAAGGTTGAGAGGAAGCTTCTTCTGAATAGCCGAGATGCCCCTCACGCCGAAAACTGAACCACCGCCCATTTCCCACAATGATATGGTCCTCCACCGCCAGCCCCACCACCCGGCACGCGGCCTGCACCAACTGCGTCATCTCGAAATCTGCAGGCGACGGCGTCGGGTCGCCGCTCGGGTGGTTGTGCACCAGGATCACCGAGGACGCGCCAAGCTCCAGCGCGCGCCGCACCACCTCGCGCGGATAGACCGGCGTGTGATTGACGGTGCCGCGCGCCTGCGCCTCGTCGGCCTGCACCTGGCCCTGGCTATCCAGGAACAGGATGCGGAAATGCTCCAGCGGCTCACGCGCCAGCACCGCGGTAAGGTAGGTGATCAGCGCGTCGAAGCTGGTCAGTGCCGGCTGCTGCATGATGGCGGCGCGGGAGACGCGCAAAGCTGCGGCATGCACCAGCTTGATGGCGGCCACGCTGTGCGGGCCGAAACCCGGCATGGCGAGCAGGTCGCGCGGCGGCAGCGCCAGCACCGCTGCGAAACTGCCGTGCCGGCTGACGGCGCGCTCAGCAGCCGCCGCGCTCTCTGGCGCCACCCGGGCCAGCAGCGCCGCCAGCAACCCGGCATCACTCGTCTCAGACAGGGCGGGCGGCGTCGGAAGCGATCCGGCCGGCGAGGCTTGAGGGGCCGCCCAGTCCACGAAGGGGGCGGCCACGTCGGCGAAGCCCGGCGCTCTGGTCACCGCTGGCGGAGCCTGGAGACGGTCGAGCGCGGCCATGACGGCGGCCAGCACGTCTTGGCGCAGGCGGTGCAGCTTCGAGCCGCCGGGCCGGATCACCGCGACGGCGACGGCGCGCTCGGTGCTGCCATAAGGCTGATGCTCGATCGTGACCCATCGCGCGCCGGGGATGGCGCTGACGGCCTGACGGACGGCTGGAATGGCGTTGGCGGCGGTGATCCCGTCCGGCAGGTTGTAAGGGCCCAGGGCGACCACGGCATCGAACACCGGCGGTTCTGCCGGGCGCAGCAGGGGCCAGCGCATCAGAGCTGCCGGGTCACAGCAGGCCCATGCGCTTCAGGCTCATCGTCTTGTTGGCGCCGTAGAGCCAATGATCATGCACGGTAATGGACAGCACGGTGGCGGCGCGCAGGATGCAGCCGGTCAGCTCCATGTCGCGGTCCGTCGGCTGCGGCTTGCCGGGGCGGCAGGTTGCGAGAATCAGTGCGGTCGCGTGCAGCTGGATGGCGCGCTTGGCGACCGCCTGGCCGACCTCGGGCGGCGGCTCGTCCTCCCCGTGCCGCGCTTCGTCCAGCAGCTGGTTGCGGTTGTTGAGCAGCAGCACGGCCAGGTGCGGCGGGCGTCCCAGGCGGGCGGGCGGATCCAGGTAGCTGGTCAGGCGCTCCGGCGTGTTAAGGAGGGGACGGGAGCGGATGTCCGCCTGTGCAAGTCGCCGGGCACTCTCGATGACGAGCTCGAACATGCCGATCGTCGCGTCATCCAGGCTGGCATGGCGCAACTCCGCGGCAGGGGCAGCAAGCGAGCGGTCCAAGGAACCGAACCGGTTAATGACTGCCTTGGCCAGCGGTTTGGTGTCCCGCCGCGGGATGCTGAGGAACAGCAGCATCTCCAAAACTTCGTAATCCGCCAGCCCGTCCGGGCCATGGGCCAGCAGGCGCACGCGCATCCGGCCACGGTGGCCTTGCGGCCCGGTGGTGGCAAAAGGCACGCCCTTGGACGGCATGGAGACAGACATGGCCGCAACGGATCACATCTTACATCTGTATGCCACAGTTCCGGCGACACTGCCCGGGCCTGAAATATCTTTATGATGCTTCACTCACGGCTTAGCCGTCATTCGCAACACAAAATTGTGCGCCGCACAAAAGGGAATTGCCGTCGCTGCCAAAGCGTGGCCTTGTCATCTTGCAGCGTCGTTTCGACGCGCTGCATTGGACGTTTCCTCCCTAAACTTGGCGGCGCCTTCGGGTGCCGCCTTCTTTTTTGGTGGCAATGCCAGACGGATGCGCTTGGTGTGCATGCTAAACCTGAAATCCACGCTGCATCGCCAGCAACGCGCCAATGAGGCAGCGATGGCGCGTTGCTAAGCCTGCCTCGTGTCGTAGCAAGCCGGCCCGAGTTTTGCGGCATGGATCAAGCCCAGGATCGTTTTCATTGCAGCCAGGTTGGTTTCCACGATCTCCCACAACCACGGTTGTGGCCGTCGACAGGTGGCTTGCCGCCTTTCTGGCTGCATGCCTTACGGGCGCAAATGGTGGTGGGTCCACCCGGCTCCGTCGCCCCGGCCGCGAGCGGCCGCTTGGCAGGCTCGGTCGATGGGACGGCGGCATGTCCCGCACGATGACCAACATCGTCCCTGCTTGGCCCAGGATGGCCGTGAAATCCGGAAGGCTGCTGTCTCGTAGCCGGTGATGAACAGGGTTCGATCTATCAGCCGAGCCGATAACGTGCGGACAGCACCGGATCGGTCCGCAGTGCGACGAGCACGGCCGGGTCTGGAAAGGGCAGAACGACCCGGGTGAACCACGGCACGTCGCCACGCACCCGCTGAAGGAACAAACGGTCGAGTGCCGCCGCCACTTGAGAGCGGACGGCACAACAGCCGCAACCTGCTGCATGGACCGAACCCGGCAGAGCCGCCACCACCGCATCGGACGGGCCAGGCTCAGCACCGAACACCACGGGAATGCGCGCGTCTATCAAAGCCATTCCATAGACATAAGCATATCTTTATGTCATAGCAATCTTCATGGATGCCCTACTTGCCGCCCTGCGAGCCGCCGCCGAGCCAACCCGGCTGCGGCTGCTCGCCCTTGCGGCCCGCGGCGCGTTCTGCGTCGTCGAGTTCACCGAAATTCTCGGGCAGTCGCAGCCCCGCCTGTCCCGCCACCTGCGGCTGCTGGTCGAGGCGGGCGTGATGGAACGGGTGCGCGAGGGCGCCAACGTGTGGTTCACCCTGCCCCCCGGCGACACGGTGGTGCGGGACCTGCTCGCCCGCCTGCCCCCGGCGGACCCGGTGCTGGAAGCCGACCGCCGCCAGGCCGCCCGCGTGCTGGCCGAGCGCGCCCGCATCGCCTCCGAGAGCTTCCGCCGGCAAGGGGCGGACTGGGACGAGGCGCACGCCCTGGCCCTGCCCGTGGCCGACATCGAGCGCGCCGTGCTCGCCGCGGTGGGCGCTGCCCCTGGCCGGCTGCTGGACGTGGGCACCGGCACTGGCCGCCTGCTGGAGCTGCTTGCTCCCCGGGTGGAGCGCGGCCTGGGCGTGGACGCCAGCCGAGCGATGCTGGCGCTGGCCCGCTCCCGCCTGGCCAAGCCGGAACTGGCCCACTGCGCCGTGCGCCAGGCCGACATGTACCGCCTGCCCCTCGCGGATGCCTCGTTCGACACCATCATCCTGCAGATGGTGCTGCACTACGCTGAAGACCCGGCGGCCGCGATGGCCGAGGCTGCCCGCGTACTACGCCCCGGCGGGCTGCTGCTGGTGGTGGACCTGCTGCACCATAGCCGCACCGAACTGCTGCACCGCCTCGCCCATCGCTGGCCCGGTTTCGACGATGCTGCGATCGCTGCCCTGCTCAACTCTGCCGGGCTGACCCTCGGCTCCGCCTGCACCGTGCCGGGTGCGCTGCCCGTGCGGCTCTGGCCCGCCACCATCCCCGCTGCGGCGCCCGCTGCCACGGCCTCAGCCGTCAAGGAACTCGCATGACCCGGCCCCACCTGCTCGATGCCCTGCGTGACCGCGTGCTGCTGTGCGACGGCGGCATGGGCAGCCGCGTGCAGGCACTGACGCTCGACGTGGAGCGCGACTACTGGGACCGGGAGAACTGCACGGAGGTGCTGAACCTCTCGCGCCCCGACCTGGTGCGCGAAATCCACCGCGGCTACTATGCCGCCGGCGCGGACATGGTGGAAACCAACAGCTTCGGCGGCAGCCCGATCACCCTGGCGGAGTTCGACCTGCAGGACCGCACGCACGAGATCAACCGCCTGGCCGGCGAGCTGGCGCGCGAGGCGGCGGACAGCTTTGCGGACGGGCGGCACCGTTGGGTGCTCGGCTCCATCGGGCCGGGCACCAAGCTGCCCTCGCTCGGCAACATCGCCTATGACCCGCTGGAGGCGGCGCTGGCCGCGCAATCCGCCGGGCTGATCGCGGGCGGGGTGGACGCCATCCTGATCGAGACCTGCCAGGACACGTTGCAGATCAAGGCTGCCGTCAATGGCGCCAAGATCGCCCGCGCGGCAGCGGGCAAGGACACGCCCATCTTTGTGCAGGTAACGGTCGAGACTACCGGCACGCTGCTGGTGGGGCCGGACATCGCCGCTGCCGCCACGGTGGTGCACGCGCTGGACGTGCCGCTGATGGGCCTCAACTGCGCCACCGGCCCGCAGGAGATGGCGGAGCACGTGCGCTGGCTGGCCGCTAACTGGCCAGGACTGCTCAGCATCCAGCCGAACGCCGGACTGCCCGAGCTGGTCAACGGCGCCACGCACTACCCGCTGGGCGCGGCCGAGATGGCGAGTTGGGTGGAGCGCTTCGTTCTGGAGGACGGGCTGAACCTGGTGGGCGGCTGCTGCGGCACCTCCATCCCTCACATCGAGGCGCTGGACGCCATGCTGCGCCGCCTGGGCGAGCAGCGACCGGTTCCGGTGGCGCGCAGCCATCACTGGGTGCCGTCGGTCGCCAGCTTGTACGGCCAGACCCCGCTGCGGCAAGAGAACAGCTACTTTTCCATCGGCGAGCGTTGCAATGCCAACGGCAGCAAGAAGTGGCGCGAGCTGCAGGAGCGCGGTGACTGGGACGCCGCCGTGTCGGTGGGCCGCGAGCAGGTAACGGAGGGCAGCAACAGCTTAGACGTGTGCACCGCCTTCGTCGGCCGTGACGAGATGGCCGAGATGGACGAGGTCATCACCCGCTTCACCTCCAGCGTGAACGCGCCGCTGGTGATCGACAGCACCGAAACCAACGTGATCGAGGCGGCGCTGAAGCTGCACGGCGGCAAGCCGATCATCAACTCGATCAACTTCGAAGACGGCGAGGCGCATGCCGGCGCGCGGCTCAAGCTGGCCAGGAAGTTCGGCGCCGCCATCGTCGCCGGCACCATCGACGAGACCGGCATGGCCAAGACGGCAGAGCGCAAGCTGGAGATCGCCGAGCGCCTGGTCGCGTTCTGCTGCGGCCAGCACGGCCTGCCGCAATCGGACCTGATGATCGACCCGCTGGTGCTGACCGTCGCCACTGGCAACGAGGACGATCGCAAGCTGGCGCTCTGGACCCTGCAAGGCATCCAAGCGATCCACGACAAGTTCCCGGACGTGCAGATCGTCTTAGGGTTGTCCAACGTGAGCTTCGGCCTTAACGCCGCCGCCCGCGCCGTGCTGAACTCCGTGTTCCTCGACATGGCGGTGAAAGCCGGCATGACGGCGGCCATCGTGCACGTCAGCAAGATCCGGCCTTTGCATCAGATTCCGGCGGAGGAGGTGCGGGTCGCCGAGGACCTGTTGCTCGACCGCCGCCGCGAGGGATACGACCCGCTGCACCGCCTGCTGGAGATGTTCGCCGACCGCAAGCTGGCCGACGCCGTCAAGAAGACCCGCGCCGAGACCGTCGAGGGCCGCCTGAAGGACCGCATCGTCGATGGTGACCGCAAGGGCCTGGGCGACGAGCTGGACGACGCGCTGCGCACCCTGCCGCCGCTGACCATCATCAACGAAATCCTGCTGGACGGCATGAAGGTGGTGGGGGAACTGTTCGGCGCGGGCAAGATGCAGCTGCCGTTCGTGCTGCAATCGGCCGAGACCATGAAGGCGGCCGTGGCCCACCTGGAACCCTTCATGGAAAAGGTGGAAGGCCAGCAGAAAGGCACCATCGTGCTTGCCACCGTGAAGGGGGACGTGCACGACATCGGCAAGAACCTGGTCGATATCATCCTGACCAACAACGGCTACCGCGTGGTCAACCTCGGCATCAAGGTGACGTTGGCAGACATGGTGGCCGCCGCAAAGGAGCACCACGCCCATGCCATCGGCATGTCCGGCCTGCTGGTGAAATCCACCGTCGTGATGCGCGAGAACCTCGAGGAGATGACCCGGCAGGGCCTCGACATCCCCGTCATGCTCGGCGGCGCGGCGCTCACGCGCAACTACGTGGAGGATGACTGCGTGCAGTCCTACGCCTGCGGCCGGGTGGTTTACGCGCGTGACGCGTTCGACGGCCTGCACCTGATGGATAAGGTGACCGGCAACGGCTTCGACGACTATCTCGCGGCCGTCCAGTCCAAGCGCACCGGCAAGGCGCGCAACACCAAGCGCACGCTTGGCGCCGCGGACAAGGCCGCGTTCCGCCCAGTGGACGTGGCCGAGGTGCGCGCCCGCAGGCAGCGCCTCACCCGTGACGTGCCCGTCGTGCAGCCGCCGTTCTGGGGGGCGCGGATGCTGGAAAGCACGCCCAAGGCGGTGCTGCCGTTCCTGAACGAGCGCAGCCTGTACCAATTCCAATGGGGCTTCCGCAAGCAGGGCCGCACGCTGGAAGATTTCCTGGGCTGGGCCAAGCAGGAGCTGCGCCCGGTGATGAGGCGCATGTTCGCGCTGTGCGAGGCGGACAACATCCTGCGCCCGCAGGCGATCTACGGCTATTGGAAGGCCGCCGGCCAGGGCAACGACCTGATCGTGTTCGACGAGGACGGCACGACCGAGCTGGCGCGCTTCGCCCTGCCCCGTCAGCCCAAGGAGGATGGCGAGTGCATCGCCGACTTCTTCCGCGACGTGGACGACGCGGAGCGCGACGTGATCGGGCTGCAAGTGGTGACCGTCGGCCAGAAAGCGTCAGACACCGCCCGGCTGTGGTTCGAGGACAACCGATACCAGGATTACCTGTACTTGCACGGCCTGTCGGTGGAGATGGCCGAGGCGATGGCCGAGTACACCCACAAGCGAATCCGCGCCGAGTGCGGCTTCGCGTCCGAGGACGACCGCGACATGGACAAGATGCTGTCCCAGTCCTACCGCGGCAGCCGCTACAGCTTCGGCTATCCAGCCTGCCCCAAGCTGGAGGACCAGGTGCCGTTGCTGTCCCTGCTAGGAGCTGGGCGCATCGGGGTGGAAATCAGCGATGAGTGGCAGCTGCATCCGGAGCAGAGCACGAGCGCCATCGTGGTGCTCAACCCGCAGGCAAAGTATTTCTCGGTTTAGCGCCGCGTTCCAGGGAGCGGCATGCCGCTATGTCCTTTGGGGAGGACCTGCGATGCTGCCGTGACTGAGGCCAGGCTCTGGCTCCGGAGGCGCGCATGCAGGCCACCAAGCCAGGGACAGGATGATGTCGATGATCGCCTCGCCGGCCACAGTCGCGGGCCCTAGCGTGCCTTTCAGCGGCCGTGCTGCCCGAGCCTAACTGGGCACTCCAGCCGGGAGTGTCTTCCTGCTAATTGTGACCACGTTGCTGGCCCGGCTGGTCTTCGCCAGCGCCCCCGGGCTGGGCATCGACGATGGCAAGATCGACTACGCGCTGGGCAGCTGATCGACGGTGATCTGCCTCGGCGATGATCCTCGCGAGTATGGCTTGGCTGCGAATACGAGGGACCATCTGGGGCGGGATGTATTGATTCTGGCGCCGCGCGACGCCCTGGCGCAGATCACCGTGCGGTTCGGGTCGTCCTTCGACGCAGTGGAGATGTTGCCGCCAACGCTGGTGCTGCATGCCGGCCGCCCGGCGATGTCGATTCCGCTGTTTATGGGCCACCGCTTTCACCAGGCCATCGGAACGCCGCTGTGAGCAATTGGCATGGCTGTATGGGTACCGCTATGCCCGCATCCAGCGCCCCGTTCTGGAGTGAAACACACGCTTGGCCTTCGGGGGCACTCAATCGGACGCTAAGATCTCGCCATGCTGTTCTGCTTACAGCTCTGGAAATGCTGCATGCAGCGCTGCCCATCCGTCCCGCCTGCGCTAAGCGCCCTCGCATACCAGGAAGCTGCAGCACTTCTATCAGGGGCAAGCAATGCCACCATCCAGCTGTTTCCCGCCACGGCCGGGCGGCCGTCGAAGAGATAGCCGATCAGGAACAACAAACGCTCCGTGCCGAACTGTTCCCACCCTGCCCAAGGCCTGCCAAGTTCGCAAAATTTTAGCACGAAGGGCTTACCTACTCTCACGGCTGCCCGCCCATAAACGCCGCAATGTGCTCGTTCAGGAACGCCGCATCCATTGGGCTCGCCCCTGCGCCCGCCGGGTGCCCCCACAGGGAGCGGATCGGCGTGAACACGCAGTGAGGGATGAACTGCGCCTCATACTGCGCATCCTCCACCGGGAAGTACAAATCGGTCTGCGACGGCATGTACAACACCGGCGCCTTAATCGAGCGCAGCGCCGCCTCCACGTCGCCAGCGAAGGGCGGGGTGCCGCCCACGTCGTGCATCTGCCAGGTCCGCATCTGTAGGATCAGGTTGTTGGCGTCCGCGCCGTCGAAGAACTCCGCCTTGTAGTGGTCCACCGCCTGGGCAAGCGTGGTGCCGGGCGGGAACTCGGGGCGCCACAGTTCGCGCCGCCACCACTCCTGCGAGTACAACCAGCCCAGCCATATCAGCGAGGTCGCCTCGATCCCGTGCGCCGGCTCGGTCGCGTAGTCGCCGCCCGCGAACGCCGGGTCGAGGGTGATGGCGGCGATCTGGCCGTCAAGGCGGACGATGCCATGGCCGTAGGTTTTGGCGGTCCCGGAAGTGGCCACCACGCGGTCCATGAAGTCCGGATAGCTGACCGCCCATTGCAACGCCTGCTGCGCCCCCATGGAGAAGCCGATGACGGCGCGCAGGTGCTGCACGTGCAGTTGCTCCACCAGCAAGCGGTGCACAGCGGCCACGTTGTCGCGGATGGTCACGGCGGGGAAGCGGGGGCCGTGGAGCGGCTCGGGCGTGTTGCTGGGCGAGGAGGAGCGGCCATTGCCGAACAGCTCGCTGGTGACGAGGAACAGCTTGGCCGGATCAAGCGCCTTGCCCGGCCCGATCAGCCACTCGTAACCGTGCAAGTCCGCCATGTAGTGCGAGGGCAGCAGCACAGCGTTGTCTCCGGCAGGGTTCAGCGTGCCGTAGGTGCCGTAAATCACCCGTGCCTCCGGCAGCACTGCACCGCCTTCGGTGGCAAAGCCGGAGATCACGAACTCATGCTGAACCGGGTCATCCGGGGTGGGAGCAGCAGCCGCAAGCAAGGTGGACATGGCAATTCCCATCAGGCGCGCCGCGTGAGCATTCATGGGACCATGATGGCTGCGGAGACGGCGCGCGCCAACCGCCTCAGTCCATGACGATCCGCGGCCCAGCCGACACGGGGGCGTCCAGCTTGGCCCAGAGCCGCTCTGCCAGTGCCGCGTAGGCCCGTCCGCCCGGGCTGTCCGGCGCGCTCGCCGCGATCGGCCGGCCGGAGTCGCCGCTTTCGCGGATGTCCAGCAGCAGCGGAATCTCGCCCAGGAACTCCACCCCGAGCCGCTCGGCCTCGCGCCGGGCGCCGCCATGGCCGAACAATTCGGCTCGGTGGCCGCACTCGGGGCAGCAAAAATAACTCATGTTCTCCACCAGCCCCAGCACCGGCACCTGCGTCTTCTCGAACATCCGCACCCCCCGGCGCGCGTCGGCCAACGCCACGTCCTGCGGGGTGGACACGATTACCGCGCCGGCGAGCTTGAGCTTCTGCGCCACCGTCAGCTGCGCGTCCCCGGTGCCCGGCGGCATGTCCAGGATCATGATGTCCAGCGCGCCCCACTCCACCTCGCCGAGCAGCTGGTTCAGCGCGCCCATCACCATCGGGCCGCGCCACACCATGGCCTGGTCCGGGTCCACCAGCAGGCCGATGGACATGGCGCGCAGCCCCCAGACCTCCAGCGGCAGCATCTTCTTGCCGCGCAGCTCCGGCTTGCGCTGGGTGCCCAGCATCTGCGGCAGGCTGGGCCCGTGGATATCCGCATCCAGCAGCCCGACCCGGCGGCCGGCCCGCGCCAACGCCACGGCGAGGTTCACCGCCGTGGTGGACTTGCCGACACCGCCCTTGCCGGACGCCACCGCCACGATGTGCCGCACGTCCGGCAGCAGCCCGGCCGGAGCAGGGGGCGGCCCAGGCGGCGGCCCGGGCTGCGGCGGAGCAGAGCGGTGGGCGGTCAGCACGGCGGAAACATTGAGCACGCCGGGCAGCCGCTGCAGCGCCGCCGTGGCCCGCACGCGCACGCCCTCCATGGCAGGAGCAGAAGCGCGGTCGGCCAGCAGGGCGAGGTGCACGAGGCCACCACGGAAAGTCAGGCTGTCAATCAACCCGGCCTCCACGATGTCCCGCCCGGTCGTGGGATCGGGAATAGCGCGCAGCGCCTGACGCAGGGTGGTTTCGTCGGTTTCGGCCATGCGCTTGCAAACCCCCGTGGCATCATCAATATCACGCCACGTTCCCATCGGAGCTGGCCGCGCCTTGATATGGCGATCGGGCATCGCGATGCCAACGCCACGAAGGCCAACCCCTAGGAGCGCGGCAGCCCATGGCTTGGAACAACAACGGCAACGAGCCCACGCCCGGGCCGTGGGGCACGCCCGGCGGCCGACCAGGCGACGGCAAGCGGACGCCCCCCCCAAAGGGAGATCGGGGCGAGAACCGTGGGCCATGGGGCGGCAACGTCGGCGGCAACGGCCCGAACACCGGCTTGCCTGACCTGGACCAACTGATTACCCGCGTGAACAACGGCCTGCGCGGGATGCTGCCACCGGGCAGCGGCTTCCGGCCTGGCCTGCCGTCCCGCTTTCCTCGCTCAAGCGGGCGCGGCTTGCTGCTGCTGGCGCTGCTGGCGGTGGCTATCTGGCTTGCCACTGGGTTCTACCGGGTGGAACCGGACGAGCAGGGCGTGGTGCTGCGCTTTGGCGCCTTCAACCGCACCTCGCTGCCCGGCTTGAATTACCATATCCCCTGGCCGGTCGAGGCAGCGCTCACGCCATCCGTGACGCGGATCAACCGGGTGGAAGTTGGCTTCTCGCCCCGGCAGTCGGTCGGCGCGTTGCGGATGACCTCGCGCGGCCTGGTCAATGATGGCGCGCCGGACGGGGCGCAGAGCGTTCCCGCCGAGAGCCTGATGCTAACTGGCGACGAGAACATCATCGACATCGACTTCGCCGTGTTCTGGAAGGTGCGCGACGCCGGCGACTACCTGTTCAACACGCGCGATCCAGACGACACCGTGAAGCAGGTGGCGGAAAGCGAGATGCGGGAGGTGATCGGCCGCACCCCGATCCAGCCGGCGCTGACGGAAGCGCGGGCGCAGATCGAGACCGACGTGCGAGCGGGGATGCAGGCGGTGCTGGACCAGTACAAGTCGGGCGTGGAGATCACCCAGGTGCAGCTGCAGAAGGTTGATCCGCCCGCCGATGTGATCGAGAGCTTCCGCGACGTGCAGCGGGCCAACACGGATGCCGAGACCGCCCGCAACCAGGCCGAGAGCTACCGCAACGACATCGTGCCTCGCGCCCGCGGCGACGCTGCCCGCCTGGTGGCGGAAGCCGAAGGCTCCAAGCAGGCCAGCGTGGCCGAGGCAGGCGGCCAGGCGCAGCGCTTCGGCAGCATCTACGCCGCCTACAAGGCCGCCAAGGACGTGACGCTGCGGCGGCTATACATTGAGACGATGCAGGCGCTGGTGTCGCACACGCCGACCACCGTGCTGGACGCGGGCGTCAAGTCGCCGCTGCCGCTGCTCAACCTGGGCGAGCCGCTGACGGCCGGTGTGCCGGCCGCGCCAGCTTCTCCTGCCCCGGCGCCGGCGCCATGATGCGCAACTCCGCCCTGGTGACCGGCATCGCCCTGCTGGTCATCCTACTCGCCGCCGGGTCCTCGCTGTTCACCGTGGGGCAGACCGAGCAGGTGCTCATCACCCAGTTTGGCCAGCCCATCCGAGTGATCTCGACGCCGGGCCTGCACGTGAAGGTGCCGTTCATCCAGACGGTGATCAGTTTCGACCGCCGCTTGCTGGACTACTCGACGCCGGGCGAGGAGGTGATCCTCAGCGACCAGCGGCGGCTGATCGTGGACAGCTTCACCCGCTTCCACATCACCGACCCGCTGCAATACTACCAAGCCGTAGGGGCGCAGGAGGATGCGATCCGTGCCCGGCTGAACTCCGTCGTCACCTCTGCGCTGCGCCGGGTGTTGGGCAACGAGACGCTGCTGGCGGTGCTGTCCGCCAACCGCGACCGCATCATGGGGCTGATCCGCAAGGAGGTGAACACGGAGATGGCCGGCTTCGGCGTGGCGATCGAGGACGTGCGCATCCGCCGCGCCGACCTGCCGGAGGGCAACACGCAGGCCATCCTGTCCCGCATGAAATCCGAGCGGCAGCGCGTGGCAAGCCAGGCGCGCGCCGAAGGGGCCGAGGCCAGCGCCAAGATACGGGCCGACGCTGAGCGGGACCGCACCGTGTTGCTGGCTGATGCTCGCGCCACCGCGGACACGCTGCGTGGCCAGGGCGAGGCCACCGCCATCGCCACCTACGCCACGGCGTTCAACCAGGACCCGCAATTCTTCACCATCTACCGCACGCTGCAAGCGTACCGTGAGGGCTTCGCCGGGGGACAATCGCGCATCGTGATGTCCACTGACGATGATTTCTTCAAGCTGCTGCGGCAAGAGCCTGCTACGCCGCCGCCTTAGATGATGCCTCTCAACTGCGACCTTGCCACGCTTCAGCCGATGCGGGCCTCCCCGCCTGACAGAAGGGTTTGACATCCATGCGCCTGATCTCCCTGCGCGCCGCGGCGCTTGCCACCGCCCTTGCCCCCATCGTCGTGCCGGCGGCGCTTGTCATACCGCTGGCCATGCCTTTCGCGGCCAATGCCCGCAGCGCTCCGGACAGCTTTGCCGACCTCGCAGCCGCCCTGGCGCCCGCGGTGGTGAACATCTCCTCGCAACAGGCGGTTCAGGCCAAGGCCGACCGGCCGGGCGGGCCAGATGAGCAGCCCTTCCCGCAAGGCTCGCCGTTTGAGCAGTTTTTCAAGGATTTCATGGAGCGCCATGGGGGCCAAGGTGGCGGTCCGGGTGGCGGACAGAACCGCGGTGATAACGGCGGCGGCGGCGGCGGCGGCGGCGGTGGCGACGACGCGCCGCGGCGCGGCGTTGCGCTCGGCTCAGGCTTCATCATCGATCCGGCCGGCTTCATCGTCACTAACAACCACGTCATCGAAGGTGCGGACGAGATCACCGTCAACCTGCATGATGGAACGTCGCTGAAGGCCAAGCTGATCGGCCATGACGACCGCACGGACGTGGCGTTGCTCAAGGTGGACAGCCCAACACCGTTGCCCGCCGTGCCATTCGCCGACAGCGACGGCGCCCGTGTGGGCGACTGGGTGCTGGCGATCGGCAACCCCTTCGGCCTCGGCGGCTCCGTCACCGCGGGGATCGTCAGCGCGCGCGGCCGGGATATTCGCCAGGGACCGTATGACGACTTCATCCAGACCGATGCCGCCATCAATCGTGGCAACTCCGGCGGCCCGCTATTCAACATGAATGGCGAGGTGATCGGTATCAACACGGCGATCTACTCGCCGTCCGGCGGCTCCATCGGCATCGGCTTTTCCATCCCGTCCAACATGGCCAAGCAGGTCGTGGCGCAGCTGAAAGATTATGGCCGGGCCAAGCGCGGCTGGCTGGGCGTGCAAATCCAGCAGGTCACGCCGGACATCGCCGACGGGCTGGGGCTGCACCCGGCGCGCGGCGCCATGGTCGCCAGCGTCACCGATGATGGCCCGGCGGCCAAGTCGCAAATCCACGGCGGCGACGTCATCCTCAAGTTCAACGGCGCCGACGTGAAGGACCTGCACGCGCTGCCCCGCCTGGTGGCTGAGACCGAGATCGGCAAACAGGTGCCGGTCGTGCTCTGGCGTGACGGCAAGGAGGTGACAATCCAGGCCTCCATCGCTGAACTGCCCGACGAAGTGCAGCAGGCGAGCGCGACACAGCAGCCAGCCCCGGCGCCCAAGGCCTCCAGCATCGCCGTGGCCGTCACCGGCCTCGGCATGAAGATGGCGCCGCTCACCGACGATCTGCGCGCCAAGTACAACCTGGCGGGCGACCAGAAGGGCGTTGTCGTGACGGAGGTCACCAACAACGGCGCTGCCGCCGGTCGTGGCCTGAAGGCCGGTGACGTGGTGACGGAGGTGCAGCAGGAAACCGTGTCCAGCCCGCAAGACGTGCAGGAGCGGGTGACCAAGTATCGCGGCCTGGGTCGCAAGACGGTGCTGATGCTGGTGCAGAACAGCGACGGCCTGCGCTGGGTACCGCTGCCGCTCACCAACGACAAACCGGGCGGTTGATCCCGGCGGGGATGGCTTAAGAGGCGAGCGAAGGACGACGCCATGGAAATTCGTCGCGCGGGTTCCCAGCCCTCCGACAAGGGATCGGATGGATGGTTTACCGGCGCGGTCCGCATCGACCCGCTGTTCAGCCCGCCCGATCCGGCCCGTGTCGCCATGGCGTTGGTCACGTTCGAGCCGGGCGCACGTACCGCGTGGCACACCCATCCGTTGGGTCAGACCTTGATCGTCACCGGCGGCTTCGGCTGGGTACAGCGCGAGGGCGGGCCGGTGGAGGAAATCCGGCCGGGCGACGTGGTCTGGTTCCTGCCGGGGGAGAAGCACTGGCATGGGGCCACGGCGCGGACAGCCATGAGTCATATCGCCATCCAAGAAAAGTTCGACGGCTCCCCCGTAAACTGGATGGAGCAGGTCAGCGACGAGCAGTATCGGCGCGATACTGTAAGCGAGCCCTAATCCGTTCCAAAGCGTCGGCGAACGCGATTTGGCTTGATGGGCAGCCCAAAGTGCCTTCGGAGCCGGCCCAAGATAATGTAAATTCTAAATCGAGGCATTAGGCCGCCTCCACCAACCCCAGCGCCTGGGTCGTGAACAGGCGGCGATAAATCCCGTCGCCGCTCAGCAGCCCGGCATGCGTGCCCTCCTCGGCGACGCGACCGCGTTCAAATACCATGATCCGGTCCAGCGCCCGCACCGTGCTCAGCCGGTGCGCGATCACGATGGCGGTGCGCCCCTGCATCAGCCGCAACATCGCGTCCTGGATCAGGCTTTCGGACTCGGAGTCCAGGCTGGAGGTCGCCTCGTCCAGGATCAGGATCGGCGCATCGGCCAGGAAAGCGCGCGCCAGCGCCACACGCTGACGTTCGCCGCCGGACAGCTTAATGCCGCGCTCGCCCACCAGCGTGCCATAGCCTTTCGGCAGCCGGGCGATGAACTCGTGCGCGTTTGCCAGCCGCGCCGCATGCTCGACCGCATCCTGCGTGGCGCCGGGGCGGCCGTAGCCGATGTTCTCTGCCAACGACCGGTGGAACAGCACCGGGTCCTGTTGCACGACGGCGATCTGCGACCGCAGCGAGGCCTGCGTGACTCCGGCAATATCCTGCCCGTCGATCAGGATGCGGCCCTCGGTGACGTCGTGCAGGCGCGCGATCAGCTTGACGAAGGTGGTCTTGCCCGACCCCGAGCGGCCGACCAGGCCCACCCGCTCGCCCGGCGCGATCCGCACCGAAAATTCGTCGTATAGCGCCGGCTGCCCGGCATAGCCGAAGCCGACCCGGTCGAAGGCGATCTCGCCGCGGCTGACCTGGATGACGGGCGCGCGCGGCCGGTCGAGCACGCCGGGCACCTCGCTATTCAGCAACACCATCTCATGCATGTCGTTCACCGAGCGCTGCAGCACGGCGATGTGCTGGCCCACGTCGCGCAGGTAGCCATGCACGACGAAATAGGTCGTCAGAACCCACGTCACGTCGCCCGGCGTCGCCCGCCCGGCCCACCACAGCCACAGCGCCGCGCCCACCACGGCCGTGCGCAGCAGCAGCAGCGTGGCTGCCTGGGCGGTGCCGCTGTTGGTGCCGCGGATCCACTGCCGCCGGGTGCGCCGTGACCACTTGGCCAGCGTGCGGTCCAGCTGCGCCTCCTCCCGCATCTCCGCGCCGAACGACTTGACAACGGCATTGCAGCTGATCGCGTCCGCCAGGATGCCGCCGAGCCGGGTGTCCCACTGGTTGGCCAGGCGCGCGGCCGGCGCCACGTAGCCGAGCGAGGTGGCGGCGGACAGGGCGATGGTGGCCGTGGCGCCCGTGGCGATGATGGCGCCCATGACCGGCCAGCGCAGGCCGAGCAGCACGGTCGTGGCGGCGAGCACCAGCAGGGACGGGAACAGCGCCAGCAGCAGCGTGTCGTTCAGCGTGTCGAACGCCCACATGCCGCGGCTGACCTTGCGCACCGTGGACCCGGCGAAGGTGTTGGCCTGCCAGTCCGCCGAGAGACGCTGCACGCGGCCGAAGGTGCTGCGGGCCACCGCCGTCATGTTGCCGAGCGTGAGCCGGGTGATGCCGAGGAACGTCGCGTAACGCGCGGCCACCAGGGCGAGGCCGAGCCCGGCCATGGCGGCGAGCGACCACAGGGCGGCACGCAGCGCAGCGGCGCGGTCGGCCGCGCCACTCGCGACCGCGTCGATCAGCCGCCCGGCGAACAGCGGCATCAGCACATCCGACATCGTCCAGGCGACGACGGTTGCGATGATGAGCGCCAGGACGTACGGCGTGCGGCGCCACTGCGCCAGGGTGAAGGCGAGGACCTGCCGGAACGGCAGAATCCCATGACGGAAACGATGGGAGAGCACGGTGCGATCCAGCCCGGAGCGGCTGGCCTCTGAACGGAAGGAAGGGAGCGGCTGCGGAGCGCCGCAGTCGAGCGGGAGCGCGTGCCCTAGTGGGCGAGGCGTCCCGTGGTCGGTCGGCTGGCAATCGTCGTCATGCAGACCTCCCTCGCTCAAATCCAATCCTGGCAACACGGCTAGCGCAGGATGCAGGTCGGGCGCAAACATTTTCATGGACGGCTCGGACCTTGCCGGTCATGGCCGCTCGTCAACGAAGCGGTAGGAAGCGGCGCGGTAGAACATCCTATCGCCTCAATTCGGCGATCAGTTCGGCATCGTGCGCGTCTTAGCTCGCCGCAGGCACATTGAAGGAAAGACCAATGGATAAAACCGTGACCAGCCTGATAGCAGCCCTCTCCGCCGTTGCAGCCGCCGCGCCGTCCCATGCAGCACCGGTGGCCCCGGCCGCCGTGCACCAGGCACTGGAGTTCAGCTCGTACGCCGATCTGCTGAAGCCGATCCCCAACGCCGTCGCGATCCTGAAGCAAGCTGCCGAGGCGGAGGAGGCCACGTCCTCAGACGGGCAGGCGACGGTGGAAACGGTGCAGTTCTACCACCATCACCATCACCGTTACTTTCGCCGTCGCTACTACCACCACCATTACCATCACCACCATCGCTACTACTAAAGCTGCGGCTCGGCTTGTCCCGGCGACCATGCCCCTTTCCGCTACGGGAAAGGGGTTCGCGGCGCTTGCCGGGGCGGGCCTTACTTGATCTTGGCACCCTTGGCCGCGCCGAGGATGCGGCGGTAGGTGCCATCAAACACCGTCTGGGTCGATGAGGTCCATCGCGTGTCGGCGGACAAGGTCTCCCGGCTGGCGTGGATGCGGCGCGACTGCAGCTCCCGCTCCGCCGCTTCCTCCTCCGACATCTCGGCCAGCTCGAGTTTCGGCTCTGCCTCAACCACGCAGAACTGCATGAACGGCTCACCCGGCCGGAACACATGCACCTGTCCCTCAGCCGGCGACTTGAACACCACGAAGTTGATCATCGGCCACCAATGCCGCAGCACGGCCGGCACGGCGACGGGCACCGTTCCCGTGGCATCGGTGTAGAAGCGCGGATGCGTTTCCGCCTTGATGGCGAAGCCTTCCTCGGCCTTGAAGTCCAGCAATAGCTGATAGGTATAGTATTGCCTGCCGAAGGTGTGGAAAGGCGGCCATTGCAGGCCTGGCGATGGCGGCTCGCCGAACTCCCCCTCGAACACCGGGACGCCGTTCCGCGTGGTGACGCGGCACTCGTTGTCGTAAGGGTAGAAGACCTCGATGCCGCCCCGCGCCGCCTCGGTGAACGGCAAGCAGTGCCAGGCCTGCTCGTGCGAGCCGTCGGCGCGCGGCTGCTGCTCGCCCGCCCAGCCGGGAACCTCCAGCCGGGTCCGCCGCGGCTGCAGCCCCGGGTTGACGAGCCTGTACTTGACCACGGACATGGCAGACCGCTCCTCCCAATGTTCAAGGGGAGCAGCCTAGCCGCTTAGGCGTAGCCACGCGACCACCTGGAGTGTTTCCAGTGCGGACAGGCGCACGCAAAACGCTCCAGGCCTTGTTTTTGCGAGCATCTCCATCCAACGGGTGATCCCATTCGGTCGGATGATGCCCTAGCGGGGCATCTCCACGTCGATCTCCAGGGTGGACACCGACTGGCCCTGGTCGAGGCTCACCTTCACCTTGTCCCGGTCGATCTCGACGTGCTTGGCAATCACCTTGAGGATTTCCTCCTGCAGCGTCGCCACCAGGTCGTCGCCGCCCATGAAAGCGCGCTCGTGCGCCAGCAGGATCTGCAGCCGGTCCCGCGCCACGGGGGCGGAGGTGCGGGGGCGGAGGAAACCGAACAGGCTCATGCCACCCGCCTCCCGAACAGCCGCCCGAACAGGCCGCTCTTCTCGCCGTGCACCGTCATGGGGACCACCTCGCCGCGCAGCCGCCGGGCCGCGTCCTGGTAGGCACGCGCCGGCGCGCAGGTCGGGTTGCTCAGCGTCACCGGGGAGCCGAGGTTGCTGGCGCGCAGCACCTCCTCGCTGTCCGGGATGATGCCGAGCAGCGGGATGGACAGGATTTCCAGCACGTCATCGGTCTTCAGCATGTCGCCGCGCTCGGCGCGCACCGGGTCGAACCGGGTCAGCAGCAGGTGCTTTTCCATCCGCTCGCCGCGTTCGGCCCGCAGCGTCTTGCTGTCCAGCAGGCCGATGATGCGGTCCGAGTCGCGCACGGAGGACACCTCGGGGTTGGTCACCACCACGGCCCGGTCGGCGAAGCGCATGGCCAGCGCCGCCCCCTTCTCGATGCCGGCTGGGCTGTCGCAGATCACCCAGTCGAACCGCTCACGCAGTTCGCCCACCACCCGGCCCACGCCCTCCTCGCTCAGCGCGTCCTTGTCCCGCGTCTGGGAGGCGGCGAGCAGCGACAGGGTATCGACCCGCTTGTCCCGGATCAGCGCCTGGGAGAGCTTGGCGTCGCCCTGCACCACGTTGATGAGGTCGAACACGACCCGGCGCTCCGCCCCCATGATGAGGTCGAGGTTGCGCAAGCCCACGTCGAAATCGACGATCACCACTTTCTGCCCGGATTGCGCCAAGGCCACTCCGAGCGAGGCGGTGGAGGTCGTCTTGCCCACCCCGCCCTTGCCGGATGTCACCACCAGCACCTCCGCCATACGACTGAACTCCTCCGCGATTATTACGTTATCATGACCATGACCACGGCGTCATCCTGCAGCGTGGCGTGAACCGGCTGCCCCCGCAATGCCGGGGGCATGTCGTCCGCCACCTTGTAGATGCCGTTGATGGCGATCAGCTCGGCCTCCATCCGGCGGCAGAACACGGCCGCGTCCGCAGCGCCGGCGAAGCCCGCGATCACCCGGCCCCGCAGCGTGCCGTACACGTGCACGCTGCCGCCCGCGATCACCTCCGCGCCGGACGCGACCGAGCCCAGCACCGTCACGTCGCCGCGCTCGAAGAACACGGTCTGGCCCGAGCGCACAGGGCCTTGCAGCACCAGGGAGTGCGGCTCCGGCGGGCTGGGAGGGGCTTCGTCCACGATGTCCATGAACCGGTCGGCGCGGCCCTTGGTGGCGATCGGCGGGCGTCCCCAGGTGGCGCTGTCCGTCCAGCCGGGAGCTGCGCCCTCGACGCCGATGATCCGCATGTCGCGCTGCTCCAGCGTCTCGATCAGGGCGGGGAACGCGGCCTCCTGCCCGGCCAGCGCGGAGAAGTCCACGATCACCGGCCGCCCGTCGAAGAACGCCGGGGAGCGCGCGGCCTGGCGCTCCAGCGCGTCCAGCCACTCGACTATGGGCGCTTCCGGCGTCAACACCAGGGCCACGAAGGAACGGCCCTTGATGCGCAGGGTGGGCTTGGCGGGGCTGGACACCGGGCTGCGGACTCCAAGGGTGCGGATGCGAACAGGGGTTGAAGCATTCCGCCCAAGGCGATGCAACGATGGGCCTCGCGGGTTTCGGCGGCGCGGTCCAGGCAGGCCGCCGGCTGACGAACATTGCGCTTTCCACATACGTTAAATAACGGTTATATCGCGGCAAGGCTGGTGCGAACCGGTGCCAAGGCCCGTGCCACCATCCGGAGGAAGAATGTTCCAGTACCACATTGCCATCGTCGGCCTACTCCTAAGCGGGGCTGCCCAGGCCGCCCCCGTGACGTTCGACCTGACTGGGACGATCACCCAGGCCAGCACCACGCCCGGGCAGGTAAACGCGACGGTTGGTGAGCAAATTCCCATCATCATCACTATTGACGACGCTTATCCCGCGACCATACCCGGCGGCGGCACCTACTCCTATAATGGAGGCAACCCGATTACAGGTTTCGAACCCATTATCAGCTCCGCTACATTTGCTGGAATGGGTTTCGCCAGCCTTTTCCAAACTGTCAGTGTCGGTCCAAATTCCGGGATTACCTTCCAAACAGCTAGCCCGCAGGTGAGCGCCGGATTCGCTTTGGCCTTGTCTGGCGCCCTCCCCGGAGCGCTTCCCACCACCGCGCTGCCCATGTCGTTGAGCGCGAGCGAATTCACGAACGGCACCTTCTCGGTCACTGAATTGGAAAACCCTACGACAATAGGCTTCTCCGGCGTCATCGACGGCCTGGCAAGCGCAGCGACCGCGGTGCCCGAGCCAGCCTCGTGGGCGGTGCTGGCGCTCGGGCTCGCCGGCCTGGCCTGGTTCCGCAGCCGCGCAGGCCGGGCCTGCTGAGCGGCGGCGAGCCGGAACGCCGTCACAGCAGGACGTAGCCCCGCGGCAGCAAGGCGGCCGGCAGGTCCGCCTCGCCCAGCGCCTCGCCCGCCGCGATCTCGATGGCGCGCACCAGCGCGTCCAGCGGCAGGGCGTTCTGCGTCCGGCCGAACGGCTCCTCCAGCTCCTCGCCCAGCGCGTCAAGGCCGAAGAAGGCGTAGGCCAGGATCGCCGTCATCACGGGGGTCGCCAGCCCCATAGTGCCCACCAGGCCGAACGGCAGCAGGAGGCAGAACAGCCAGGCCGTGCGATGCAGCAGCAGCGTGTAGGCGAACGGGGCCGGGGTGGAGCGCAGGCGCTCGCAGGCGGTCTGGATCGTGGTCATCGCCGCCATGCGGGCGGACAGCACGGGATAGAGCAGTTCGGACAGGCTTCCCCGGCGCAGCAGCTCGCGCAGCTCCCTGGCTTGCAGCAGCATGATGGCGTCCGGGCGGCTGCGGGCGCGCGCCACCGGCTCCCACTCGCCGGGGGGCAGCCACTCGCGCGCGCTGCCGCCATCCGCCTCGCGCAGCTGGTTGCGCAGGGCGTGGGCGAAGGCGACGCTGCGGTGGACGCAACGCCGTTGCAGCGCCAGGTCGTCCGGCAGGGCCGCCAGCAGGTCGCGCGCGAGGGCGCGAGTCTCCGCCAGCAGCTGGCCCCATTGCCGCCGCCCCTCCCACCACCGCTCGTAGCAGGCGTTGTTGCGGAACCCGAGGAAGATCGACAGCGCGAGGCCGAGCAAGGTGAATGGCGCCGGGGTCAGCTGCCCCAGGTATCGCGGCTCGGCCCTGTGCAGCCACACGACGGCGGCGGACACGGCCACCACCGTGAGCATCCGGAGCGCGACGACCGGCAGGATGGAGCCGCGCAGGATGAACAGCAGGCTGAACGAGCTGGGGCGGGACCGGACGATCATGGATGCAGCCGCGCCTGCCCCAGCAGCCAGTGGTACTGCTCGTGATAGACGAACCCTTCGACCCGGCGTGACGTGAGATCGACGTAAATCGGGTTGAGCAGCACGACGAAGGCGGCGCGGTCGGTCACCTCCCGGTCGATCGCGGCCCAGGCCGCCGGGTCGCCGCTGTCGGCGGCGTCCTGCATGCGGGCGTCCAGCGCCGGGTCGCACAGGCCGCTGTAGTTGACCGAGGCGTCGGTGCCGGGATGGAACGCCCCGCAGCTGAACATCGTCGGCAGGAAGTCCGCAGGTCCGGGATAGTCGTCGTACCAGGTCGTCAGGCTGATCTGCACGTGGTTGAGCGTGTTCTGGATGTAGGGGAACTGCAGGCTGGCGGAGAGCACCCGCAGCCGGGCGTCATAGCCGAGGTCCGACAGCACGCTCAGGATGTAGGTGCCCAGGGCGCGTTGCAGGTCGGTGTTGTCGAGGATCAGCGTGACCCGCATGCCGGCGGTGCCGCTGTCCCGCACCAGGGCCTGGGCCGCCGCCAGGTCGTGCGGGAACGGGCAGTAGGGCACGTAGCCGGGCAGCTCCGGCGGCAGGATCTGACAGGACGGCACGGCCAGGCGCGGGCCGCCGAACAGCTTCACGACCGCGTTCCGGTCGATTGCCATGTTCACCGCCCGGCGCACCCGCGCATCGTCGAACGGCGGCTCGTGCAGGTTCATCGGCAGGAACCAGATGCCGATCTGCGGATCGAGGTGCACCTGGTTGGCGTAGCCCGCGCCCAGCTCGCCTTGCCGGTCCGGCGGCGGCGGGTTCTCGAACATCCAGTCCGCCTGGCCGTTCTCCACCTGCGTCACCTCCGCCTCGCCTTCCAGGCCGTAATGGTAGTCGATCGCGTCCGGGATTCCGGCCGGCTGCGCGTCCTCGCTCCAGACCTGGAAATACGGGTTGCGCTCCAGCCGCATCCTGGTCGCCGGGTCGTACTGCGCGATGCGGTAGGGGCCGGTGCCGAGCAGCGGCACGGTGCCCGCGTCGCGGTCCGGCGCCGATGCGGGCACGATGACGGCGTGCTGGAAGGCGAGCTTGAGCAGGAAGTCCGAGTCGCGCCGGGTCAGCCGGATGGCGAGCGTGCCGGCCGCGTCGTCGGCCACGACGCCGGGCAAGGTGCACGCCGCCGGGTGGGCCAGGCAGTCGGCCGCGCCCTCGATGCCCGCGTAGAAGCTGCCGGCGGTCGGGCTGGCGACGCGGAAGATGCGGCGGAAGGTGGCCGCGGCGTCGCTCGGGCGCACGGGGCTGCCGTCCGAGAAGCGCAGCCCGGGGCGAAGGTGGAAGCGGTAGAGCAGGCCCCCGTCCGACGGGGCCGGAACGGCGTCCGCGAGGTCCCCCACCAGGTCCAGCCCGGCGGCGCCCGGCACGCGCCGGAAGCCGATCAGCCCGTCGTACACCACCGCGAAGATCTGGCCGTATTGCGCCGTGTAGTTGATCTGCGGGTCGATGGTGCCCGCCCCCGACGTGGCCAGCAGGCGCAGCGTGCCGCCATGCCCTTGGGCGTGGGCCGCGCCGGCAAGCAGGAGGCACAGGAACATGGCGCGTATCATGGCGATGCCGGGACCCTGCGCTGGCTGGGAAATATGAGGGCAGACGCGGCCAGGCAGGCGAGCGCCCCGATCAGGATGTCCCCCACCCGGAACAGCGGCCGCAGGTAAGGGTCGCCCCCGGCGCCGGGGATCAGGAACACGACGACCAGCGTGGTGCCGGACAACCGGTAGCGGGGGTCGGCCGCCGTCAGCGCCGCAAGCGGGACCAGGCCGGCCACGAACAGCGGCAGCATCGGCAGGCCCCGCTCGCGCAGGGCGATCAGCGCCACGCCGCACGCCGCCCCGACCAGCGTGGCGATGACCCGTTCCCGCCCGGCGGACAGCGTGTGGGGAAGGTCGGACTGCATGACGGTGATGGCCGTGATGATGGCCCAGTAAGCCTCCGGCAGGCGCAGCAGGGCCGCGCTGCCCCAGGCCAGCCCGCAGGCGGCCAGCAGGCGGCAGGCCTGGCGCAGCACGGCGGGACGGTCGCGGGTTGCCATGCACGGTGCTTAGCGGGCACGGGCCTGGCGGGAAAGCCAGCCGCGACCTCGCCGCCGCTCCCGGCAGGCGATGGCAGCGCACCACGCCGGCTGCCAGGCGGCAGTCGGAGCTGTTGCTCTAGCAAAGGAAAGCTTGGGGCTTTGCCCCAAACCCCACCAGAGGACGGGGTCCTCTGGACACCTGGGCGGGAAGGTCGGCCGTCGGCATGGCTCGTCGCGGGAAGCGGCTCGCCTGGCGGCACCGCCGTAGGCGTCAGAACCCGATGCCGGCGCTGTTCACCCGCTGTCGGGTTGCGGCG
>CAXTJU010000028.1:0-41913 GCA_964244655.1 uncultured Acetobacteraceae bacterium | reverse complement strand
GACGAGGTGCCGGGGATCAGCAGGATGTTGGGCGCGCGGCGCAGCAGCCAGGCGAGCGCCGCCTGCATCGGCGTGACATCCAGGCGCGCGGCGACGGCGGACAGGGCGGACGACTGCAACGGGGTGAAGCCGCCGAGCGGAAAGAACGGCACGTAGGCGACGCCGTCGCGGGCCAGGTCGTCGATCAGGGCGTCGTCGTGCCGGTGCGCCAGGTTGTAGTGGTTCTGCACGCAGACGATCTCGCACATCCGGCGGCCTTCCGCGACCTGCGCCGGGGTGACGTTGCTCAGCCCGATGTGGCGCACCAAGCCCTGCCGCTGCAAATCGGCCAGGACGGCGAGCGGCGCTTCGATCGACCCTTCCGCCGGGTGGTGCGCGAACATGAGGCGCAGGTTGACCACGTCGAGCACCTCGGCGCCCAGGTTGCGCAGGTTGTCATGCACCGCCTGGGTCAGATCCTCTGGCGAGAACGCCGGGTTCCAGGATTTGTCCGCACCGCGCCGCGCGCCGATCTTGGTGACGATGACGAGGTCGTCGGGATAGGGCGCCAGCGCCTCGCGGATCAGCTGGTTGGTGACGTGGGGGCCGTAGAAGTCGCTGGTGTCGATGTGGTTCACGCCGCTCGCGACGGCCTCGCGCAGCACCGCCAGGGCGGCGGCGTGGTCCTTGGGCGGCCCGAACACGCCGGGCCCGGCGAGCTGCATGGCGCCGTAGCCGAGCCGCTTCACGGGGCGGCCGCCGAGGGCGAACGTGCCGGACTGGTCGATGCTGGGCATGGTCGGTCTCCTTGAGGATGAAGCCTAGCTGGGTGTTGCCCATGGGCGCGATAACTTCCAGAACTCCGCACAGGCTGTGCGGATTTGCGGACAATGAATGCCGATCTCGGCGACCTGAACGCCTTCGTGGCGGTGGCGCGCGCCCGGGGCTTCCGCGATGGCGCGCGCGCCAGCGGCGGCAGCGCGTCCGGGCTCAGCGAGGCGGTGCGGCGGCTGGAGGCGCAGCTCGGGGTGCGGCTGCTCAACCGGACCACCCGCAGCGTCGTGCCGACCGAGGCCGGCCAGCGCCTGCTGGAGCGGCTCGGCCCGGCGCTGGCCGAGGTGGAGGACGCGCTCGACGTGGTGAACGGCTTCCGCGACCGGCCGGCGGGCTGGTTGCGGCTCAACGTGCCGATCAGCGCGGCGCGGCTGGTGCTGCCCGCCATCGTCCCGCCGTTCCTCGCCGCCTATCCCGACATCCGGCTGGAGGTGATCGCCGAAAGCAGCTTCGTCGATGTGCTCGCGGCCGAATGCGACGCCGGCATCCGCTACGACGACCGGCTGGAACAGGACATGGTGGCGGTGCCGATCGGGCCGCGCGTCCAGCGCTTCGCCACCGCCGCATCCCCGGCCTACCTCGCGCGGCGGGGCCGGCCGGAGCATCCAAGCGAGCTGCTGGGCCATGCCTGCCTGCGCGGCCGGTTTGCCGGCCGCGCGACGGCTCCGTGGGAGTTCGAACGCCGCGGCGAGGTGGTCCGGGTCGATCCGACGGGGCCGCTGCTGGTGGGCAACGGCGTGGCGACCGATCTCGCCATCGCAGCGGCGGTCGCCAGCGCCGGCATCATCCATATTTTCGAGGACTGGCTGCGCCCGCACCTCGACAGCGGCGGGCTTGAACCCGTCTTGGAGCCGTGGTGGCAGCGCTTTCCGGGGCCGTTCCTCTACTACCCCGGACGCCGGCTGATGCCCGCGCCGTTGCGGGCGTTCGTCGATTTCATCAAGGCTTCCACCAATCCGGCCTGACGGCCCCGCCGCGGCCGTCAGCCGCCCCCGCGTTCCCTGCGCTTGACCGCCTGCCAGGCGGCTTCCATTGCCTCCAACCCGGCTTCGGAGGGGGTTTGCCCCGCCGCGGCCAGGCTTGCCTCCACCGCCTCGAACCGCCGGGTGAACTTGGCGGTGGCGGCGTGCAGGCAGGTTTCCGGGTTCAGCCCCAGCTTGCGCGCCAGGTTGGCCAGCACGAACAGCATGTCGCCCATCTCGTCGGCGAGGCGGGCCGGGTCAGCCTCCGCCAGCTCGGCACGCAGCTCCGCGGTTTCCTCCGCCAGCTTGTCCAGCACCGCCGCCGGGTCCGGCCAGTCGAAGCCGACCCGGGCGGCGCGGGCGGTGACCTTGGCGGCGCGGGTGAGGGCGGGAAGCGCCACCGGCACCCCGGCCAGCGTGCCGCCCTGCTGCCGCGCGGCGCGCTCGGCGGTCTTGTGGGTTTCCCAATCCGCCGCCACGGCGCCCTCGAACAGCTGCGGGTGGCGGCGCACCATCTTGTCGGCGATGTCGCGCGCCACGTCGGCGAAGGTGAAGCGGTTTGCCTCCTCCGCCAGCCGGGCGTGATAGACCACCTGGAACAGCAGGTCGCCCAGCTCGTCCGGCAGCCCCACCCAATCCCGCCGGGCGATGGTGTCGGCGACCTCGTAGGCTTCCTCGATGGTGTAGGGCGCGATGGTGTCGAAATCCTGCGCCTGGTCCCAGGGGCAGCCGTCCGGCGCGCGCAGCCGGGCCATGATGTCCAGCAGGCGGCGCAGCTCGGCTTCGGGTGGGATGACGGGTTTGGCCATGTCCACGATGGTGAACTCGGCACGGCGCGGGTGAGGACGGCGTCCAGTTTCGATGAAGCCACGCCTCGCATAGATTGCGAGATTTCGGGTCATCAGCGCATTGGTGTAAAGCCGCAACTCGGTGACGCCCCACGACGCCGCGATCCGCTCCGCAGTGTCGAGCAGGGTGCGCCCGAGATCGGTGCCTTGTTTTTCCGGGCGGACAGCAACGCTGTAGAGCATCGCATGGTCGGGGTGCCGCTCCATCACCAGCACTCCGTGCCCATCCAGCAGCCAGACCTGGCCTGCGGCGATGCGGGGCGCGTAATCCTCGTGCATCGGCATGGGCGAAAGGCCAAGGAGGGTCACATACTCCGCGTAAGCATCCCGGCTGATGGCAGCCACCAGCGGCTCATCAGCGGCTATTGCCAGGCGGATCATCCGTTCGCGCCGCGGATCGCCTCGCACACCGCGCGCGTCACCTCGGCGGTCGTGGCCTTGCCGCCCAAGTCCGGCGTCAGCAGCCCGGCGGCGCACACCTGCTCCACCGCCGCCATCAGCCGCTGCCCCGCCGCCGCCTCGCCCAGATGGTCGAGCATCATCGCCGCCGTCCAGAAGCTCGCCACCGGGTTGGCGATGCCCTTGCCGGTGATGTCGAAGGCGGAGCCGTGAATCGGCTCGAACATCGAGGGGAAGCGCCGCTGCGGGTCCACGTTGCCGGTGGGGGCGATGCCGAGCGAGCCGGCCAGCGCCGCGGCCAGGTCGCTCAGGATGTCGGCGTGCAGGTTGGTGGCGACCACCGTGTCGATGCTGCCGGGGCGGTTCACCATCCGCACCGTCATGGCGTCCACCAGCTCCTTGTCCCAGGCCACGTCCGGGAAGTCGGGCGCTACGAGGGCGGCGACCTCGTCCCAGAACACCATGCCGTGGCGCTGCGCGTTGGACTTGGTGACCACCGTGAGGTGCTTGCGCGGGCGGGCCTGGGCGGACTGGAACGCGTAGCGCATGATCCGCTCCACGCCGACCCGGGTGAAGATCGCGACCTCGGTGGCGACCTCCTCCGGCAGGCCGCGATGGGCGCGGCCGCCATGGCCGGCATACTCGCCCTCGCTGTTCTCCCGGATGATGAGCCAATCGAGGTCGCCGGGCCCCACGCGGCGCAGCGGGCTGGTGACGCCGGGCAGGATGCGGGTGGGGCGGACGTTGGCGTACTGGTCAAAGCCCTGGCAGATCGGCAGCCGCAGGCCCCACAGCGTCACGTGGTCCGGGATGTCCGGCGCGCCGACGGCGCCGAAATAGATCGCGTCCGCCGTGCGCAGCTGCTCCAGCCCGTCCGCCGGCATCAGCGCGCCGGTGCGGCGGTAGCGCTCGCTGCCCCAGTCGTAATGGTCGATTTGCAGGGCGAACCCGCCGTCGCGTGCGGCCAGCGCGTCCAGCGCCTCCAGCCCGGCGGCGATGACCTCGGGGCCGATGCCGTCGGCGGGGATGGCGGCGATCCGGTGGGTGCGCATGGGAGCTGGCATAATGAATGCGCCGCGGAACGGCAATTGACCCGGCGGCGCGCCGGGTGCGACCATCCCGGGCAAGAACGAGGGAGGCTGGCATGCGCGCCTGGGCCGTGGTCGAGAACGGCGCCGACCTGCGTGAGATGGAGCTGCCGACGCCGGAGCCCACCGGCCAGCAGGTGCTGCTCGAAGTCACCCATTGCGGCGTGTGCCACTCGGACCTGCACATCTGGGAAGGCTACTACGACATCGGCGGCGGCAAGCGCATGTCGCTGAAGGACCGCGGCGTGGTGCTGCCGCTCGCCATGGGGCACGAGATCGTCGGACGCGTCGCCAAGCTCGGGCCGGACGCGGCGGGCGTGGCGGTGGGGGACGTGCGCATCGTGTACCCCTGGGTCGGCTGCGGCCATTGCGGGCGCTGCCTCGCCGAGGAGGACAACCTGTGCGCGCAGGGCCGCTCGATCGGCATCTACCAGAACGGCGGCTACGCCACCCACGTGCTGGCGATGGAGCCGCGCCACCTGGTCGATCCCGGCAGCATCGACCCGGCGCTCGCCGCCACCTACGCGTGCAGCGGCATCACCGTGTATTCCGCCATCAAGAAGATCATGCCGCTGCCGCCCGACTCCCCCGTGGTGATCGTCGGCGCCGGCGGGCTGGGCCTGAACGCCATCGCCGTGCTGAGGGCGCTGGACCACCGCCGCATCGTCGCCGTCGATATCAGCGAGGAGAAGCGCGCCGCCGCCGCCGCCGCCGGCGCGACCCAGGTGGTGGACGGCTCCGGCGAGGGCGTGACCGACCGCATCCTGGCGGCCGCCGGCGGTCCGGTGCGCGCGGTGATCGACCTGGTGAACGGCACCGCCACCGCCCGCTCCGCCTTCGCGGCGCTGGCCAAGGGCGGCCGGCTGGTGCAGGTGGGCCTGTTCGGCGGCGACTTCACCGTGATGCTGCCGGTCATGGCGATGCGGGAGCTGACGGTGGGCGGCAGCTACGTCGGCAACCCGAAGGAGCTGCGCGAGTTGGTGGCGCTGGCGCAGACCGGCAAGCTGCAACCAACGGCGTACTCGACGGTGCCGATGCCGGAGGCCAACGCCGCGCTCATGCGGCTGCGCGACGGCAAGGTGACGGGGCGGGTGGTGCTGCGGGCGGCTTGACGGGGCAAAGCGTTGACACGCTGAGTCCGCTTGAGGGTAGGGTCGTGCTTCAGCCAGGTAGGCCAGGCAGCCCTCACCAGCCAGTCCGCTGCTTGGATCAGGTTGGCCCAGTCTGCGCCGGTGACGGCATCGAGGCCCTGGTCAACCAGCATGGTGGTCGAGAGGGGGCCAAGTCTACCCGCTGCCGCCGCTCCAGCTCTAGCAGGCTGCTGAAGAACACCGACCAATTCAGCTCGGGGCTTCGCCCCAAACCCCACTAGAGAATAGTCATCCTCTGGACAGCTTATTATGAGGGGTAAAGGGGATGACTATCCCTTTCGGGTGCAGGATAGCGCCCTGCAAAGCAGGCGATCAGAGTTTTTCAGCAGCCTGCCAGGGGGCTCTCGAAGCCGTCCAGCCGTGACTGGACGGCTTCGGGCATGGAGGTGGCCGGGTCGTCCACAACCAAGGCTTGCCGGCGCTAGAAGCCGGCGACGTTGTGCGGGACGTAGGCCGCCTCGAGGCGGGCGGTCTCGTCTTCGGTCAGCACGAGCGACAATGCGGACAGCGCATCCTTGATGTGATGCGGCTTCGACGCGCCGATGATCGGCGCCGTGATCCCAGGCTTGCCCAGCAGCCAGGCCAGGGCGACCGCGGCGCGGGCGACGCCGCGGGCGGCCGCGACTTCGCCCACCGCGTCCACCACCGCGCGGTCGGCCTGCTCGGTCGCGTCGTACAACTTGCGGGAGAACGCATCGGTCTGGCCCCGCTTGGTGTCGGCCCCCGTGTCGTTGGGCCGGGCCAGCTTGCCGCGCGCCAGCGGGCTCCAGGGAATGAGGCCGATGCCCTCCTCCAGGCACAGCCCGACCATCTCGCGCTCCTCCTCGCGGTACAGCAGGTTCATGTGGTTCTGCATCGAGACGAAGCGGGTCCAGCCATGCCGGTCGGCGAGGTGCAGCGCCTTGCAGAACTGCCAGGCATACATCGACGAGGCGCCGATGTAGCGGGCCTTGCCGGCCTTCACCACGTCGTGCAGCGCTTCCAGCGTCTCCTCGATCGGCGTCTCGGCGTCGAAGCGGTGGATCTGGTAGAGGTCGAGGTAGTCGGTGCCGAGCCGGCGCAGCGATTGGTCGATCTCGGTGAGGATCGCCTTGCGCGACAAGCCGCGCTGGTTCGCGCCCCCACCCATCGCGCCGTGCACCTTGCTCGCGATCACCAGCTCGTCACGGCGGGCGAAGTCGCGGATCGCCCGGCCGAGGATTTCCTCGCTGGAGCCGTCGGAATACACGTTGGCCGTGTCGAAGAAGGTGATCCCGGCTTCGAGCGCCTCCCGGATGAACGGGCGGCTGGCCTCCTCGTCGAGCGTCCACTCATGGTTGCCGCGCGATGGCTCGCCATAGGTCATGCAGCCGAGGCAAAGACGCGAAACCTTCAGGCCGCTGCGGCCCAGTCTGACGTATTCCAATGTCGTTCTCCGTTGCAGCCACGCCTCGATCTTGTCCCAACGTTCCTGGAACCGCTTGTCAGCGATTCAAACCCCTGGGAGGTTGGGTTGGACCCTGATCGCCGTGAGGACCCCCGTTTGCGTCATAGCATGATCCTGCTCGGCTTCTCGCTTCTTGCGGCCGCTCCGGCCCTCGCGCAGCCAACGGCCCCCTCCGCCGGGCAGCCGCCTGCCGCCGGGTCGCCGCTGCTGCTGCAGCATCCAAGCCTGTCGCGCAGCAGCATCGCCTTCGACCATGCCGGCGAGATTTGGACGGTGCCACGCACCGGCGGCCGTGCCGAGCGGCTGGTCACCGGCCAGGGTCAGTCAAGCCATCCGATCTTCTCGCCCGACGGCAGCAGGATCGCCTTCACCGGCTGCTACGACGGCAACACCGACGTCTATGTGGTCGCCTCCGAGGGCGGCGAGCCGAGACGGCTGACCTTCCATCCGGGTGATGACGAGGCGGTCGGATGGACGCCGGACGGCCAATCGATCCTGTTCCGCAGCCCGCGCGCCGTCCCCCGCGATCTCGACCAGCTCTATCTCGTGCCGGCGGGCGGCGGCGTGCCGACGCCGCTGCCCCTGCCCTCCGGCGAGGAAGGCAGCTTCTCGCCGGATGGCAGCCAGATCGCCTATTCGCCGATCAAGCAATGGCAGCCAGCCTGGAAGGGCTATCGCGGCGGCCAGACGGCGCGGATTTGGATCGCCCGGCTGAGCGACTCCCATGTCTCGCCGATCCCACGCCCGAACAGCAACGACCGTGACCCGATGTGGGTCGGCGGCAAGGTTTATTTCCTGTCCGACCGCGACGGCCCCACCACGCTCTACGCCTACGATCCCGGCGGCGGCTCCGTGGCCCGGCTCGTGGACAACGCGCACGGCTTCTCCATGGCCTCCGCCTCGGCCGGGCCCGGTGGCATCGTCATCGACCATTTCGGCCGGCTGGAGCTGTTCCACACGGATGACGGCCGCCTGGACGCCGTGCCGGTGAGCTTGAACGCCGACCTGCCGCAGGTCCGGCCGCATTTCGAGACCGTCAAGCCCGACCAGATCGAGCATGCCCGCATCACCGCATCCGGCAAGCGGGTGGTGATCGAGGCGCACGGCGAGATCCTGTCCGTGCCGGCCGACAAGGGCGATGTCCGCAACCTTACCCAGTCGCCCGGCATCGCAGACCGCGACCCGGCGCCGTCGCCGGACGGGCAGAGCGTCGCCTACTTCTCGGACGAGTCCGGCGAGTATGCGCTGCGGATCCGCCAAGCCGACGGCTTGGGCGCGGTGCGGACCATCGCGCTCGGCCAGCCCGGGTCCTTCTTCTACGACATCCACTGGTCGCCGGACTCCAAGAAGCTGGCCTACCACGACAAGCGGCTCACGCTGTGGATGGTCGATCTGTCCGGCGCGGCCAAGCCGGTGAAGGTGGACACCGACCGCTACGACACGCCGTTCTTCCGCTTCGACCCGGCCTGGTCGTTTGACAGCCGTTGGATCACCTACACCAAGCAGCTGCCCAACCACCTGCATGCGGCCTTCGCCTACTCGCTCGACACCGGCCAGGCGACGCAGCTGACCGATGGGCTGAGCGACGTGGCGTTCCCGCGTTTCGACCGGAACGGCAAGTATCTCTACTTCACCGCCAGCACCAGCGTCGGGCTCGGCGCCGGCTGGCTCGACATGTCGTCCATGGGGCGGGCCGTGGACGGCACGGCCTACGTGATGGTGCTCCGCAAGGACCTGCCGTCCCCGGTCGCGCCGCAGAGCGACGAGGAGGGCGCGTCCGAGGCGCCGCGTCCCGGCCCCAAGACCGCGGACGCCCAGCCATCGCAAGACGAGGGCAAGCCCGCCTCAACGTCCGACGCGTTGGCCGACGACCCGTCCGAGGCATCGCCCCCGCCATCCGGCGCAGGCCCGGCCAAGCCGCCCGGCCATCCGGCGGCGCCCGCCCGGGTGACGATCGATGCCGACCGGCTGGACCAGCGCATCGTGGCGCTGCCGATCGAGCGGGCCAACTTCGCAGGGCTGGAAACCGGCGCCGAAGGCGTGGTCTATACCCTCACCAAGCCGGCGGCGCAGACCGACGGGGATTTGCAGGACCACGAGGACGAGCCGCCGCAGGCCTTGTCCCGGTTCGACCTCAAGAAGCGCGAGAACAAGCTGCTCGCGGACGAGTTGAAGGCCGACACCTTCTCGTTGTCGGCCGATGGCACGCACATGCTGCTGGAGCGCAAGAAAGCCTGGATCGTTGCGCCGGCGGACGCGCCGCTCAAGCCGGAGAGCAAGCAGGAGCCGGCCATGACGCCGGCGGACGCGGCGCCCAAGCCGGAGAGCGACGACGCCCAGCACACGCTGAAGCTGGACCAGGTCTCGGTCTGGATCGACCCGCGCGCCGAATGGCGGCAGATGTTCCACGAGACGTGGCGCATCGAGCGCGACTTCTTCTACGACCCCCACCTGCACGGCTTGGACGAGCAAGCGGCGATCCGCACCTACGCGCCGTTCCTGGCCGGCCTCGGCGCCCGGCAGGACCTCAACGTCCTGTTGCAGGAGATGACGGGCAACATCGCCGTCGGCCACACCTTCATCCGCGGCGGCGACCTGCCCGACCAGCCCAAGGCCAAGGTCGGCTTGCTCGGCGCCGACTATGCCGTGTCCGATGGCCATTGGAAGATCACCCGCATCCTGCGCGGCGAGAACTGGAACCCGAAGTTGGTGGCGCCGCTGAGCCAGCCGGGGGTCCAGGTGAACGAAGGCGAGTTCCTGCTCGCGGTGAATGGCCGCCCCGTGCCGGTGGATCGGGAGGTGCATGCGGCGTTCGACGGCCTGGCCGACAAGCGCACCGTGCTGACAGTGGGGCCGGCCGCCGACGGCCAGGGCGCGCGGCAGGTGACGGTGGTGCCAGTGGCGAGCGAAACCGACCTGCGGCTGCGATCCTGGATGGAGCAGAACCGCCATGCCGTCGATCGGCTGTCCAGCGGCCAGGTCGCCTATGTTTACCTGCCCGACACCGAGAGCGGCGGCTTCGCCAACTTCAACCGCTACTACTTCGCCCAGGTCGGGCATCAGGCGGCGGTGATCGACGAGCGCTTCAATCATGGCGGCGACATCGCCGACTACATCATCGACCAGCTCCGGCGCACGCCGCAGATGGTCAACGAGACGCGCGAGGGCGAGGCGGTCGTCGAGCCGGCGCAGGCGATCTTCGGGCCCAAGGTGATGATCATCAACGAGATGTCCGGCTCCGGCGGCGATGCGCTGCCCTGGCTGTTCCGCAAAAACGGAGTGGGGCCGCTGGTGGGCGAGCGCACCTGGGGCGGCCTGGTGGGCATCGGCGGCTACCCGAAGTTGATGGACGGAGGCACCGTCACCGCGCCGCGCTGGGCGATTTACGGCACGCAGGGCCAATGGGAGGTTGAGAACATCGGCATCCCGCCAGACATCGAGGTGCCTGCCGACCCGGAGCAGATGCGCAAAGGGCACGACCCCCAGCTCGAACGAGCGGTGGATGCAGCGATGACCCTGTTGCAGAAGCACCCGCCGCCGACATTCGTGCAGCCGGCCGCGCCGGACAAGCACCCGGTTCTGCCTGAGCCGGGTTGAGCTTTACCGTGCAGGCCGGGCTCAGGGAAAAACGATCGCGCAAGCCCCGCCAAGCCCGGTCCGCCATGGCAGCCTCAATGCGTGGCAAGGCTGCGGCGCAACCGAGCAATGGCGCCAGGCAGGCCGCGCACCGTCAACACGCGACCAGTCTCGTTGTAGTCCTCGGACAGGACCCGGGCGCTGTCATACACGTCGCCGATCAGCCCCTGCTTTGCGTAGGGCAGGATCAACACATCCTCCACCATTGCCAGCTCGAAAAACGCGATGATGCTGTCCCGCAGGTCGTCCACGTCCTCGGGCGAGTGGGCGGAAAGCAGGATCGCGTCCGGATGCTTTTCCACCAGGGCGGCGCGCCCGGCGGCGTCCACCTGGTCCAGCTTGTTCAGCACGACGCGGGATGGCACCGCATCCGCCCCGATCTCGCGCAACACGCTGCGGCTTACCTCCAGCTGCGCCTCGTAGGTCGGGTCGGACGCATCGACCACGAACAGCAGCAGGGAGGCCTCAAGCGCCTCCGCCAGGGTGGAGCGGAACGAGGCAACCAGGTCGTGCGGCAGCTGCTTGATGAAGCCGACCGTGTCGGAGACGAGCACGCGGGGCCGTGTTTCCGGCTGCAGCGTGCGGACGGTGGTGTCGAGGGTGGCGAACAGCTTGTCCTCCACCAGCACCTGGCTGCCGGTCAGCGCCCGCATCAGGGAGGACTTGCCGGCGTTGGTGTAGCCGACCAGCGCCACCCGCAGCTGGTCGCGGCGTGCGACCCGGCGCTGGTCCCCGTCGCGCTGCACCGCGTCGAGCTGCTCCCTCAGCTCCGACAACCGGTCGCGGACCTTGCGGCGGTCGAGGGCAAGCGCGCTTTCGCCGGCGCCCGGACCCTGCTGACGCCCTTCGCCGGACGAGGACTCCCGCATCCGGGGCGCCACGTATTTCAGGCGCGCCATCTCCACCTGCAGCCTCGCCTCGCGGGTGTTGGCATGGCGGTGGAAGATCTCGACGATGACCCCGGTGCGGTCCAGCACCTGCGCCCCGGTGGCGCGCTCGAGGTTGCGTATCTGGCTGGGCGACAACTCGTGGTCGACGATGACGAACGTGGGCCTGGGCGCGGCATCCGCATCAGGCTCGGGCTTGGGCGAAGCAGCCATTGCTTCGGCGCCCTCGAAGCGCTGCCGTGCCTTGGCTTTTGGCGGCGGAGCCATCGACCCGACGACGCCGGTGCCCCCAGTCAGCGCGGCGAGCTCCGCGAGCTTGCCGCTGCCCAGTAGCGACCCGGCGCCGGTGCCCTCGCGCTTCTGCGATACCGTGCCGACCACCGCGTAGCCCAGCGTCTTCACCAGGCGCCGCAGTTCCTCAAGGCTGGCTTCGTGCGCGGCCTCGTCGATGTCGGGCGTTTGAATGCCGACGAGGACGGCCAGCGGGATCGGGGGTTTGGTCTCCATGAACGATCAGGTAGCACGGAAGCGGTCGAAGCCCCGAAACCGCGCTGGCGGCTCCAGCGGCGTCAACCCTCCCGGACCTTCACGTCCGGCCTGCTGAGTCTTACTTCAAGTGCTGGGCAAGCAGCTTGTTCATCTGGAACATCGTGACCTTGTCCTGGCCGAACACCTTCTGCAGCTTCTCATCGGCGAGGATTTCGCGACCGTCGGACGGGTTCTGCAGCTTGTTCGACTTGATGTACTCCCAAACCTTGCTGACCACCTCGCCCCTGGCCATCGGCCCGGAACCGACCACCGCGGCCAACTCGTCCGATGGCTGCAGTGGCTGCTGAAGTGCATTCGGCTTGTTGCCGGGCTTCGGCTTATCGACGGCGATGCCCTTCGGCACGTTCTTTGGCGCAGGTGGCTTCGGTGCAGGCGGCTTTGTCATCAGGGTCTCTCCCGGGTTCAGACCGATAACGCACAAGATGCCCAACGGTGTCACTGAAAGTGGCTTCTCCCCTTTCGGTCATCGTCCGGCCAGGCGCCGACGCCAGTCCGTCTGCCTGGCCCTGCATCCCGGTTGCCGCCGCATGTCAACTTGCGGGCTCGTTGGAATGACTCGCGGCGAAAGCGGCCATCCACTCCTGCATCTCCGCGATTGGACGGGGATGGCCGATTTGGAACCCTTGGAGTTCGGAGCAGCCCGCGGCGCGCAGCAATTTGACCTGTTGGTCCGTCTCCACCCCTTCGGCCGTCGCGGCGATCCCCAAGCCCCTGCACAGCCCAACTATGGCGCGCACGATCGCAGTCGCTTCCGGTTTGACGCCAAGGTCCTGCACGAAGGAGCGGTCGATCTTTATCCGGTTGAACGGCAAGGCGCGCAGGAAGCTCAGCGATGAGTAGCCTGTGCCAAAATCATCCAGGGCGATTGTGACGCCCATCGCCCTGAGCCTCTGGAGCATGGAAGCCGCTGCTGCGACGTCGTCGATCATCGCGGTTTCTGTTACCTCAAGCTCCAGCCGCTCGGGCGGCAACCCAGCCCCAGCCAGCGCCTTGGCAACCCTATCCACCAAGTCAGGCAAGCGAAGCTGCAGTGCAGAGAGGTTGACGGAAACCTTCAAATCATCCTGCCAGCTTGCCGCCTCGCGACAGGCAACCCGGAGCACCCAGTCACCAATCTCGGCTATCAGTCCCACCTTCTCGGCAAAGGGGATGAACTCCACCGGCGGAACGTTGCCCCGCGATGGAGACTGCCATCGCAGCAATGCTTCAAACGAGGTGACCACGTCCTTGTCTATGTCAACTACTGGCTGATAATGTAAGACAAACTCGCCGCTGGCTAAAGCAGATCGTAATTCATGCTCTAAATCACGCTGCTGTAGAGACGAGCACTCTGATTCGTGCTCATCGAAACCACCAGAGCATTGCAAAGCATAGTGCGTGTGAGGCAGCGCGAGGTCAACGTTGCCATTCCATGAGACCGCTTCGGAGTCATGCGAGGAAGCCGTTGCGCCCTGCATGACAACTTCCACGGCTACCTGCAGTTCTCGCCTGCGGTCCGATGCTTCTGATCTCTCCTCCTCTATACGGTTCCGTCCATTCTCCTTCGCTTTGTAAAGAGCCTCGTCCGCGCGCTCCAGAAGCGACACCGCCGTGTCTCCGGCCCGAAGGAAGGCCAGACCACCGCTTGACGTGACGGTCCGGTCTGCGTCGCCAAAGGCGTATGATGCGTCGGTGATGGCCGATCGGATGCTGGACACCCGTCCCGCAAGCGCATTCGGGTCTCCGGGCAGGAGAACGAGGAACTCCTCGCCGCCGTAGCGCCCGGCCGTTTCGGGTGGTTCGACGGCGGCGCCAAGCCTGCGGCCAAAGGCGGTGAGAACTTCGTCGCCCGCAAGGTGACCAAAGTTGTCGTTGATCCTCTTGAAATGATCGATGTCGCATAAAAGGACGGCAAGCGGCGTCTCCGATCCCAACGCCGCCGCGATTGCCGCCTCCAGCGCGCCCATGATCGCGCGCCGGTTGGCAAGTCCCGTGAGAGCGTCGGACATGGCCAGGCGTTGCATGTCAACGGCTTGGCGTTCCAGCTCGCCCGCTTGATGCTGAAGCTCGCACCTGGCCTGATCGATTTCGGCCGTGCGTGCGCTCACCACCTGCTCGAGGCGCCGCTGGTTGTGCAGCAGCAGCCGCATCCGCGCCTGCCACGATCCAACGAGCAGGGCCATGGCAGCGAACGCGCACAGTCCGTAGAACCACCAGCGCCGCCACCAAGGTGCCCGGACGTGGATCGTGAACCCGGTTTCGGCAGAGATGGAACCGTGCAGGGCATCCACGGCGATCAGTTCAAAGCGGAGCTCGCCCGCGGGAAGATCCGAGTAACGAACCTCATGCTCAATCGTGTTGCTCCAACCCGTCTCAAGCCCGCTGAGCCGGTAGCGGAAGGCTATGCCGCGGCCATGGGAGTAGTCGAGATCGACGAAGCGGATCACGAGCGGCTCCGGGCTCCAATCGGCGTGGGTTGCCTGTGATACAGGCAGCGTCCGCTCGCCCAGCGATACGCCGGTGACCAGCGGATGCAGCGTCGCGTCTGGCGATTTCCGGGCAGGATCGATGAGATGCGACAGGCCGTGGCTGGTCCCGAACCACATCGAGCCGTCGAAATCCTCGTAAACGGCAGACTGGTCCATGTCGTTGGTGATTGGGCCGCCGCTGCTGTCGAAATGTCTCCAACCCTGCCCATCGAACATGTCGATGCCGTGATCCGTGCCAAGCCACATCCAGCCGCGATGGTCGCAATGTGCGAACAGGACGTTGTTCGAGCCGATCATGGGCGAGGCGAGAGAGGGCAACGGCTCGGCCTGGCCGCCTGTCATGCGAAAGCGCAGCACACCTTCCGAACCTGTGCCCACCCAGAGATCGCCATCCGGAGAGAAGGCCAGCGCGTCCGGTTCGCTCTGCAACAGGGCAGAAGGTATCACAAGATCGAACTGCCCTGCGCCGTCGCGCCGAAATATCCCGTCCGGAGAGAGCACCCATACCAGGCCGGCCGGATCCGTGGTCACCAGGGTCGTAGCGTGCGCCAGGACCAGGTCGGCTCGCAGGTCCGTTGCAGGCGCATCGGCGTCGGCGACCATGAACAGCCCCTTGGACGTGCCAAGCCAGAGCCGGTTGTCATGGTCCACGTCCGCGCTCACCACCTTGCCGGGAAAGGCAAGCTGCTCGACCTGGCCTTGCGCGGGATCGCGCCGGGTCAGCGGCATCCCGACTGGCGACAGCCACAGGCGGCCAGCCCGGGTTGCGTTGACGGCATAGTTGGTTTCGGCCGGCACGCCGGGCGGCGTGCCATCAGTTGAGACCGTGCCGCTGTCCGTCGCGATCCAGAATTGCCGGTTGGGCAGCCGCGTCATCGACCAGACGATGTTGCTGGGCAACCCGTCGTCCGCCGTCCAATGCTCCCAGTCATCCAGGCCGATGCTGCGGAAGGCTCCCCTCCCGAAGCTGCCGACCCAAAGCGATCCTTCGCGGTCGAACATCAAGGCGTGGATGCGGTCGGCGGGAAGACCTCCCGGATGATGCGCATAGGTATGCCAAGTCGTGCCGTCCCAGTCGATGAGG
Source organism: uncultured Acetobacteraceae bacterium (assembly GCA_964244655.1). GTDB lineage: Bacteria > Pseudomonadota > Alphaproteobacteria > Acetobacterales > Acetobacteraceae > LMUY01. Next base: position 26,602 of record CAXTJU010000028.1, on the reverse strand, counting down.
CCGCCCCCACCCTGAGTCAGAACGCCGCCGTGCCGGTCGTCCACCAGGTCGAGCATTTCGGGATTGGCAGTATAGGAGGTGTGCTCTCCCGACGCCGCCGCGCTGGAGCCGTCGTTGCGAGCCGGAAAGCGCGCGGTGGCGAACGCGGCTTGGCCCGGTTTGCGCCAGGCGATGCGGTCCATGCTTCTGGCCCATAGGGTGCCGTCCGAGGTCCTGAGCGCCACCTGCCAAGCATCCGGGGGCAGGCCGTCGGTTGCTCCGAGAACCGTGACCCGCCCGGCCTCGATGCTGCAGACGGCGACGCCGCATCCGACGAGCAACCCGCCATCCGTTTCCGGCACGACGAACCGCGCCTTTGCCAGGTCGGGAACGCTGTCCAAGGTTGCCGCGTCCAACAGGGGCGAGAACGCTCCGACGGAGCTGTCCCCAACAGGCGCGCGCAGCAGCGTGCCATCCATGTCGAAGACAACGCTGCCGCCGGCAACGGCGAAGAGATGGGGGGACTTTGTCTGGCCCGCTGCTTCTCCAGTCTCGACCTTGCTGAACCGCGACCCGAAGCGCACGTAGATGCCTTCGGTCGTGATCACCCAGACCCGACCGGCATCATCGACAGCAATCTGCTGAACCCAGGCTGCCGATGGCAGTCCAGCATCATAGGACGTGACGCTGGCGCCATCGTAGCGGTAAAGGCCGCCTTGCGTGCCAAACAGGATGTAGCCATCCCGGTCCTGGGCCAAGGCGCCGACGGAAAGATTCCCAAGCCCCTGTTCGTCCGTAAGGTTCTGGAACCTGGTGAACTGGGCGTGAGCGGCCGGCACCCTGAAGCACAGGAGAAGGAAGCCCAAAAGCGCCATGTGCAGGGAGCGGCGTCTCAGCCGGTTGCGAGAACGCAAGCTGAAGATCGCCCCCTGGATAGACATGATTGCCACCGCTCCTTCAAGGAGCACTTAATGGTCAACATAGTTACTAATCATTGAAAGTGCGGCTCCGGCCTGACATCCGTAACTCTTGCAAATTAGGGCCACATTATCTGACTTTGCTACACGGATCACAGTTGATTTGGCCGGGATGGAATGATGCGGGGGTATGTTTCCTGTCGCTGTCCCGGGGCGACGGGTCTCGTGTCATCCAAGGCCGACACCGCGCGCCATCATCACATCCCAAAGCAGCGGCGCCGGGCCGCTCGGGGGCCGGCATGCCTGTCCATGGACATCAGCTCTTCACGGCCGTTTTCTCCGCAGCGGACTGGCCGCCTCCCGCCCAGGAGCCGGTCTGGAGTGCGCCGCCCGCCGCGACCGCGTGCCGCAGCGGGACGGCGCGACTGATCCGGCCGCCGCGCGTTGCAACGGCGTCAACCACGGGAGACGACCATGAAGCTTTACTATGCACCGGGCGCTTGCAGCCTGGCCGACCACATCGCGCTGCACGAGGCGGGCCTATCCTTCGATCACGAGAAGGTTGACCTCAAGGCCAAGCGCACGGAAACCGGCGTTGACTTCTCAACGATCAATCCGAAAGGCTACGTGCCGGCGCTGACGCTCGATTCAGGCGAGACGCTCAGCGAGAACATCGCGATCCTGGACTGGATCGCACAGCAGGACAGCAAGCTGGCGCCGTCGGGGCCGATGGGGCGCACCCACCTGCTGCAAGCGCTCGCGTTCATCTCGACCGAGATTCACAAGAGCTTCAAACCCTTCTTCGCCGGAGCAGGCGACAGTGACAAGGCGAAAGCTGGCGAGCTGATCGGCAAGCGCATGGGATACTTGGCCGACACCATGAAAGGCGATTACCTGTTCGGTTCCACCGTCAGCGTGGCGGATTTCTACCTGTTCGTCATGCTGCTCTGGGCAAAGAAGTTCAACGTTGAGCCACCCGCACCCCTGGCCGCGTTTCGCGAGCGCATGATGACGCTCCCCTCCGTCCACAAGGCGATGCAGCACGAAGGACTCAACTAACAACCCACTGAACGCGTCGGGCTCAAGCTGAGCCAGGTGCGTCGCATGAGGCTGCTTAAGCAGGAGACTGGCCGTCTGCGCCGGCCAGTCTCGAAGATTATAGACACTCGCTGCATCGCCTAGAACAAGCCAGCCTCTAAGCAAACCGGTGTCAGTTGGCCTGGAAGCGACCTTCGACCACCGTCTCGGAAGGCAGCAGAGTGTTGGCCGGCGCGCCGCTGCCTGCCCGCAGCAGTGTCGCCAGGAAGGTGCGGCCCCACAGCACCGGGGTCGCGCCGTCGATCGCGCGCCAGCACGCCTGCCAGCGCTGCTGCCGTTCCGCCAGGGGCATGCGCAGCGCCGTGTCCAGCGCGTCCGCCACCTCGTCCGGGTCGTGCGGGTTCACGATCAGCGCCGCGCCCAGTTGGCGCGCCGCGCCGGCGAAGCGGGACAGCACCAGCACGCCAGGGTCCTGCGGGTCCTGCGCGGCGACGTACTCCTTGGCCACCAGGTTCATGCCGTCCCGCAGCGGCGTCACTAGGCCGACCCGCGCCTCGCGCATGTAGCCGCCCATGGTGTTGCGCGCGCTGGCGCGGGCCACGACGCGCAACGGGGTCCAGTCGGGCTCGCCCCACTCGCTGTTGATGCCGCCCGCCTCGTGCTCCAGCGCCTCGCGCAGGTTGCGATAGGCGACGACGTCCTTGCGGCTTTCGGCGGCGATTTGCAGCATCGTGACCCGGCGGCGCCAGTCGGGGCGGGTTTCCAGCAGGCGGCGGTAGCCGTGCAGCCGCTGGATCAGGCCCTTGGTCGGGTCCAGCCGGTCCACGCCGAGCACCAACTTCTGGCCCTGCAAGCTGCGCCGCAGCCGTTCGGCCGGGGCGCTGCGCCAGGCCTGCTCGGAGGCGGTGGCGAACTCCCGCGCCTCGATCTCCACCGGGAACGCGCCCAGCCGCACCCGGCGGCCATCCACGTGCAGCCACCCGCCGGTCAGCCGGGTGGCGCCGGCCAGGCGATGCGCGGCCTCGGCGAAGTTCTCCACGTCGTTCTGCGTCTGGAAGCCGATCAGGTCGGCCGACACCAGGTCCCGGATCAACGCCCCAGCCTCCGGCACGCTCGCCAGCATGTCGGCGGAGGGGAACGGGATGTGCAGGAAGAAGCCGATCGGCGCCGTGACGCCACGTGCCCGCAGCATCGCGGGCATCGCCATCAGGTGGTAGTCGTGAATCCAGATCTGGTCGGTCGGCCGCAGCAGCGGGGCCAACGAGGTCGCCATGCGCTCGTTGACGGCGTGATAGGCCTGCGCGTTGCGCCGGTCGAACGTCATCAGCTCCGGCATCGAGTGCAGCAACGGCCACAAGGTGCTGTTGGAGAACTCGTTGTAGTAGCGGTCGTGCTCGGTCTCGGACAGGTCGATGGTCGCGTACTGGACGCCGTCCTCGACGTTGGACTTGACCTGGTGGTCGTTGGAAACCGTGCCGCTCCAGCCGAACCACAGCCCGCCGCGCTGCGCCATAAGTCCGGACAGCGCCACCGCCAGGCCGCCTGCCGTGGCGCTGGAGTTGGGCGCGGGAACCCGGTTGGATACGACAACGAGACGGTTCATCTGATCTCCAGCAGCGCCACCGGGAACTTGGCGAGGATGTCCGACAAGAGCATCTGCTCCGCCACCTCCCCGCTTTCCTCGCCGGCCAATGTGTCTTTCGCAGGGCGGCCGACAAGGTTACGTGGCATGTTGAGGAAGGTTGCGCCCCACCCGGCGGCGTCCGGCAGCGGCTGCGCCCCGATGCCCGGCAGCTGCGCCGGCAGCCGGGCCACGATCGTCACACACGCGCGGCCTTCCAGCACCCGGGCGAAGGCGAGCACGTTGTCCGCCCGCTCCCCCTCCGCCTTCAGCGGGACGTAGCTGCCCTCGGTGAACAACCCTTCCGATGCGGCACGGAATTGCAGCGCGCGGGCGACGACCGCCTGCTTGACCCGGCCGTCCTTCCACTCCGCCAGCAACGCCGCCGGGTCCAGCGCCTCCGCCAGCGAGGCTTCCCGGGCGGGGAAGTCCACCGGACGGCGGTTGTCGGGGTCCACCAGGCTGAAATCCCAGTACTCCGTCCCCTGGTACAGGTCCGGCACGCCGGGCGAGGTGATGCGCAGCAGCGCCTGCGACAGCGCGTTGACCGCGCCGGGGGCGGCAATGCGCTCCACGAAGGCCGCGATGTCCTGCAACACGCGCGAGACCCGGTCCGGGTCCATCACCTGGTGCAGGAAGTCGCGGCAGGCAGTCTCGTACTCCATGTTCGGCTCGGCCCAGCCGGTGTGGCGCTTGCCTTCGCGCAGCGCCTTCTCCTGCCAGGCGGCCAGCCGCTCTTCCAGCGCCGCCACGCCCTCGCGGTCCTCGGCCGACAAGCCGAGCGGCCAGGCGCCGACCAGGCTCTCGTAAAGCATGATCTCGTCGCAGGCATCAGGCGCCGGGCCGCCATCGGCCTCCTTCTTCAGCGGGGCGTTCAGCCGGGTCCAGCGGGCCAACGCCGCCTCCCACTCGCCCGGCAGCTCGCTGATGACCGCCAGCCGTGCCCGGGTGTCCTCGCCGCGCTTGTGGTCATGCGTGGCGGTGGCCAGCAGCGCCAGCGGCAGATGCTTGCGGCGGTCCCGCATCGTCGCGTGGAACGCCACCGGGGACAGCGCGAATTGCGACGGCTCCGTGCCCACCTCGTTGCGCGAGATCAGCCGGCCGTAGCGGTAGAACGACGTGTCCTCTACCGACTTGGCCGCCGTGGGGGCGGAGAGCTGCTGGAACTTGACCATCGCCCGCCGCCGCTCCTGCCGGCGGCTGCCGGCCGGCACCTGGCGGATGCCCTCGCCGGACAGCCAGCCGCCCATCAGCTCCAGCAGGTCGCGGTCGGTGGCGCGCACGCTGCGGCGGGCGCCGGCCATCGCCCAGTCCATCTCGCGCTTGTCCGTCTCCGACAGCCCGCCAAACCCGGCGTAGATGCGATAGACGTGGAAGTGGACCAGGATTTCCGTCAGCGTTCGGCGCACCGCGGTCAGCGTGTAGTCGCGCGTCGCCAGCTCGCGCCGGGCGATGCGGTGTATGGCGGCGGCGGTGGCGAACAGCTCGCTCGACAGGCTTTCCCGCAGGATTTGCCGCCGCGCCGCCATTGCCTCCACCTCGAACGCGGCGGGTCGGCCAGTGAGCCCCACCCACAGCGCGGTGAGCGGCTCCTCGCCGGCGCCGTCGTGCAGCACGGCGGACACCTCGTTCATGTAGTCGTAGCCGGTGGTGCCGTCGGTCAGCCACTCGCCGTCCAGCGATTCCTGCGGCGCCAGGATCTTCTCGATCCACAGCCCGGCGCGCTGGCCGCGCAGCTCAGGCGGGCGGTGCGCCTCCATCGCGTCCAGCCGGCGGCGCAGCTTGCGGCAGTAGCCGCGCGGGTCGGCCAGGCCGTCCACGTGGTCGATGCGGACGGCGTCGATCAGCCCCTCGGCATACAGCCGCAGGATGGTGCGGTGGGTGTCGTCGAACACGGCCGGCACCTCGGCGCGCACGCCGGCCAGGCCGTTCACGTCGAAGAAGCGCCGCCAGTTGATCTCGTCCGTGGCCGCCCGCCACCAGCTCAGCCGGTAGCTCTGGCGCTCCAGCAGCCGGTGCAGCCGGTCGCGCCCGGCATCGGTCGCCGGGTCGTAGGCGCGCAGGCACTCGGCGATGGCCTGGGCGTAGTCCGGCGAGCGCAGCGCGGCGCGGGCCGTGGCCGCATCCGCTTGCGTCGCCTCCGGGCTGGCGGTGGACAGCTCGCCGAACGCCCGCGCCGGCTCCTCCAGCGGGCCGCCCTCCGTCAGCAACACGGAGGGGTAGTCACGCGGGTTGATTGGGAAGCGGTGCGAGTAGTAGCCGACGAACAGCCGCCCGTCCTCCGGGTCGAACTGCAGCGTCAGCTGCTTGTCGTTCAGGCAGTCGCCGTAGGGCGAGCCGAGGAACGGCGCCAGCATCCGGCCGCGCAGGGAGGCGTCCGGCGGGTCCCAGTCGATGTCGAAATACTCGGCGTGGACGCTGGCGCGGCCCCACTCCAGCACGTCCAGCCACCATTCGTTGTCCGCGCCGCCGACGCCCATGTGGTTGGGCACGATGTCCAGCACGAGGCCCATGCCGTGCCGGCGCAGCTCGGCCACCAGCCGGCGCAGCGCGTCCTCGCCGCCCAGCTCCGGGTCGATCTCGTTGTGGTCCACGATGTCGTAGCCGTGGGTGGAGCCTGGGCGGGACTTCAGCAGCGGCGAGGCGTACAGGTGCGAGATGCCGAGGCGCGCGTAGTACGGCACCAGCGCCGTCGCCGCGTCCATGGTGAAGTCCTTGTGGAACTGCAGCCGCGCGGTGGCGGTGAACGGCGTCATGAGCGTTTCCTTGCGGCGTCCAGGCTTTGCAGCCGCGCGGCCACGGCGGGGGAGTCAAGCAGGGTCGCGGCCGAGGCCGGCATGCGGCGGCGCCAGTTCGGGTGCTCGTCCAGCGTGCCGGGGAAGTTCGGCTGCTCCGGCAGGGCGAGCGCGTCCTCCAGCGGGATCAGCGTCAGCGCGCAGGCGGCGCCGCCGACGTGGCGGATCGCGGCGTCCACCGCGCCCTCCGGCTGATCGGGCGGCGGCGGGGGGCCGTGCGCCGCGCCGCTGGCCTGCATGGCGGACCACAGCATCCCCCGGTCGCGGTGGCGCTCGCCATGCTCGCGCGCCACGCCGCCCTCGTCGATCTGCCCGAGCTGGTGCCGCCACGCGGTGTCGCGCCCGGCCCACCAGCCCGCCACCGTCGCCAGGTCGTGCGTGCTGGTCATGGACACTGCGCCGCGGTCCCACAGGCTCGGTGAGGTGAAGCCCTGGTCGTCCGCCCGCTCGAACCACAGCACCCGCATCCCCAGCACCCCGGCCGAGCTGATGCGGCCCTGGAAGCCCTCGGGCAGGGTGCCGAGGTCCTCTCCCAGCACGATGGCGTGGTGGCGGTGGGATTCGAGGCGGATCAGCCGCAGCATGTCGTCCACCGGGAAATGCAGGTAGACGCCATCCGCCGGGCTCGCGCCGTCCGGCAGCACCCAGAGCCGGGCCAGCCCCATCGCGTGGTCGATCCGCACGCCGCCGGCGTGGCGCATGGCGGCCCGCAGCATCTCGATATACGCGCCGTAGCCGTTCAGCTGCAGCCCGCGCGGGGAGAACGCGGCCAGGCCCCAGCTCTGCCCGCTGGTGTTCAGCAGGTCGGGCGGCGCGCCGACCGACAGGCCGAGCAGGGTCTGGTCCGGCCGCGCCCAGCACTGGCTGCCGCCGGAATCCACCCCCACGGCGAGGTCCGAGATCAGGCCGATCGCCATGCCGGCCTGCTTGGCGGCGTGCTGCGCGGCGCCCAGGCTGCGGTCGGCGATGAACTGGTAGAAGCCGTGGCGGAACACCTCGCGCTCGTTCTCTGCCGCGAAGGCGGCAACGGCGTCGCTGCCGGCGTCCGACAGCCCGCCGGGCCAGTCGCGCCAGTGCCACGGCCCGTCCGCCTTGGCCTGGCTGGCGTGGATGGCCTCGAACCGGGCGTGGCCCTCCAGCTTGGCGCCCTCCGCGGCGCGGAAGCGCAGGAACTCGTCCCACAGCGGGCCGCCGCGTTCCGCCTCGGCGAACGTCGCGTCCAGCCGGGCCAGGCGCAGCCGGGTGCTGGCGGCCCAGTCCACCAGGTCCAGCGCCTCAAGCCGCCGCGCCTCCTCGCCCTCCAGGTCCAGCGCCGAGTGCAGCACGTTCAGCAGGGTGCGGCTGGACGGCGAGTACGGGCTCGACCGGCTGGGAGTGGCGGAGAACTGCGCATGCACCGGGCTGATCGCCACCGCTGCCGCGCCGTGCTTGGCCGCGTTGGCCACGAAATCCGCCAGGCCGCCGAAATCGCCCAAGCCGCCATCGCCGGCCCGGCGCAGCGAGTACAGCTGTGCCGCCAGCCCCCAGGGCCGCCCCGGCGCCGCGTCCGCCACCGTCCAGCCGCGGGCGGGCGCCACCGCCACGACAGTCTCGGCGCCGCCGATGCGCAGCCGGTGGTAGCCGGGCGCCACGGGCAGCGGGATGGCCGCGCCCCCCTCGTCCCGCGCCGTGCCGCTGACGACGGAGCCGTCCTCCAGCGCGATCTCGTAGGCGCCCGGCGGCACCGGCAGGCGCAGCACGCCGCCAGCGTCCCCGGCGACCAGGGGCGGCAGCCGCCCCGGGCTGCGCAGCGATTGCAGGCTGTCGCCGATGGCGGAAGGGGAGTCGGCGGGCAGGCCGAGCGCCGCCAGCACGGCGACGAGGGTTTGGTCGCCAACATCGTGCCACTGGCCGTGCACGTCCTTCCAGCGGGCCGCCAGCCCGGCCGCCTCCGCAAGCTCGTGCAGGCTCAACGCGCCGGCTCGATCCAGGCGGTGGCGGAGCGTTCGACCAGGAAGCCGTACATCGCCCCGTCCCAGGCGCCCACCGGCCACTCGAAGATCATGTCGCCGGACGGCATCGGGATGCCGGGCTTCTCGTTGCCGAGGTTGAGCGCGATCGCCAGCGTCTCCCCGGTGCCAAGCGTCCAGCGCGCCACCAGGGCGTGCTTGCCGAGCACGTCCACCCCGGCGGTGCGCGCCCCCGGGATGCCCGGCACCACGCGCTGCTGCCGCAGGTGCAGCAGCTTGGTGGCGAACGAGGCGTCGCCGCTGAAATCGGGGATGGAGGCCTGGAAGGTGCTGGCGGCGTTGGGGTCGGGGATGCTGTCGCGCCGCGCCGGGTCCTGGAAGGCGGCGAAGTGCTTGAACTCGGCGCGGCGGCCCTTGCGCACCAACTCCGCCAGCTCGTCGTTGTGGTCGGTGAAGAACAGGAACGGCGTCTGGCTCTCCACCTCCTCGCCCATGAACATCAGCGGGATGAACGGCGACAGCAGCAGCAGCACGGTGGCGGCGCGCAACGCCTGCGGGTCCGCCAGCGCGGTCAGCCGCTCGCCCATGGCGCGGTTGCCGATCTGGTCGTGGTTCTGCAGGCAGATGACGAAGGCGGTGGTGGGCAGATGGCCGGACGGCTCCCCCCGCGGCTCGCCGCCGTGCTTGGACACCTGGCCCTGGTAGGCGAACCCCTCCGCCATCGACTTCGCCAGGTGCTGGATCGGGTCGGCAAAGTCCTCGTAGTAGCCTTCCTGCTCGCGCGTCAGCAGCACGTGCAGCGCGTGGTGCACGTCGTCCGTCCATTGCGCGTCGAAGCCGGGCGCGTCCGGGCCGGTGCGCAGGTGGCGGGCGGCGTTGCCCTCGTGCTCCAGCACCAGGTGGATGTGGCGGCCCGGCTCGACCCCGGCGCGGATGGCGCCAGCCAGGTCGTCCAGGAACTCCGGGTCCTTGAAGGCGTGCACGGCGTCGAACCGCAGACCATCCACGCGGTATTCCTTGAGCCAGTACAGCGCGTTCTGCGTGAAGTACTGCTGCACCTGCGGCTTGCGGAAGTCGATCGCGGCCCCCCAGGGGGTATGCAGGTCCTCGCGGAAGAACGTCTTGGCGAAGGCGTGGATGTACGCGCCGTCCGGGCCGAAATGGTTGTACACCACGTCCAGGAACACCATCAGCCCCAGCCCGTGCGCGGCATCGACCATGGCCTTGAACTGGTCGGGCGTGCCGTAGGCGGCGTCCGGCGCGTAGGGCAACACGCCGTCGTAGCCCCAGTTGTGCGCGCCGGGGAAGTCGGCCACCGGCATCAGCTCGACCGCGGTGACGCCCAGGGCGGCCAGGCGCGGCAGCTGGGCGCGGATGCCGTCGAATCCGCCGAACGCGCCGGCGTGCAGCTCGTAGATCACCGTCTCGTGCCACGGCCGGCCGCGCCACCCGGCGTGCTGCCAGGCGTAGCTGCGCGGGTCCACCACCAGGCTGGCGTCGTGCACGTCCGGGCCTTGCGCGCGGGAGGCCGGGTCGGGGAAGGCCAGGCCATCCGGGGCGGCGAACTTGTAATGGTCGCCCGCCTTGGCCGGCACGGTGGCGGCGTACACGCCGTCCGCCTCCGCCGCCATCGGGTGCTCCGCGCCGTTCAGCTGCACGGCGAGGCGCTCGACGGAGGGCGCCCAAACCCGGAAGCGGGCCTGGCCGCCCTCCAGCTCGGCACCGAACGGCAAGGGGTGGGCGAACCGTTCGGTCATGGTGGGCTCCGTGTCGGCCGCAGGATCACTCCGCGACGAGGATGATGGTGGCCAAGGGAGGCAGGGTCAGCAACAGCGAGGCGGGAAAGCCGTGGCTCGGCGCGTCCTCCGTCTGGACGCTACCGCCGTTGCCGACGTTGCTGCCGCCGTACAGGGCCGCATCCGTGTTCAGCACTTCCCGCCACGCGCCGCCTTTCGGCGCCCCGAGGCGATAGCCGTAACGCGGCACGGGCGTGAAGTTGCAGACCACCAGCACGGGCGTGGCGCCATCGCCGCCCATCCGCAGGTAGGCGAACACGCTCTGCTCGGCGTCCCCGTCCACCACCCAGCGAAAGCCTGCCGGGTCGCAGTCCTTCTGGTGCAGTGCCGGCAGGCTGCGGTAGCGCGCGTTTAGGTCGCCTACCAGAGACTGCACGCCGCGGTGCTCCGGCTGGTCCAGCAGGTCCCAGTCCAGCCCGTGGTCGTGGTTCCACTCCCGTTCCTGGGCGATCTCGCAGCCCATGAACAGCAGCTTCTTGCCCGGGTGGGTCCACATGAAGCCGAGATAGGCGCGCAGGGTGGCGAACTTCTGCCAGCGGTCCCCCGGCATCTTGCCGAGCAGCGAACCCTTGCCGTACACCACCTCGTCGTGGCTGATCGGCAGCAGGAACTTCTCGCTGTAGGCGTACACCATGCCGAACGTCATCTCGCCGTGGTGGTACTTGCGATAGACCGGCTGCTCCTCGGCGTAGCGCAGCGTGTCGTGCATCCAGCCCATGTTCCACTTGTAGGTGAAGCCGAGCCCGCCCTCGTCCGCCGGCTTGGTGACGCCGGGCCAGGCGGTGCTTTCCTCGGCGATCAGCATGGCGCCGGGGGCGCGCTCGGCCACCGCGCGGCTCAGCTCCTGCAAGAAGGAAACCGTCTCCAGGTTCTCGCGCCCGCCATACTTGTTCGGCACCCACTCGCCGGCCTTGCGGCTGTAGTCGCGGTACAGCATGGAGGCCACCGCATCCACCCGGATCGCGTCCGCATGGTAGTGCTCCAGCCAGAACAGGGCGGAGCCGATCAGGAAGGCGCGGACCTCGTTGCGGCCGAGGTTGTAGATCAGCGTGTTCCAGTCCTGGTGGAAGCCCTCGCGCGGGTCCTGGTGCTCGTACAGCGCCGTGCCGTCGAAATGCGCCAGGCCGTAGGCGTCGGTCGGGAAGTGCGCCGGCACCCAGTCCAGGATCACCCCCACCCCGGCCGCGTGGCAGCGGTCCACGAAGCGCGCGAACGCCTCGGGCGGGCCAAGCCGGGAGGAGGGGGCGAACTGCCCGAGCGGCTGGTAGCCCCAGGAGCCGCCGAACGGATGCTCCATGATCGGCAGCAGCTCGATGTGGGTGAAGCCCAGCCCGGCGGCATACGGCACCAGCTGGTCGGCCAGCCGGTCCCAGCCATCCACGCCCATGTGGGCCGCCGGCGACCAGGACCCGGCGTGCACCTCATACACCGAGATCGGCGCGTCCTCGGCTTGGCGCGCCGCGCGGCTGGCCACCCACTCGGCATCCGTCCAGGGGAACGGCGCGTCGTCGGCGACGATGGAGGCAGTCAGCGGCGGGATTTGCGCGGCCCACGCCACCGGGTCGGCCTTCAGCGGCAGCCGGTCGCCATGGGGGCCGAGCATCTCGTACTTGTAGAGCGTGCCCGCGCCGATGCGCGGCACGAACAGCTCCCACACGCCGGGTCCGTGCCGCTTGCGCATCGGGTGGCGGCGGCCGTCCCAGCCGTTGAAGTCCCCCACCACCGAGACGCGCTGCGCGTTGGGCGCCCACACGGCGAACCGCACGCCGGCCACGCCCTCCAGCTCCGCCGGGTGCGCACCCATGCAGCGGCCGAAATCCAAGTGGCGGCCTTCCGCGAGCAGATAGACGTCCAAATCCCCGAGCACCGGCGGGAAGGAGTACGGGTCCTCCGTCTCCCAGCTCGCCGCCCCCTGGCTGATGCGCAGGCGGTAGCCGCGGTGCGTGCCCGCGGGGCCGGCGAAGAACCCGGCGGGGTGCACGCGCCGCAGCTCGCTCACGACCAGCCCGGTGTCCCGCTCCACCACGCAAACCGCGTCGGCGCCGGGGATGAAGGCGCGGATGGCGCCGTCATGCGGCCCCAGCACGGCGAACGGATCGCCGTGGCGGGCCTCGACGATGGCGTTGACCGCGCCTGGGTCGAGGTCGGGCAGCGCGTCCGAGATCACGTCAAGCATCGGCGGCCTCCGGCGGCAGGTTCAGCAGGCGGGCGGCGATGGCGTACAACCCTTGCAGCGGGATGCCGATCCAGGTCGGGCGATTCGCCGCCTCGTAGCGGATTTCGTAGGCGGCCTTTTCCAGCAGGAACAGGTCCAGCATGGCGGCCTCCCCGGCCGGCGACACCCACTTGTCCGGCGACTCCGCCAGCACGGCCCGGTAGGCGTCGAGGAACGCCGCTTCCGCCCCCGCCCGGAAGTGCCGCAGCAGCTCCGCCCGGCGGCTGGCGGCGGCGGGATTGCTCGCCACTCGGCCCGGCAAGGCCGCCGCGGCCGCGTAGTCGAACGAGCGCAGCAGCCCAGCCACGTCGCGGATGGCGCAGGACTTGGCGCGGCGCTGCTCCATGGTGCGGGCCGGCTCGCCCTCGAAGTCGATCAGGTAGGCGTCCGACTGCACCACCAGCACCTGGCCCAGGTGGAAGTCGCCGTGCACCCGGGTCCGCAGCGAGCCCTCACCGGACGCGGCCAGCCGGTGCGCCGCCTGCCGCAGCCCGTCGGCGTGGCCGATGACGGTGCGGGCCAGCTGCTCGGTCTGCGCGTTCGGCCATTCCGTCACCCGGCCCAGCATGCCCAGCGCGAGGTCGATCTGCTCCACCGCGCCGTGCGCCCAGCCTTCCAGGGCGGCGGCATCGACCGGCTCGGGGGTGAACGCCGGGTCCTCGCTGGGCGAGGCGAACACCGCGTGCAGCTCGCCCAGGCGCTTGCCGATGGCGGCGGCGAACACGTCGTAGGCCGCGAAGGCGTCGGCCTCGTTCTCGCCCTCCTCCTCCATGTCGGCGGCGGTGGCGGTGGTGAGGTCGTCGATCGTGCGTTCCAGGAACTCCAGGGTCCAGCCCCAGCCGTCGCCCTGGTTGCGCACGAAGCCCTGCACCAGGCCCAGCGTGTTGGGCGTGCCGTCCGGGTCCACCCGCACCACCTCGCCGTACAGCGGGGCGGTGTTGCCGAAGCCGCGCTCGGTCAGGAAGCGGGTGATCTCGCCCTCCGGATGCACCCCCGGAGTGACCCGGCGCACCACCTTCATCACCACCGCGTCACCCACGATGAGCGAGGAGTTGGACTGCTCGGCCGACAGCCGGCGAATCTCCGCGTCCTCCGCCAGCTCCAGCTCCGCCATCAGCGAGGTCGGCCGGAACTCCAGCTGGCCGCCCTCGAACGTCACCACCGAGCTTTGCCGCAGGTTGCGCAGCATGGCGCGGGTGAACGCGTCGATGGCGAAGGCGTCCGTCAGGTAGCCGACGCGCGGCCCGAGCCGGACGCGGGCGAGGGCGAGCTGGGATGGCAGGTTGCCCACCGACTCGTCGTCCCACACGACGCCGAGCGGCAGGGCGTAGCGCTCCGTGCGGTCGCCGAACTGCGCCTCGACCTCGGCCAGGAACATCGGGTCCGGCGTTGTGTGGATCTGGGCGAAATAGGCGACGCTCACGCCGGTCAGCTTCTCGGTCTTGGAAGCGAACCAGCGGCGCTTGGGCAGGTAGGCCGGCAGCGCCTCCTTCTCCAGGACGGAGCGGCCGTAGCCCGGACGCACCTCCTCGACGGAGTTGCGCAGGACGATGGTGGCGAATTCGGGCATGCCTTCCGGCTGCGGGGTGTGCCAAGCGGGCATTTGCGCGTCCGATGCGATCTGGAACCAGTAGAAGGTGAACGGCGGCAGGGTCAGCAGGTAGGGCAGCTGGCCGATGTTGGGGAACACCGAGCCGCCGACGATATCGACCAGCACGCGGCCCTGGAACGCCGACAGGTCAAGCTCCACGGCCTGCGCCGAGCGCGACAGGTTGGAGACGCACAGGATGGTCTCCTCCTCGCCGCCCTCCGGCTCCCACTCGCGCAGGTAGGCCAGCACCTTGCGGTTGCTCGGGTACAGGAAGCGCTGCGTGCCGCGGCCGAACGCCTTATGGTTCGACCGCACCGCCAGCATCCGCCGCATCCAGTTCAGCAACGAGTACTGGTCGCTGGCCTGCGCCTCCACGTTGACGGCGGCGAAGCCGTAGATCGGGTCCATGATGGGGGGCAGCACCAGCTTGGCCGGGTCGGCGCGGGAGAAGCCGCCGTTGCGGTCCACCGACCACTGCATGGGCGTGCGCACGCCGTCGCGGTCGCCAATGAAGATGTTGTCGCCCATGCCGATCTCGTCGCCGTAGTAGATCACCGGCGTCCCCGGCATGGACAGCAGCAGGCCGTTCATCAGCTCGATCCGGCGGCGGTCCCGCTGCAGCAGCGGCGCCAGGCGGCGGCGGATGCCGAGGTTGAGCCGGGCGCGACGGTCGGCGGCGTAGGTCTCCCACAAATAGTCGCGCTCGCCGGAGGTGACCATCTCCAGCGTCAGCTCGTCATGGTTGCGCAGGAACACCGCCCACTGGCAGTTGGCCGGGATCGCCGGCGTCTGGCGCATGATGTCGGTGATCGGGAAGCGGTCCTCCCGGGCGATCGCCATGTACATGCGCGGCATCAGCGGGAAGTGGAACGACATGTGGCACTCGTCGCCCTCGCCGAAGTAGACCTGGGCGTCCTCCGGCCACTGGTTCGCCTCGGCCAGCAACATCCGGCCGGGGGCGTGGATGTCCAGCTCGGCGCGGATCTTCTTCAGGATGGCGTGGGTCTCGGGCAGGTTCTCGTTGTTGGTGCCCTCGCGTTCCACGAGGTACGGCACCGCGTCCAGCCGCAGCCCGTCGATGCCGAGGTCCAGCCAGAACCGCATGACGGAGAGCACCTCCTCCATCACCGCGGGGTTGTCGAAGTTGAGGTCCGGCTGGTGCGAGAAGAAGCGGTGCCAGTAGTACTGCTCCGCCGTGTCGTCCCAGGTCCAGTTGCTCTTCTCGGTGTCGGTGAAGATGATCCGGGTGCCTTCGTACTTCTCGTCCGTGTCGGACCAGACGTAGAAATCCCGCTCCGGGCTACCCTTCGGCGCTTGGCGGGCGCGCTGGAACCAGGGGTGTTGGTCCGAGGTGTGGTTGATCACCAGCTCGGTGATGACGCGCAGGCCCCGCTCGTGCGCCGCCTGCACGAAGGCCTGCGCGTCGGCCAGGGTGCCGTAATCCGGGTGCACCCCGCGGTAGTCGGCGATGTCGTAGCCGTCGTCCCGCCGCGGTGAGGGATAGAACGGCAGCAGCCAGATGGCGGTGACGCCCAGGTCGGCGATGTAGTCAAGCTTGCCCAGCAGGCCGCGGAAGTCTCCGGTGCCGTCGTTGTCGCCATCGAAAAAGCTCTTGAGGTGGAGCTGATAGATGATGGCGTCCTTGAACCAGCTCGGGTCCTCGGCGTCCGTTGCGGCGGTGACGGTGGTTTGGACAGCGGTGTCGGGCAACTGGACCTCGGTTCAGGAGAGCAGGCGGATGGACCAGGCCGCGTAGGGGCGGCCGGGGTCAAGCCGGGCGGACTGGTACTTGCCGCGCCAGGTGGACCGTGTCCCGTCTAGCACGTCCTCGGCCTCGAAGGGGGCATTCTCATCGACCCCCCACAGCCAGAACGGGAACTCCCACCCGGTCGCCTGCGACTGGTCCGGATCGAACGAGATGGCCACCACCACCACGTTGCTGCGGTCGGGCGTGGCCTTCATGAACACGCTCACCGCGCCGTTGCCGGCGGGCAGGAAGGTGGTGTCGAGGTGGGTGCGCAGCGCCGGGTTGGCCCGGCGCATGCGGTTCAGCGCGGTGATCTCGGCCACGATGTTGCCGGGGCGGTCCCAGTCCCAGGCGCGGACCTGGTACTTCTCGCTGTCCAGGTACTCCTCCTTGCCGGGCACGGGCGCGCCCTCGCACAGCTCGAAGCCGTTGTACACGCCCCATAGCCCGGACAGCGTTGCCGCCAGGGCCGCGCGGATCAGGTAGGAGGAGCGCCCGGCGCCCTGCAAGTACAGCGGGTTGATGTCCGGCGTGTTGACGAAGAAGTGCGGGCGGAAGAACTCGCGCGGCCCCGGCTGCCCCAGCTCCGTGAGATAGGTCTCCATCTCCTGCTTGGTCTCGCGCCAGGTGAAGTAGGTGTAGGACTGGCTGAAGCCCACCTTGGCCAGGCGGTACATCACCTTGGGCCGGGTGAACGCCTCGGCCAGGAACACCGCGTCCGGGTAGCGCTCCCGCACCGTGCCGATCATCCACTGCCAGAACGGCAGCGGCTTGGTGTGCGGGTTGTCCACCCGCACCAGCCGGATGCCCTGCTCCATCCAGAACATCACCGCCTCGGCCAGCGCCAGCCACAGCCCTGGGATGGCGTCGGCCGCGTAGAAATCGACGTTGACGATGTCCTGGTACTTCTTCGGCGGGTTCTCCGCGTACTTGATCGAGCCGTCCGGCCGCCAGTCAAACCAGCCGCGGTGCTGCTTCAGCCACGGGTGGTCGGGCGAGCACTGGATGGCGAAGTCGATGGCGATCTCCAGGCCGTGCTCCGCCGCCGCGGCGATCAGGTGCTGGAAGTCCGCCATGGTGCCCAGCTCGGGGTGCAGCGCGTCGTGCCCGCCCTCCTCCGAGCCGATCGCGTACGGGCTGCCCGGGTCGCCCGGCGCCGGCGTGAGGGTGTTGTTCGGCCCCTTGCGGTTGGTGCGGCCGATCGGGTGGATCGGCGGGAAGTACAGCACGTCGAAGCCCATGGCGCGTACGCGGGGCAGGTGGCGCTCCACGTCGCGGAAGGTGCCATGGCGCGCCGGGTCGTTGCTCATCGAGCGCGGGAACACCTCGTACCAGGCGGCGAAGGCGGCGCCGGGGCGCTCGGCGTCGATGCGGATGGGGCGGGGCAGCAGCGCCGCCTGCGGCCGGTCGTCGGCCTGCGCCATCAGCTCCGCCATCTCCGGCGACAGGAACCGCGCGAGCTTGGCCGCGTCGTCCGCCGCCTCCAGCTCGGCCAGCGCCGCTTGCAGCGTGGCGCGCAGGCTGCCCTGCGCGCGTCCGGCGGTGCGCGCCAGCAATGCCATGCCCTCGCGCAGCTCCAGCGCCACGTTCAGCTCGGCGGCGCTCTTCTTGGCGATCTCGTCGCGGTAGCTGGCGAACGCGTCGCGCCAGGCCTGCACGCCGTACTCGTAGCTGCCGACCCGGGTCAGCGGCAGCTCCGCCACGAACCGGTCGTTGCCGGCCGGGCTCATGCGGACCTCGTGGTGCGCCTTGCTGCCCGCCTCGCGCCAGTGCAGCGCCACGCCCAGCTTGTCGTGCCCGTCGCACACCACGTCCACCGATATCGTCACCGCCTCGCCCACCAGCCGCTTGACCGCGAGCGAGCCGTCCTCGACGCAGGGGGAGGGCGCCTCGATCGCCACCCGCGGCCCGTTGGCAAAGCGGCGCGCGGCGTCCGCATCGAGCGGGCCGGCCGGCTCCGCCTTGGCCACCGCGTCGGCGGTGAACACCAGCAGCTCGCCCGGCGCCAGCTGGAACGGCGAGCCCGGCTGCAGCACCGCGCCGTCCGCCGCGCGGAACGGCGCGAAGGACCCGTCGATGGCCGAGAGCAGCCCCGCCGGGTCGAGCGGGCAGGGCCGCGCGGCGTCCGCGTTGAGCAGCTTGACCGTGGCGCGCCGGGCGAAGCGGGCATCGGCCGCGTCCGTGCGCAGCACCGCCAGCGGCGACGCCCCGGACAGCAGCTGCACACCCTGCTGCGGCTTGCCGGCCTCGCCGATCAGCTGGTTGTAGGCGGACAGGTCGAGCAGCTCGGCCCGCGCCTCGGCCGGGGTGTGGCCGCGCGGGTCCATGGCGCGCCGCGCGCCCGCCTCGAAGCCTTCCGGCACCAGCCAGCCATCGCCGGCGAGGCAGGCGAGCCCCGCAGCCTGGCGCAGCGCCGGCATCAGCTGCGCCGGGTCGTGCACCGCGCCGCCGATGCGCGCGCCGAACGGGTCCTCCGGGCAGGCCAGCACGGGCGCCACCTGCCGCAGCATGGCCATCTGGTCCCAGAACCACGCCGCCCGGCCGTCCCAGCCGGCCAGGGAGGCGGCGACGTAGCTGGCGCCCGACAGCCGGCCGAGCGACTCGACTCCCATGCCGACGGTCCAGGCGACCAGCACGGCATCCGGCGCGGCGCGGCGCAGGTCGGCCAGCGCACCCGGCGCCGCCGCCAGCCCGAGCGCGCGGAACCCGGCGATGTCGGCGGCCACGCAGGCCTGCACCGTGGGGGCCCACCATGCGCCGAGCCCGGAGGGGTCGCCGACCTCGCGCCGCCGCGCCGACCCGCGCCGCGGGTCCAGCACGTCGATCGCGGCGACGGAGGTGAACGGGGCCGCGTCCGCGGCGAACTCCGCCGCCAGCGACGCCAGCGGCAGGTCGATCATCGCTTGCAGGCCGTGCTTGCGGCACGCGGCGGCGAACTGGGCCAGGAACTCCCCCGCACCCCCGCCGCCGAGGCCGGGATGCACCCGGTCCAGCGTCGCCGGGGCGAACCGGTCCCCGTCGGCGCCGGGCGCCCAGGGCGGCGGCATCAGCACGGCGGTGAAGCCGCCGGCGGCGGCCCGCTCCAGGGAGGCGTCCCAGGGTCCGGGCCAAGCGGCGGCGAGCGGGTCCAGGTAGCGGATGCGGGCGCAGGACTGCCCCGGGGCAGGGGCGGCCATGGTCGCGGCGGCGCGGTCGATGGCGTTCATGCCGGCAGGTCTCGCATGGGGGGGAGCATGGTTTCAAGGACGCCCGGGCGCGCGGGCGGTTCCCGCTGCGGGGGCGGGATCAATCGAGCCGCACGCCGCCGGTGACGGCCTGGTAGGTGGCGATGGCCAGCGTCAGCGGCTCGAACGGCTTGGTGATGACGAAGGCCGGCTCCAGCGCCTCCCCCGTCAGCAGCCGCTCCGGGTAGGCGGTGACGAAGATCACCGGGGCGTAGTGGCTGCGCATGATGCGCGACACGGCGGAGCTGCCGTCGCCGCCGGCGCCAAGGTTGATGTCGGCCAGGATCAGCCCGGGGCGGGTCTGCACGGCCATCGCGACCGCCTCCGCCTCCGTGGCCGCAACCCCCACCACGCGGTGGCCGCAGCTGGCCACCAGTTCCTCGATGTCCATGGCGATGACCGGCTCGTCCTCGATGATCAGCACGTCGGTGGCGGCGGCGGCGCGCAGGTGGTGGCGCGCCTCGGCCAGCAGCTGCTCGGCCTCCCCGCCGCCCAGGCCGAGCAGGGACGCGGCCGTCGCGAGCGGCACTTCCTCCAGCGAGGTGAGCAGCAGCAGCTTGCGCTGCACGTCGGACAGCTTCGCCTCAAGGCCCTCGGCTGGCAGCGCGCTGCCGGAGCAGGCGGTGACCTCCTTGTACAGGGCGAGCCGGGCGTCCTCGGCCTGGCTGGCCGCGAGCAGGGTGCGCACCGCCTGCGTCACCAGGGCGTCGCCGCCGGCCTGGTTGCCCGACAGCGCGCGGGCGTAGCGCCGGGCGTAGGGCAGGGCGCGGATCAGGTCCTCACGCTGGAAGCCGCTCATGACGAAACCTCTACTTGCCGGAAGGCGGCGCGGAACGGATATGCGGGCGCATGGCAACGACGGGAGAGCAAGGCTTGAACGGAGCGGATCAACCCGGTCAGGGCGCGGCTCGCCAGGACGGCGCGGAGGGCCTGCGCCGGGAGATGCTCGCGCTGCTGCCGGACCTGCGCGCCTTCGCCCGCTTCCTGCTGCGCGAGCGCGCCATGGCGGACGACCTGGTGCAGGACACGGTGGTGCGCGCCTTGGCCGCCCTGCCGCAGTTCTGCCCCGGCACCAACCTCAAGGCCTGGCTGTTCACCATCCTGCGCAACCTGTTCTTCGAGCAGGTCCGCCGCCGCCGCCGGGAAACCGCCGCGCTGAGCGCCCACCTGCCCCCGCATGACGCGATGCGGCCGGAGCAGGCCGATGCTGCGGAGGTTCGCGACCTGGAGCACCAGCTGTGGCGCCTGCCGCCCCTGCTGCGCGAGGCGCTGGTCCTGGTGGGCGCCCAGGAGCTGACCCACGAGCAGGCGGCGCAGATTTGCGGCGTTCCGGTCGGCACCATGAAGGCGCGCGTCTCCCGCGCCCGCACGCAGCTGACGCAGATCATGCAGCCCGCCGGGACGGGCTGTTGAGGCCAGGACGCGCATTGCGGCGCACCCTAGCGGCGCTTTTGCCCACGGCAACCTGCGCCGGACAAGCGTTCCATCCCCTCGCGGTTTCGTGACGCGGTGGATGCAACCCCCCGGAAGCCGGCGTCATTGATCGGGCAACAGCGGAGTGCGTGACGATGACGACTGTCTTCCATGACCAGGTTATAGCCATCCTTCCCAAGCTCCGCGTCCAAGCCCTGGCGCTGACCCGCAACCGCGCCGCCGCCGAGGACCTCGTGCAGGACGCCGTGTGCAACGCGCTGTCCGCCCAGACCACCTTCATCCCCGGCACCAACTTCCCCGCCTGGATGCACCGCATCCTGCGCAACCGCTTCATCTCCAACCTGCGCAAGCGCCGCGACACGACGGACATCGACGACGTGCCGCAATCCGTGTTCGCCACCGAGGCGCCCCACGAGGACCGCCTGGCGCTCAAGGAGCTGAGCGCGGCCATGAACCGGCTGCCGGCCGACCAGCGCGAGGCGCTCGTGATGGTCGTGGTGCACGGCATGAGCTACGAGGTGTTGGCCCAATCGACCGGCTGCGCCGTCGGCACCGCCAAGAGCCGCGTGTTCCGCGCCCGCCGCCAGCTGGAGTCCTGGCTGCTCGGGGAGCCCAAGGAGAGCGCCCGCGCCACCCAGCGCATCACCCGCGAGGCGTTGCTGGAGCGCGCCAAGCTGCTGGCGGAGTCCGCCAGCGCCTGAACTTCGATCATCGTCGCGTGCGAGGAGAAACCGGCCCGCTCGTGGCCGGTTTCCATGTCCGGGGCCTGGCATCGCAAAGCATCCGGACATGAAGCAGCCCAAGCCGAGGAAGCCGCCCAAGCCCGACAAGCCGGAGGCGTTCGACCTGTGGCTCAAGCGCGGCCTGCATCAGATCTACGACGACGTCGCCAACGAACCGGTGCCCGACGAGCTGCTCAAGCTGATCGAAGACGACCGCAAGCCGTGATCGGCTTCAGGCGGTGAGCACTTGGCGGCCCGCTGGGTGGTCCCGGGTCGGCAACATCCGCGGCCGTCTCATACTGTTGTCCTGCGTCGCGGCCATGCCGGTCACCGGGCTCGCCGCCACCATCGTCTGGCAGAGCTACCAGGCCGTGGCGCAGCAATCGCAGGAGCGCGCCGCCCTGCTCGACGGCCAGGCGCTCGCCCAGCTGCGCGCCGCCCTCACGGACATAACCGAGCGGTTGGCGGCCATGGGCGCGCGCCACCCCCCCGGCCAGTGCGCCGCGGCGCTGAAGGCGGAGGGTCTCGGCGACATCGTCGGCCTGCTGAACCTCGACCTGGACGGCCATGCCCTTTGCCGCGCCGGCGACCTGCCGCCGCTCGCTCCGCCCTATCCCTGGTTCGAGCAGGTGCGCGGCGGCGCCGAAACCGCGCTGGGCGTGGCGGACGGCTTCCCCGTGCTGGCCAGCCGCGCCGGCGCCGACGCCGTGGCGGTCGCGGTGTTGCAGCCGGCCTGGATCGCCCAGCGCCTGCTGCTGGATGTCACCGAACCCGGCGGCGCCATCTGGCTGCTGGACGCGGACCGCGCCGTGCTCGCCTCCCGCGGCGACGCCGCCGCGGCCTTGCCGACGCTGCGCAGCATGGCGCGCCTGGTCGGGGCCGACCAGGTCGCGATCCGCGCCCCGTCGGCGCAGGGGTTGAGCTACGCCTACGCCACCACGCTGCTGCCCAACCACTGGCGGCTGATCGCGGCCACCTCGGCGCAGCGCGAGCATGACGAGGGCATCCGCGACCTGATCGTGCGCATGGCGGAGCTGGCAACCCTGCTGCTGGTGGGGTTCGCGGCGGTGATCCTGGGGGCGGACGTGGCGTTCGGCAGCCCCATCCGCCGCCTGACCGCCGCCGTGCGCCGCTGGCAGGGCGGCGGCGCGTTCGACCCCGGACCGCTGCCCGGCGCGCCCGACGAGGTGGCGGACCTCGCCCGCTCGTTCCGGGAGGCCACCGGCGTGCTGCGCCAACGGGAGGCCGAGCTGGCCCAGGCGAAGGAGCGCCAGGACCTGCTGGTGCTGGAAATCCACCACCGGGTGAAGAACAACCTGCAGGTGGTCGCCAGCCTGCTGAACCTGCAGGCCAGCCGCATCCGCATGCCGGAGGCGCGGGCCGAGTTCCAGGCCGCGCGGGACCGGGTGCGCGCCCTGGCGACGCTGCATCGCCACCTGTACGCCGACGGCGCGCTGCACACCATCAACATGCGCTCCTTCCTGACCGAGCTGTGCGGCCAGCTGTTCCAGGCGCTGGGCGAGAAGGAGGGCGAGCGCATCCGCCTGCTGATCGACGCGCCGGAGCTGCGCATGTCCAGCGACCAGGCCGTGCCGCTCTCCCTGATCGTGACGGAGGCGGTGACCAACTCCATGAAATACGCGTTCCCGGACGGCCGCCGCGGCACCATCAGCGTCACGCTGACCGACCGGGACGGCGCACTGGACCTGGTCATCGCCGACGACGGCGTCGGCATCGTCGCCGGCAAGGGGGAGCAGGAGCCCGGCCGGCGCGACGGCATCGGCTTGCAGCTGATCCGCGGCTTCAGCCGCCAGCTCGGCGCGGCGCTCGACGTGGAGGAAGGCGACGGCACCCGCTACGCCGTCCGGCTGCAAGCCCGCCCGGTGACGGCCGCCCCCCTGGACGCCGTGGCGCCCGGGCAGGATACTGCGCCATGACCGCATCCCCGCCGCCCGCCGGGTTCGACCCGGCGCTGGCCCGCTCCATGATCCAGTGGCGTCATCACCTGCACGCCCACCCGGAGCTGTCCTTGCATGAGCACGCCACGGCCGGCTTCGTGGCGGAGCGGCTGGCCGAGCTGGGCATCCCGTTCGCCACGGGCGTGGGCGGCCACGGCGTGGTGGCGACGCTGAGCCGCGGCCGCTCCAACCGCAGCGTGGGCTTGCGCGCCGACATGGACGCCCTGGCCATCGAGGAGCAGACCGGCGCGCCGCATGCCTCCACCGTCCCCGGCGTGATGCATGCCTGCGGCCATGACGGCCACACCGCCACCCTGCTGGGCGCTGCCACCCTGCTGAGCCGGGACCTGGGCTGGTCCGGCACGGTGCAGCTGATCTTCCAGCCGGCCGAGGAGGGGTTCGGCGGCGCGCAGGCGATGCTGGACGACGGCCTGCTCGATCGCTTCCCGATGGAGCGGGTGTTCGGCTGGCATAACTGGCCCGGCCTGGCCGCCGGCGAGGCCATGGTGCATCCCGGCCCGGTGATGGCGCAGGGCGCGCGGCTGGAGGTCGTGCTGGAAGGCCATGCCGGGCACGCCGCCATGCCGCACCTGACGCGGGACCCGGTGCTGGCCGCCGCCCACGTGCTGGTGGCGCTGCAATCGGTGGTGTCGCGCACTGTCGATCCGGTGGACTCGGCGGTGCTGTCCATCTGCACGGTCGATGGCGGCATGGCGACCAACCAGATTCCGCACCGCGCCGTGATGCGCGGCACCTTCCGCTCCCACCGCCCCGCCGTGCACGCGCAGATGCAGGAGGCGGTCGGCCGCGTGGTGGCCGGCGTCGCCGCCGCGTTCGGGGTGGCGGGCCGCGCCGAGGTCACCCGCGGCGTGCCCGGCGTCGCCAACACGGCCGCCGAGGCCGAGCTGGCCGCCGCCGCCGCCGCCGCCGCCGGGCTGCCGGTGCGGCGGGACTTGCCGCCCTCCATGGCGAGCGAGGATTTCGGCGCCTACCTCCAGCACCGCCCCGGCGCGTTCATCTGGATCGGCAACGGCCCCGGCGACGCCGGCCGCGAGTTGCACAACCCGAACTACGACTTCAACGACGCCATCCTGCCCGCCGCGTCGCAGTACCTCGCAAGCGCCGCCAAGGCCGCCCTGGGCTAGACGGCACCTTCTCCCTTTCCCCTTGCGGGAGAGGGCCGGGGTGAGGGGTTCGCGCTCAAGCCGGCAGCCTGACGCAGGTTTAACCCCCCAGGCTGCTGACATGCGGCACAGGAGCCGCCAAATGGCCACGGCATGAGCGAACAGACCGCAGCGGCGAAAACCTGGCTCCGCGCCGAGATCAAGACCGGCCGCCGCGCCGCCCGTCCCGTGGTGCTGTGCGGCGCCTTGGCCACCCTGCTTGCCGTGGCGCAAGGCGCCTGCATCGCCGCCATCCTCGGCGCGGCCCTGCGGGACGGCTCGCCGCCGGCCGCCTGGTTGCTGGCCGGGTTCGGGCTGGCGGCGCTGGGCCGGGCGGGCCTGGCCTATGCCTCCGACCGGCTGGCCACGCGGGCCAGCGACCGGGCGCGCGCCGGGCTGCGGACCGACGTGATGCGCCGCCTGCTGGCCGCCGGGCCGGCCATCCTGCGGCGCGAGCACTCCTCCGCCTACGCCACCACCGCCGTGGACCGGATCGACGCGCTGGACGGACTGTTCGCGCGCTGGCTGCCCGCCGCCACGCTGGCCATCGTCTCGCCCCTGCTGGTGCTGGCCGCCGTGGCGCTGGTGGACTGGCGCGGCGCGCTGATCCTGGGCGGGGCAGGGCTGCTGGTGCCGGTGGCGCAGGCGGTGTCCGGCATCGGCGCCGCCGTCGCGTCCCGCCGCCAGCTCACCGCGCTGAGCCGCCTGCAAGCCCGCTTCCTGGACCGGGTGCGCGGCATCTCCACCATCGTGCTCGCCGGCCGCGCCGGGGACGAGGCGCGTGCCCTCGGCCTGGCCGCCGACGAGCTACGCCGCCGCACCATGCGGGTGCTGCGCGTGGCCTTCCTGGCCTCCGCCGCGCTGGACTGCGCCACCGCGCTCGCCCTGGTCGTCCTCGCCATCCGCTACGGCCACGCCGCCATCGCCCACCGGCTCGACCCGGCGCCCGCGCTGTTCGCCCTGCTGATGGTGCCGGAGTTCTTCGCCCCGCTGCGCGCCTTTTCGCTCGCCTACCAGGACCGCTCGCAGGCCGCTGGGGCTGCGGAGGCCATCGCCGCCATTCCGCCCGCCCCCGTCGCCGCGGTGCCGGCCGCGCCGGTCCGCACCGTCGCCGCCCACGGCGTCAGCCTCGCCTTCGAGCATGTCGGCTTCACCTGGGACCCGGCGCGCGGCCCCGCCTTGCAGGATGTGAGCTTCCGCGTGCCCGCCGGCGAGACGCTGGTGCTGGCCGGCCCGTCCGGCGCGGGCAAATCCACCGTGATCGAGCTGTTGCTCGGCTTCGTGCCGCCGCAGACCGGCCGCATCCTGCTCAACGGCGCGGACCTCGCCGCCATCGTGCCGGAGGCGCTCACCCGCATGACCGCCGCCATCGGCCAGCGCCCCGTGCTGTTCGCCGGCAGCATCCGCGACAACATCCGCTTCGCCCGCCCCGACGCGACGGACGCCGAGGTGGATGCCGCCGCCCAGAGCGCCCGCCTGGCCAGCCTGCTCGACACCTTGCCGCAGGGCCTCGACACCCCGCTGGGCGAGGCCGGCTACGGCCTGTCCGGCGGCCAGGCGCAGCGCGTCGCCATCGCCCGCGCCTTCTTGAAGAACGCGCCGCTGCTGCTGCTGGACGAGCCGACCGCCCACCTCGACCCGGCGACCGAGGGCGACGTGATGGACAGCCTGCGCCGCCTGGCGGTGGGCCGCACCGTGGTGATGGCCAGCCACTCCGCCGCCGCCAGCCGCCTCGGCACCCGGCGGCTGGACCTGCGCGACGGCCAAGTCGTCGCGGCGCGAGGTGCCGCATGAACCCGATCCTCGCCCCGCTCGCCCGCATCCTCGGGCTGTGGCGCGGCCGCTGGCCCAGCCTCGTCTTCGCGGCCGCCGTGGCGCTCGCCTCCGCCCTGGCCGGGGCCGCGCTGCTGGCGGTGGCGGGCGGCAACGTCGCCATGCTGCTGCTGGGCGCCGGGTCCACCTTCGCCGTCCTGCTGGCGGTGCTCGGCCCGGCCCGCGTGGTGCTGCGCTACGCCGAGCGGCTGCTCACCCACAACGCCACCTTCCGCGCCCTGGCGGATTTGCGCGTCTGGTTCTTCCAGCGCCTCGCCGCCCGTTCCGCCGGCGGCCTGGGCATGCAGCGCTCCGGCGACCTCACCGCCCGGCTGGTGGCCGACGTGGAGGCGCTGGACGGGCTTTACCTCCGCATCCTGGTGCCGCTGCTGGTGGCGGTGGCGCTGTTCGCCGTGCTGCTGCTGGCGCTGGTCGGCACCGGTGGCCCGCTGCGGCCGGAGGCGCTGGCCGCCACGGCCCTGTTCGCCGTCACCGCCTTCGCCCTGCCGCTGTTCGCCGCCCGCTCGGCCGCCACGCTCGGGGCGGACGCGACGGGCCGCACCGCCGCCCTGCGCGTCGCCGTGCTGGACGCGCTGTCCGGCCTGCGCGAGGTCCGCATGGCCGGCGCCGAGGGCCGCATG
>CAXTJU010000027.1:0-42244 GCA_964244655.1 uncultured Acetobacteraceae bacterium | reverse complement strand
CGGGCTGACCTCCTCGGCGGTCGAGATGGCGGGCAAGGGCGGCGTCGGCATCGAGTTGGACCTGGACGCGGTGCCGCAGCGGGAAGCCGGCATGACCGCGTACGAGATGATGCTGTCCGAGAGCCAGGAGCGCATGCTGATGGTGCTGCGCCCGGACCGCGAGGCGATGGCGCGGGCCATCTTCGAGAAGTGGGAGCTGGACTTCGCCGTCATCGGCACCCTGACCGACACCGGCAGCATCGTGGTGTGGCACCGCGGCGTGGTGGAGGCGGACATCCCGCTCGACCCGCTGGCCGAGCAGGCGCCGCTGTACCACCGCCCGACCGCCCACGCGCCGATGCCGGGCGCGGTGGGCGAGGTGGGCAGCCCGATGGCGGTGATGGACGCGCTGACCAAGCTGGTCGGCTGCCCCGACCTGTGCTCGCGCGCCTGGGTGTGGGACCAGTACGACAGCACCATCGGCGGCCAGACAGCCCGCCGCCCCGGCGCGGCGGATGCGGCCATCGTGCGGGTGGAGGGGCATGCGATGGCGCTGGCGCTGACCACGGATTGCACCCCGCGCTACTGCGCCGCCGACGCGCGGACGGGCGGGATGCAGGCGGTGGCAGAGGCGTGGCGCAACATCACCGCCACCGGCGCCACCCCGCTCGCCATTACCGACAACATGAACTTCGGCAACCCGCAGGACCCGGCGGTGATGGGCCAGTTCGCCGACGCGATCAGCGGCATGGCGGCGGCCTGCACGGCGCTGGACTTCCCCGTCGTGAGCGGCAACGTGAGCCTGTACAACGAGACCGACGGCGCGCCGATCCTGCCGACCCCGGCGATCGGCGGCCTGGGAGTGATCGCCGACGCGGCCCGCGCGGTGGGGCTGGCGCTGGCGCCGGGCCTGCACCTGGTGCTGGTGGGGCGGACGGCGGGCTGGCTCGGGCAGAGCTTGTGGCTGCGCGAGGTAGCGGGGCGCGAGGCGGGGCCGCCGCCGCCGGTGGACCTCGCGGCGGAGCGGCGCAACGGCGATTTCGTGCGGGGCCAGATCGCCGCCGGGTCGGTGGCGGCGTGCCATGACGTGTCGGATGGCGGGTTGCTGGTGGCTGTGGCGGAGATGGCGCTGGCCGGCAGCGTGGGGGTGCACCTGGTCCGGCCGGTGCCGGGGATGAACGAGCATGCCTGGTGGTTCGGCGAGGACCAGTCGCGCTACGTGTTGGCGGTGGCGGACGCGGCGGCGCTGATGCTGGCGGCGGACGCGGCGGACGTGCCGGTGGCGCAGCTGGGGGCGGCGGGGGGCGAGCGGATCACGCTGGCGGATGGCGGGTTCGCCACGCTGGCGGCGCTGCGGGCGGCGCACGGGCGGTTCTTTGCGGCGTGGATGGACCCGGTTTGACTTCATCCCCGCCCGTAACCATACCTTTGTCCAACCGCGAGAGGCCCAACGCCATGGCCATGGCCGCCAACGAGATCGAGGCGATGATCCGCGCCGCCCTGCCGGATGCGCGCGTGACCGTCGAGGATTTGGCCGGGGATGGCGATCACTACGCCGCCACCGTGACCAGCGAAGCCTTCCGCGGCTTGTCCAGGGTCCGCCAACACCAGCTTGTCTATGCCGCCCTGCGCGGGCGCATGGGCGGCGAGTTGCATGCCTTGGCCTTGCAGACCTCCATCCCCGAACCGGAGACCACACGATGAGCGACACCTTAGCTGCTGACCGCATCAAGCAGAACATCACCGACAACCGGGTGATGCTATTCATGAAGGGCAACGCGCTGTTCCCGCAGTGCGGCTTCTCTGCCCGGGTCGTGCAGATCCTCAGCCACATGGGCGTGCCGTTCCAAACGGCGAACGTGCTGGAGGATGCCGGCCTGCGCGACGGCATCAAGGCGTTCTCGCAGTGGCCGACCATCCCGCAGCTCTACGTGGACGGCGAGTTCGTGGGCGGCTGCGACATCGTGACCGAGATGTTCCAGTCGGGCGAGCTGGAGACGTTGCTGAAGGAGAAGGGCGTGCCGCACAAGGCCGCCGCCTGAACCAAGGCCGTCCCGTGGCCTACGACTTCGACCTGTTCGTGATCGGCGGCGGCTCCGGCGGGGTGCGTTGCGCCCGCATTGCTGCCGGGCACGGCGCCCGGGTCGCCATCGCCGAGGACACCTACTGGGGCGGCACCTGCGTCAACGTCGGCTGCGTGCCCAAGAAGCTGATGGTGATGGCGGCCGATTACGGCATCGCGGTGGACGACAGCCGCGGCTTCGGCTGGGACACGCAGCGAGGCCACCACGACTGGACCCGGTTCATCGCGGCCAAGGACGCCGAGATCGCCCGGCTGAACGGCATCTACGTCAAGATGCTGACCGCGTCGGGCTGCACCCAGTTCACCGCGCGCGCCACCTTCATCGATCCGCACACGCTGGACGTGGGCGGGCAGCGGGTGACGGCGGAGCGGATCGTGATCGCCGTCGGCGGCCATCCGATGCGGGCGGAGGTGCCCGGCGGCGAGCTGGGCATCGTGTCCGACCAGGCGTTCCACCTGCCCGCGCTGCCGAAGCGCATCGTGATGGTCGGCGCCGGGTATATCTCGGTGGAGTTCGCCGGCATCTTCGCCGGGCTCGGCGCGCAGGTCGATCTGGTGTGCCGCCAGCCGCTGCCGTTGCGCGGCTTCGACCACGACATGCGCGAGGCGCTGGCCGAGGCGCTGACGGCGCAGGGCGTCCGGATGCACTGCAACACCTCGCCCACCCGGGTGGAGCGGGATGGCGAGGCCTATCAAGTCCATCTCGGCGACGGCGCGGCGATCCAGGCCGACCTGGTGTTCTGGGCGGTTGGGCGGACGCCGAACGTGCGTACGCTGGGCCTGGGCGCCGCCGGCGTGAAGCTGGCCAAGGACGGCGCGGTGATGGTGGATGCCGAGCAGCAGACCAGCCAGGCCCACATCTACGCCATCGGCGACGTGACCAACCGGATGAACCTAACGCCGGTCGCCATCGCCGAAGGGCACATGCTGGCGGACCGGCTGTTCAGCCCGCAGCGCCGCAGGTGGGACTTCTCCAACGTGGCCACCGCCGTGTTCAGCCATCCGCCGATGGCCACCGTGGGGCTGACGGAGGAGGAAGCGGCCAAGCGGTTCCCGGTGGACGTTTACATGGCCAAGTTCCGGCCGCTGCGCCACACGCTGACCGGACGCGACACCCAGACGGTGATGAAGCTGCTGGTCGAGCAGTCCAGCCAGCGGGTGGTGGGCGCGCACATGCTGGGCGACGATTCGGCCGAGATGATGCAGGGCATCGCCGTGGCGATGACGGCGGGCGCCACCAAGGCCGATTTCGACCAGACCATCGGCATTCATCCCACGGGAGCGGAGGAGTGGGTGACGCTGCGGACCCGCACCCGGGTGACAGGGGCGGAGGCGAAGGCCGCGGAGTAAGGCCGGAGTCCTCTAGACACCTGATTGTAAGTATCATGGGTCAAGGGAACTTCGTTCCCTTGCGGGTGCAGGGCAGCGCCCTGCTAGGCCACCGCCTCCCGCATCGCCGTGTCCACCGCCCCCTCAGCCAGCCTTTCCCGCACATACCCCAGCCCCGCCTCCCGGCAGGCCGCGTTGAACCTGGCATCCTCGTGCAGCCGGCAGATCACCTCCGCCAGCTCCGCCGCCGTGGCCCCCACCGTGGCGTCCAGCGCTGCCGGCAGCCCGATGCCCTCGGCTGCCACGGGGGTGCAGGCGCAGGGCACGCCATGGGCCAGGCTGTCCAGCACTTTGCCTTTTACCCCGGCGCCGAAGGTCAGCGGCGCGACCGTCAGCCGCACCCGGCCGAACAGGCTGGCAAGGTCCGGCACGTGGCCCAGCATGGTGACGCCGGGTCCGGCGGCGGCGCGCAGGCTGTCCGGCATGTCGCTGCCGGCCAGGATGCAGGCGATGCCTGGGTGGCGCTGCCGCACCAGGGGCAGGACGTCGTGCAGCAGCCACCACGCGGCGTCCAAGTTGGGCGGGTGCGGGTAGCTGCCGATGAAGGCCAGGCCGTGCCGCTCGGCGAACAGCGCCGGGGTGGGGCAGGGCGTCACCGCCCACGGGACGACGTGGACCCGGGCCTGCGGCAACGCCTGGCGCAGCAGCGCGGCCTCGTAGCTCGAATGGGTGATGACCCGGTCCGCGGCGCTGGCGGCGGACAGCTCGCCCACCCGCATCCGCTGGCTCAGCTCCAGCAGCTCCGGGCGCCCCTCCGCCTCGGCCTGCCGGGCGACGCGCAGGTGGTGCAGGTCCGCCACGCTGAACACCACCCGGGCGCGCCGCTGAGTGTGGCGCAGCAGCGGCAGATAGCGCGCATTGCCGCCGCGGTGGATGTAGGCCAGGGCGAAGCTGTCCGCCTCCCGCCGCAGCAGCTCCTCCACCGAGGCGCACCAAGGCGCGCAGAGGCAGGCCACGCCCTCGGCTTCCAGCCGGTCCATGCCCTCGCCGCCCGCCATGTCCGCCGCGGCGAAGCTGACGGCGTAGCCCAGCCGCCGCAGCGAGCGCACGTGTGACATCACGGCGCGCGACCCGGCGTCGCGGTCCTCCCGCGGCAGCTTGTCATCGATCACCAGGGCGCGCGGCCCCGGCGCCGGGGCGCGGGAGCCGCGGCCGGACCAGCGGACGCGGAACATCTGCGGCGCGGAGGCGGGCGGGCGGCGGCTGCGGTGGTCGGCGGCGCGCTGCAGCAGCCGGTCCGCCTGCTGCGCCAGGAACGCGGCCCAATGGCGCTGCACGTCCTCGCCCTCGGCCTGCCCCAGCAGCCGGGCCAGGTGGTCCTGCAACACAGGGTCGATCTGCAAGGAGGCGGCGATCACCCGCGGCGAGCCGGGCAAATCCGCGTCGTCTCCCGCCCGCGCCACCCGGAGGGTGTGGGGGACCAGCGGCGACAGCCCTTCCAGGGCCAGCGAGAAGCCGTGCCGCCCGTCGCCGATGCCGGCCTGCTCCAGGTCGGCGCGGTAGAGGTTGGCGAGCAGGCGGAGCGGCGGCTGGCCGGTGACGTGCACCACCAACTCGACGGGCGCCGGGTCGTCCCGGTCATGGGCCCAGCCGTGCAGGCCGTGGCGGTCCAGGATGTCAATGCCGCCCTCCAGCGCCACGGGGTCAGCCCACCTGGATCAGGCGGTGTTGCTTGCGCCCAGCGGAGAGCTTCAGCGCGCCGTCCCGCAGGTCGGCCATGGTAACGATGGCGGCCTCGTCCGCCACGGGCGCGTCGTTGACGCGGGCGCCGCCGCCGCGGATCAGGCGACGGGCCTCGCCGAGGCTGGCCACCAGCCCGGCGTCGGCGAGCAGGCGGAACACCGGCAGGCCGGCGGCCAGGTCGGCGGCGGCGACGGTGTGGGTGGGCGGCACCAGGCCGGCGGCGGCCGCGGCGGCGGCGGGGCCGTGCAGCAGGGCGGTCGCCTCCGTGGCCAGCCGCTTCTTGGCCTCGTTGACCTCCGTGCCGCCCAGGGCCGCCAGCCGGTCGATCTCGGGCAGCGGCAGGTCGGTGAATAGCTTGAGAAAGCGGGGCACGTCCGCGTCCTCCGTATTGCGCCAGAACTGCCAGTAGTCGTACGGGGCCAGCCGGTCCGCCGACAGCCACACCGCGCCGGCCGCGGTCTTGCCCATCTTGACGCCGGATGCGGTGGCGAGCAGCGGCGTCGTCAGCCCGAACACCGTCTTGCCGTCCGTGCGCCGCACCAAGTCCGCGCCGGAGACGATGTTGCCCCACTGGTCGGACCCGCCGATTTGCAGCACCACCCCGTGGCGGCGGGACAATTCCCTAAAGTCATAGGCTTGCAGGATGGAGTAGTTAAACTCCAGGAAGGTCAGCCCCTGCTCGCGCTCCAGCCGGGTGCGGACGCTGTCGAAGGCCAGCATGCGGCTGATGGAGAAGTGCGGGCCGATGTCGCGCAGCAGCTCGATGTAGCCGAGCCGGTCCAGCCACTCGGCATTGTCCAGCAGCATGGCGCCGCCCTCGAAGCGCACGAACGGCTCGATGCAACGGCGGATGCCCGCCATGTTGGCGGCGATCTGCTCGTTGGTCAGCAAGGGGCGCGCCTCCTCGCGGAACGACGGGTCGCCGATGCGCGAGGTGCCGCCGCCCAGCAGCGCCACTGGGTGGTGGCCGTGCCGCTGCATCAGCCGCAGTAGCATGATGCCTGTCAGATGGCCAACATGCAGGCTGTCCGCCGTGCAGTCGAAGCCGTCATAGGCGCAAATCGGCCCGGCAGCGCACGCGGCGTCCAGCGCGTCCAGGTCGGTGCACTGATGGATGAAGCCGCGGGCCTGGGCTTCGTTCAGGAAGGGGCTGGTGGGCATGGCGGGGCTCGCGAAGGGAGACGCCGGGTAGCACGCCGCGCCGCCCGGCGCACTGGCCAAGGCGCGCCCGCATGGTAGAAGGGCCGACTTCCGCTCCGACAGGATATGCCGTGCCGCTAGGCCGCCGCGACCCGCCGCGCATCGTCACCCGCGAGCCGCCCCAGGGTGTCCGGCAGGTGCGCGACATCGTGCCCCGCGGCCCCTCGGAAGGCGTTATCCGGCTCGGCCAGAGGATTCGCTGGTACAATGACTTCTATCACCGGGTGCTGGTGCTGCGCTGGTGGACGTTCACCCTGATCGCGTTCGCCTTCTACCTGCTGCTCAACCTGCTGTTCGCCGGGCTATACCTATTGCAGGCCGGCACCATTGAGCATAGCCGCCCGAACTCCTTCGCAGACGCATTCTTCTTCAGCATCCAAACCATGGCGACCATCGGCTACGGCGTGCTCACGCCCTCCGGCAGCTACGCGAACCTGGTGGTCACGGCGGAGACGATGGTGGCGCTGGTGTTTGTCACCTTCATCACCGGCAGTACCTTCGCCCGCTTCTCCCGGCCAAGCTCGCGCGTGGTGTTCAGCCGGCTCATGACGGTGGGGCCGCATGACGGGGTGCCGACCCTGGCGGTGCGGCTGACCAACAGCCGCCGCAACCAGATTCTGGAGGCGACCGTCAGCATGACCTTGGTGCGCACGGAGCGGACGCTGGAAGGCCGGCTGATGCGCCGCTTCTATGACCTGACCTTGGCGCGCGCGCACACGCCGATTTTCGCGCTGACCTTCACCGCCATGCACCCGATCGACGAGGCCAGCCCGCTGCACGGCATGACGGTCGAGGCGTTGCAGGCGATGTACGCCGAGGTGCTGGTGTCCGTCACCGGGCTGGACGAGACCATGAGCCAGACCATCCACGCCCGGGCGAGCTACCGGGTGGACGAGATCAAGTTCGACCACCGGTTCGCCGACATGTTCGGGTTCACCGAGGGGGGACGCCTGGCGATCGACTTCGCCTGCTTCGACGAGGTGCTGCCGCTGGAGCCGCCTGGCGCTCCCTCCGGCGGCCTTCCAATCGCCTGAAGAGGGCGATTGGAAGGCGCGCGGGTGTGGGAGTTGGGGACGGCGCCCCGGCCTTAGTCGGCCGCCAGGGCCATCGCCTTGCGGGCCTGGATCATGCCCACGTGGTCCTCCAGAGCCTCGGCCACCCGGTCGGCATGGCTGGCGAACACGTGGTCTGCCCCGGGGAACACCCGGTAGTCCACCTGCACGCCCTTCTGGGTGTTCAGCTTGTCCACCAGCTTACGGACCGCCGGCTCCGGAACCATCTCGTCCGAGTCGCCGTGCAGCAGCAGGCCGCCGCAGGGGCACGGCGCGAGGAAGCCGAAATCGTAGTCGCTGGCCGGGGGGGCGACGCTGATCCAGCCGGAGATCTCCGGACGCCGCATCAGCAGCTGCATGCCGACGAACGCGCCGAACGAGTAGCCCGCGATCCACAGCCCCTTGGACGACGGATTGACCATCTGCAGCCAATCCAGCGCCGCCGCCGCGTCGCTGATCTCGCCGATGCCGCCATCGTACCGGCCCTGGCTGCGCCCCACGCCGCGGAAGTTGAAGCGCATCACGGAGAAGCCGAGCTTCTGAAACGACTGATACATCGTGAAGGTG
Organism: uncultured Acetobacteraceae bacterium; assembly: GCA_964244655.1. Classification (GTDB taxonomy): domain Bacteria; phylum Pseudomonadota; class Alphaproteobacteria; order Acetobacterales; family Acetobacteraceae; genus LMUY01. The sequence continues at coordinate 34,291 of CAXTJU010000027.1, read as the reverse complement.
ATGCGGTTGTTCATGGTGCCGCTGTGCAGCGGATGAGGGTGCAAGACGAGCGCCAGCGGCGCGCCAACGTCCTTACTGTGGTGGTAGCGGCCTTCAAGCCGGCCGTCAGGGCCGGCGAACATCACCTCTGGCATGGTGTTCCGATAATTCCTGTGACCCGGGCCGGGCACGGCTCAGGCGGTGCTGCCCATTGCATGATGCCCGACCAGCTGGTGCCCCAACCGGCGGACTGCCCCTGTTGCGCGCGGCACCCGATGGCCCATGGAGGCCAAGCGCATCGAAGTCCTCGGGAGAAACGCCTACCCGACCCCTGACCGCCACAGTATCCGGACGGGCCTTCAACCCGGATGCCGCCACGATATATAGGACAGCCACCGCGCTTTCATAATGGAATTGACGCATGCCTTTCATGTTTCTGCGCGAGTTGGTGCATGCCTACCACCAGCGCGACCCGGCGGCGCGGTCCAGGCTCGAGGTGCTGTTGTGCTATCCCGGCCTCCATGCAGTGATGATCCACCGGCTGGCGCACGGGTTGTGGCGGCGGCGGCTGTTCCTGCTCGGGCGGTTTGTGTCCCATCTGGGCCGGTTCGCCACGGGGGTCGAAATTCATCCCGGCGCGGAGTTGGGCCGCCGGGTCATCATCGATCATGGCATGGGCGTGGTGATCGGCGAGACCGCCGTGCTGGGCGATGACGCCTACTTGTACCACCAGGTGACGCTCGGGACTGCCAGCAACGTCAAGGGCAAGCGTCACCCGACGGTGGGCCGCAACGTCATCCTGGGCGCCGGGGCGAAGGTGCTGGGCGACATCGTGATCGGCGACGGTGCGCGGGTCGGCGCCAATGCCGTGGTGGTGGCGGACGTGCAGCCGGGCCAGACGGTGGTGGGCATTCCCGCCCGCCCGGTCGAGCGCAACCGCCAGGCGGCGCCGCCGCCCGCCGCGGCCTTCCTCGCCTATGGCACGCCCTGTGACGGTTCGCCGGACCCGCTGATGTGCCAGATCGAGGTGCTGCGGGCCGAGTTGCTGGCCTTGGAAGCTCGCGTGGCCGCCATGGGTGACCGCAGGACCCGGCCTGCCGTGAAGGCGGCGGAGTAGCCGCAACGGCTTATTTGGACGCCAACGCCACCGAGCCGCTGCGCCCGGCGGCCCGGGACGCGATGCTGGCAGCGCTCGACGCCGTGGGAAACCCGTCCTCGGTCCACGCTGCCGGACGGGGGGCCCGCCGGGTGCTGGAGGACGCGCGCGAGTTGCTGGCCCGGCGCTTCGGCGGCGCCGTGGTGTTCACCTCAGGCGGCACCGAGGCGGACGCGCTGGCGATCCACATGTTGGGCCAGGGCCGCCGGGTGCTGATCGGCGCCACGGAGCACGACGCCGTGCGCGCCGCCCGGCCGGACGCCGAGACTTTGCCGGTGGACGGCGACGGCGTGCTGCGCCTGGATGCGTTGGAAGCGGCGCTGCCAGGCGGGCCGGCGCTGGTGTGCCTCATGCTGGCCAACAACGAGACCGGCACGATCCAGCCGGTGGCCGCCGCCGCGTCGCTGTGCCGCCGCCATGGCGCGCGGCTGCACGTGGACGCGGTGCAGGCGGCCGGGCGCATCCCGACCGACTTGCCGGCGCTGGGCGCGCACAGCCTGGCGTTGTCCTCGCATAAGCTGGGTGGCCCGGCCGGCGCAGGAGCGCTGTTGCTGGCCGACGGGGTGGACGGCCCGGCGCTGATCGTGGGCGGCGGGCAGGAGCGGGGCCGTCGCGGCGGCACCCCGCCGGTGGCCGCTATTGCCGGGTTCGCTGCGGCCGCCGCGGCGCAGCCGTCCGGGCTGCTGCCGTTGCGCCAGGCGGTGGAAGAGGCCGCGGCCGCCGCGGGCGGGCTGGTGCTGGGCGGGGCGGAGCGGCTGCCCAACACGGCATGCGTGGCGCTGCCCGGAGTCGCCGCACACACGCAGCTGATGGCGCTGGACCTGGCCGGGGTGCAGGTGTCGGCCGGGGCAGCCTGCTCCTCCGGCAAGGTGGCGCGCAGCCACGTGTTGCTGGCGATGGGGCTGGGCGCGCTGGCGGGTGAGGCGATCCGCATCTCCCTGCCATGGAACGCCACGGCGGCCGACGTGGACGCGTTCGCCGCCGCCTACGCCGCCATGGCGCGCCGGGTCAGCCGGAGGGCGGCCTGATGGTGTACCTGGACAACCAGGCCACCACGCCGTGCGACCCCCGGGTGGTGGCCGCCATGCTGCCGTTCTGGACCGAGCGGTTCGGCAACCCGCACAGCGCCGAGCACGCCATGGGCTGGGACGCCGAGCAGGCGGTGGAGGCGGCCCGCGCCCAGGTGGCGGCGCTGATCGGCGCCGAGCCGCGGGAGATCGCGTTCACCTCCGGCGCCACGGAGGCCAACAACATTGCGGTCAAAGGTGCGGCCCGCTTCGCTGCCCGCGATGGCCGCCGCCGGGTCGTCACGGTCGCCACCGAACACAAATGCGTGCTGGAGAGCGTGGCCGACCTGCGCGCCGAGGGCTTCGATCCGGTGGTGCTGCCGGTGGGGCCGGACGGGTTGTTGGACCCGGCCGTGCTGGAACAGGCCCTGGCCATGCCGACGGCGCTGGTCAGCGTTATGGCGGCCAACAACGAGACGGGCGTGTTGCAGGATTTGCCGCGCCTGTCCGGCCTTGCTCATGCAGCGGGGGCGCTGTTCCACACCGATGCGGCGCAGGCGCTGGGCAAGGTGGCATTCGACGTGGACGGCATCGACCTCGCCTCCTTCAGCGCCCATAAGCTGTACGGCCCGAAGGGGGTGGGCGCGCTCTACGTGCGCCGCCGCCCGCGCGCTCGCCTGCTGCCGCTGTTCTCCGGCGGCGGGCAGGAGCGGGGGCTGCGCTCCGGCACGCTGCCCACCCCGCTCGTGGCCGGGTTCGGCGAGGCGTGCCGCATCGCCGGCGCCGAGATGGCGGAGGAGGCGGCGCGGCTCTCCGCCCTACGCGACCATCTGCTGGTCGGGCTGACCCGGCGGCTGCCCGGCCTGCGCGTCAACGGCAGCATGGCGTGGCGGCTGCCGGGCAACCTCAACGTCACCTTGCCGCACGGCGACGCGCTGGATGTCATGCGCGCCAACCCTGGCCTGTGCGTCTCCACCGGCTCCGCTTGCTCGTCCGCCGCCGTAGCGCCGTCTTACGTGCTCACCGCCATGGGGCTGGACGCGGCCAGCGCTGCGCGCACCTTGCGGATGGGGCTGGGACGCTTTACCTCCCGATCGGACGTGGACTATGCCATCGCGGCGCTGTCCGCCGTCCCGCACTTTGCCGAGGCCTGAGCACGATGCCCAAGATGACCTTCGTCGAGCGTAACGGCATCCCCCGCGAAGTCAGCGCGCCGCTCGGCTTGTCCGTGCTGGAAGTGGCGCACAAGCACGGCGTCGATATCGAGGGCGCGTGCGAGGGCTCGCTCGCCTGCTCCACCTGCCACGTGGTCATCGACCCCGCGTGGTTCGGCAAGCTGCCCGCCCCCACCGAGGACGAGGAAGACATGCTGGACCTCGCCTTCGGGCTGGAGAAAACCTCCCGCCTCGGGTGCCAACTGGTGATGACCGAGGCGCTGGACGGGTTGGTGGTGCGCTTGCCGGCCAGCACGCGCAACGCTCAAGGGTAAAGGCGGGGACCATGCGCATCCTCGCCGCGATGTCCGGCGGGGTGGACAGCAGCGTCGCCGCCGGATTGTTGCACGAAGCCGGGCACGAAGTCATTGGTGCCACATTGCAGCTATACGACCACGGAGCTGCCTCGGCGCGTAAGGGAGCGTGTTGCGCCGGGCAGGATATCCATGACGCGCGCCGGGTCGCGGACCGGCTCGGCATCCCGCACTACGTCATCGATGCGGAGGCGCGCTTCCGCTCGGCCGTGATCGACGATTTCGCGGCCAGCTATGCCGCCGGGCAAACTCCCGTGCCATGCGTGCGCTGCAACCAGACGGTCAAGTTCACCGACCTGATGCGCCTGGCCACCGATCTCGGCTGCGACGCCATGGCCACGGGGCACTACGTGCGCCGGGTGGACGGCCCGGATGGCCCGGAGTTGCACCGGGCCGCCGACCCGCAGCGGGACCAGAGCTGGTTCCTGTTCGCCACCACCCGCGCCCAGCTGGCCCGCTCGCTCTTCCCGCTCGGCGCCATGCCGGACAAGGGCGCGGTGCGGGTGGAGGCGGCCCGGCTCGGATTGGAGGTCGCCGCCAAGCCGGACAGCCAGGACATCTGCTTCGTGCCCACCGGCCGCTACGATGCGCTGGTGGCGCGTCTGCGCCCGGACGCTGCGGCGCCGGGCGACATCGTGGATGCGGCCGGCGCGGTGCTCGGGCGGCATGACGGCGTGGGACGTTACACGGTGGGCCAGGCCAGGCGGCTGGGGACGGTCAGCGTGGCAGGCGAGCGCCAGGTCGTGGTCGCGCTGGACGCGTCCGCGCGGCGCGTGGTCGTGGGGCCCCGTGGCAGCGGAACCCGGGCGTTGCAGTTGCGGGAGCTGAACTGGCTGATCGACCCGGGGCCGTCGCAGCGCTGCACGGTGAAACTGCGGGCGCGGGACAAGTTCCGTGCCGCCAGCGTGGCGAGCGACGGCCAGGTTTTGCTGGACGAGCCGGCGCTTCCGGCGCCTGGGCAGGCTTGTGTGTTCTATGCTGGCGACCGAGTCCTGGGCGGCGGCTTCATCGCCGCCCAGGCTCAGGCAAAGCTGCCTATTGCAGGATGATCGCGACCCGGCGGTTCTGCGGCTCGCGCACGCCGGGTGCGGTTTGCACCAGCGGGCGGGTGTCGCCGAACGCCTGGATCTGAATCTCCTTCGCCGGCACGCCGTCGCGCACCAACTCGGCCGCGACCGTCTGGGCACGGCGCAGCGATAGCTTCTGGTTATACTGCTTGGTGCCGGACAGGTCGGCGTTGCCCTGCACCTCGATGCGGGTTGCCTGCACGCGGGTGCTGGCCTGGGCGGCTTCGGCGACGATCTGGCGAGCGCGGTCGGTCAAGTCGGCGCGGTCCCAGTCGAAGAACACCAGGTAGGTGCGCGACGGCGCCACGACGGGGGAGGGTGCTGCGGGCGGCGGCGGCGGCACCGGGGTGGGCGTGTTGAAGGCGTAGCGGATGCCAAGGACGCCGCTGTGGTTCAGGTTCTCGGTGATGTCGTAGTTGCCCTTGGCACCTGGCGTCGAGATCGAGGTGGCGCGGAAGGTCTGGTTGCCGAGGACGCCGAGGAAGCGGTACTCGGCCGTGAACGCCAGGCCTGGCAGCGTGGTGATCGGGAAGGCAAAGCCCACGATACCCTGATAGGCGAAGTTGCCGCTCGACGTGCCGCCGAGATGAGTAACGGCACCGGTCGTCTGCACCGCGTTCAGGCCGTTCAGGTGGCTCCACTCCCAGCCGGCACCGAGGCCGACATAAGGCGTGAACGGGTAGTCGAGGCCGAACGGGCGCAAATCCACGTCATAGAGCACGTTGCCCAACGTGCCGTAATCCTGCTGGGTGCTCTGGCCGCCTTCCGGCGCCTGGCTGGTGAACTTGCGGATGCCGGTGGAACGGTAGTTGCCCTCGACCTCCAAGCGCAGGCCGTTGCCGAGGCCGTAGCCGACGCTGCCCAGCCCGCCGTAGCCGTCCGCATCGAACGTCAGCCGCGAGGAGCCGAACTCGGCACCAGGGGACGCATGCGCGTGCTCCGCCTGCTTGTAGTTGAACAAAGCACCGGCGCCGACATAGAGGCCATCAACCGGCTGGGCCAAGGCGAGGCCCGGCAGGCAGATGGCGGCAGCGGTGGCGAGGAGGCGGAGCTGCATGGCGGGCGGTATCCTGTCGAACATGATGGCGTCAGTGCCAGTGTGGCCAATGAAGCGCCGAAACCCAAGAGAGTTTGCCGGACGCCGGCACCTGCGGAAACCATCCAGGCACGATTGCGACGCCATAGTACCTTAGACGTGACACTTTGGCGGTCTAGCCCAGTTTTCGGGAAGCAAGCCTGCAAGCAGGGTGGGCGGATCGCGCCCACCCTGCCGCCAAGCTCAGACTATTGCAGAATGATCGCGACGCGGCGGTTCTGCGGCTCGCGCACGCCGGGTGCGGTCTGCACCAGCGGGCGGGTGTCGCCAAACGCCTGAATCTGAATCTCGCCAGCTGGCACGCCGTCGCGCACCAGCTCGGCCGCGACCGTCTGAGCACGGCGCAATGACAGCTTCTGGTTGTACTGCTTGGTGCCGGACAGGTCGGCGTTGCCCTGCACCTCGATGCGGGTTGCCTGCACCCGGGTGCTGGCCTGCGCCGCTTCGGCGACGATCTGGCGGGCGCGGTCGGTCAGGTCGGCGCGGTCCCAGTCGAAGAACACCAGGTAGGTGCGCGACGGTGCCACGACGGGGGAGGGTGCCGCGGGCGGCGGCGGCGGCACCGGGGTGGGCGTGTTGAAGGCGAAGCGCACGCCCACGACCACGCTGTGGTTCAGGTTCTCGGAAATCTGTGCGCTTTCAGCGCTGAGCCCCCCGTTGAAGTTTTGCGCCTTGAACTTCTGATTCCCCAGCACGCCGAGGAAATGATAGTCGATGGTGAACGCCAGACCTGGGATTGGCTCGACCGGGAAGGCCACGCCGGCGATGCCCTGGTAGGCGAAGTTGCCGTTCGTGCCGCCAAAATGGTTCACTTGGCCAGTGACGGCATCGGTCGTGTTCAGCCCTTGGATGTGGCTCCATTCATAGCCGGCGCCGAGGCCGACGTAGGGCTGTAGGAACGGCACGCCAAACGGCCGCAGGTCAACGTCATAGAGCACGTTGACGAGCGCGCCGTAGTCCTCCTGGGTCGTGCCGCCGCTCTGGTTCGGGTTGGTCGTGCCATACAGCCCCAAAAGACTGCTCTGGCGGTAGTTGCCCTCCACTTCGGCCCGCAGGCCATTGCCCAAGCCGTAACCGACGCTGCCGAGGCCGCCGAGGCCGCCGGCATCGAAGCGGAAGCGGGGGGAGGGGCCTGTCAGGCCGGAGTCCGGCGAGGTCCGCAGATGCTCGTCCTGCTTGAGGTTGGCCAGCGCGCCGGCGCCGATATACAGCCCCTCGATCGGCTGGGCGGCGGCAAGGCAGGGAAGCGACGCCGCAGCGGTGGCGAGGAGAATGGAGCGCAAGTTCATGGCGAGGAGCTGTCCTGGAGGTTACGTCGCACCCCGCCTAGTCGAAGTGACGGACAGGACAACCCACAAACCTGGCATCGCAGCGCAATATCCAGTTACAGCGTTGAATTCATTGCATCGCGTGCGGGCGTAATCGCTTTATCGTGATCGCCCGGCCCGGGATGCGCCAGGCCTCGCCAGCATTGACTCGACAGGCGGCAGGCGCGACACAGCGCACCGTCCGGCTGGCGGCGTAGCTCAGCGGTAGAGCAGGGGAATCATAATCCCTTGGTCGGCGGTTCAAATCCGTCCGCCGCTACCAGCCGTTCCCGCGTTCCTGGACGGGCCCCGTTGATCGACAAGCTCGAGTTCCTCATCGCCGTGGCGCGGGAGCGCAACTTCCGCCGGGCGGCCGAGGCGTGCGGCGTCGCGCAGCCCACGCTGTCGGCCGCCATCAAGTCGCTGGAGGAGACGCTCGGCGTCCTGCTGGTGCAGCGCAACTCGCGGTTCCAGGGCCTCACCCCCGAAGGCGAGCGGGTGCTCGAATGGGCCAAGCGCATGGTGGGCGACGCCAGGGCCATGCGGGACGAGGTTCGTGCGCTGCGCCGCGGCCTGTCCGGGCTGCTCCGCGTCGGCGTCATCCCGAGCGCTTTGCCTAGCGCCTCCCTGCTGACCCGTCACTGCCAGGCGCTGCACCCCGGGATGCGCGTCCAGGTGCTGTCGCGCAGCTCGGCCGACATCCTCGACCTGCTCGACAACCTGCAACTCGACGCCGGAATCACCTATCTCGGCACTGAGACGATTGGGCGGCTGCAATCCTTGCCGCTGCTCATCGAGCGCTACCGCCTGTTGACCACCGCCAGCGGCCCGATGGGCACGCGGGACCGGCTGACCTGGGCGGAAGCCGCCGCCCTGCCGCTCTGCCTGCCGACGCCCGACATGCAGAACCGCCGCATCTTCGACCGCCTGCTGGGGACGCCCGGCGGCAATCCCAACCCGTGCGACTTCGAGTCGGATTCCATGATCGCGCTGCTGTCGCATGTCCGGCAGGGCGGCAGGGCGACCATCCTGTCCGAGCGGGTCGCGGAGATGGTGGGCAGCCATCCGCCGTTCCGCATCATCCCGCTGGTGGAGCCGGACGCGGCGTTCCAGGTCGGCCTGGTGGCGTCGAACCGGCAGCCCGTGGCGCCCTTAGTGGCGGCCCTGCTGAGCAGTGCCAAGCGGCTGGCGGCCGATCCGTCGCTTGATAGGTTTGTGCTATCGCAGCACGGAGACTTGGCCTTGCCTTGAGCCGTCCGATCGGCTGACACTATCGCCTGACTGAGAAGCGTATCTCGCACCGGTGCCGCCGGGCCGAGTGAAACGCCGTGAGGATCGTCGGATATGAGCGTGACGGCTGAATTCATTCAGGCGCGGCAGGCCGGCCTGCTCGACCGTTCTCGAACGGTCGCGGCGCCCGGCTTCAACCGCTGGCTGGTGCCGCCGGCCGCCCTCGCCGTGCATCTCTGCATCGGCATGATCTACGGCATGTCGGTGTTCTGGCTGCCGCTGACGCATTCCGTGGGGACCGCGTGCGCGCCCGGGCAGACCCTGCTGCAATCCCTGGTCACGACTAGTTGCGACTGGACAGTGCCCAACCTGGTGGTCGGCTTCGAGCTGGGCATCGTATTTCTGGGCGCATCGGCCGCGCTCTGGGGCGGCTGGCTGGAGCGGGTCGGCCCGCGCCGCGCCGGCGTCACCGCGACGGCCTGTTGGTGCGCGGGCCTGGCGGTGGCGGCCCTTGGCGTCGATTTGCACCAGCTGTGGATCGTCTGGCTCGGCCTGGGCGTGCTGGGCGGTATCGGCCTTGGCCTTGGCTACATCTCGCCGGTGTCCACGTTGGTGAAGTGGTTCCCGGACCGCCGCGGCATGGCGACGGGCATGGCCATCATGGGGTTCGGCGGTGGCGCCATGATCGGCGCGCCGTTGGCGACCCTCTTGATGGGCCACTACAAGGCGGCCCCGGGCAGCGCCGGCGGACCCGGCGTGTGGCAGACCTTCCTGGTGCTCTCTGCGATCTACGCCGTGTTCATGCTGGCCGGCAGCTTCGGCTATCGCGTGCCGCCCGCCAACTGGAAGCCCGAGGGTTGGGTGGCGCCCCCCGCCAAGAGGTTTGCTGCCTCCGGCCACGTGCACCTGAACCGGGCTTGGAAGACGCCGCAGTTCTGGCTGATCTGGACGGTGCTGCTGATGAACGTGAGCGCCGGCATCGGCGTGCTCAGCGTGGCATCGCCGATGCTGCACGACCTCTTTGCCGCTCCTGCTGCGGCGGGGGCGGGATTCGTGGGGCTGTTGTCGCTGTTCAACATCGCCGGGCGGTTCTTCTGGGCCTCCGCGTCCGACCGGCTAGGCCGCAAGGCGACCTACGCCATGTTCTTCGTGCTCGGCATCGCGCTTTACGCCGCCGCGCCCTGGGCGGCCCATAGCGGCAACAAGGCGCTGTTCGTCGCTTTCTTCTGCCTCATCCTGTCCATGTACGGCGGCGGCTTTGCCACCGTGCCGGCGTACCTGGCGGACGTGTTTGGTACCCAGTTCGTGGGAGCCATCCATGGCCGGTTGCTGACGGCCTGGTCCACCGCGGGCGTGCTGGGGCCGATCCTGGTCACCCAGATCAGCCAGAAGGCCACGGATGCCGGCGTGGCCAAGGATGCGGTGTATGACACCACGCTCTATGTGCTCGCCGTCCTGCTGGCGATCGGTCTCGTGGCCAACTTGCTGGTGCGCCCGCTGGCGCCGCACTGGTTTATGACCGCGGGCGAGTTGGCCGCCGTGCAGGAACGCCACGTTGTAGCGGCATCGCCCGGAACATCGGGCATTGGCCTGGGCGGGTTCTCGCCAGGGATGATGCTGGCCTGGGCGGGCGTGCTGCTGCCGATCCTGTGGGGGGTGTACATGACCGTCACCAAGGTCGCCGGGCTTTTCACGTAGCTGATCAAGCTTTTAATAACAGGAGGCTGTCCATGATTCCAAGCAGGCGGACGATACTCGGCGGCGCGGCGCTCGGCGCTGGCGGGCTGATGGGGCTGTCCAAGGTCGCCCTGGCGGAGACGACCGCCATCAAGACGGACCACGGCAAGCCGGGCGAGGGCGGCTACGGCCTGGACTCGACGCAGCTGCCGCCGGGTTCCACCGTGGCATACCACGATCCGGAGGATGTGGGCGCCATGCCGGCGTTCACCCGCTCGCTCGACGGGTCGGCGCCCAAGATCACCTCCGGCGGCTGGGCCAAGGAATCGACCGAGCACCAGCTGCCGATTATGAAGGGGCTGGCGGGGGTCCACATGTTCCTCGACCCCGGCGCGTCGCGGGAGCTGCACTGGCACGCCATCGCGGCGGAATGGGCCTATGTCATCGCCGGCCGCTGCCAGACCACGGCGCTCGACCCGTCGGGGCAGACCGAGGTCAACAACTACATTCCGGGCGACCTGTGGTTCTTCCCCAAGGGTCATGGCCACGCGATCCAGACGATTGGCGACGAGCCTTGCCACTTCATCCTGTCGTTCAACAACGGCGCTTTCTCCGAGCATGGCACCTTCTCGATCACCGACTGGATCAACGTCACCCCCAAGGAGATGCTGGCGGCCAACTTCGGCATCGACCAGGCGCTGTTCGAAGCGTTCCCGAAGGGCGAGACCTACATCCAGGCCGGCCCGGTGCTGCCGGTGTCGTTGGCGATCGACGCGCCTTGGCCGAAGGAATCGACGCACAAGTTCAGCTTGACGAAGGATCTGCGGGCGCGGCGGGACTTCGACGGTGGCAGCTTCAGCCTCGCCACGGTGGATGAGTGGCCGATCTCGACCACGATGTCGGGCGGGCTGATGGTCATCAAGCCCGGCCAGATGAAGGAGCTGCACTGGAACCCGAACGCCAACGAGTTCCACTACTACCTGAAGGGCCAGGGCCAACTGTCGATGTTCGGCTCCGGCGGCCGCGGCCAAGTGGCCGATGTCAAGGCTGGCGACTCGGCCTACATCCCGGCCGGCTACGGGCATGCGATCCGCAACAGCGGCACCGAGGATTTGCAGATCGTCCAGACCTGGGACGCCGGCAAGTTCGAGGAGATCACCCTCAAGCACTGGATGGAGACTGCGCCGAAGCCGCTGCTGGCCAACAACATGGCAGGCGTTCCAGCCAGCACGCTGGAGAAGATCAAGACTGCCTGAGAGCGTCAGGCGCTGGGCGGGCAGGGAGCGCCCACCCAGCGACGGGCTTGATTGGAGTTCGCTATCGCAGCATGGCTGGAGGGCGCTTGTTGCGCCGGGTTCCAACCGTATGTGTTGGGCAACGTAAAGGACACCGACCGTCACATGGCCAAGGGTCAGAGGTATTCGGTCGCCGCCGTGCGCGACGACCGCCCGCAGTGGGACGGCGCAGCCCGCGCGACGACCGTCATCGACGCGCACCGGGCGATGCCCGGTGCCATGCTGCCGCTGTTGCACGCGCTGCAAGCTGAGTTCGGCTGCGTGCCGCGCGAGGCGGAGCCGATGATCGCCGCGGCGCTGAACCTGTCCCGCGCCGAGGTGTTCGGCGTCATCTCGTTCTACCATGACTTCCGCCGCGAGCCCGCGGGGCGGCACGTGCTGAAGCTGTGCCGCGCCGAAGCGTGCCAGGCTATGGGCATGACCCGGCTGGCCGACGACCTGCTTGCCCGCCTCGGCCTCGACTGGGGCGGCCAGACCGCCGATGGCGCGTTGACGGTGGAGCCTACCTTCTGCCTCGGCCTGTGCGCCTGCGCGCCCAACGCGCTGTATGACGGCGAGCCGATGGGCCGGGTGGATGCGGCGGATTTGGACCGAGTCGTGACGGAGGCGCGCGCATGATCCGGGTGTTCGTTCCCTGCGATGCCGCCGCCCTGGCGCTGGGGGCCGAGCGGGTGGCCCAGGCCATCGCGGCGGAGGCAGTACGGCGCGGTGAGGCGGTGCAGCTGGTCCGCACCGGCAGCCGCGGCATGGTGTGGCTGGAGCCGTTGGTTGAGGTAGAAACCGCGGATGGCCGCCTGGGCTACGGCCCGGCGAAGCCGGCGGACGTGGCGGGGCTGTTCGACGCCGGGTTCCTGGCGGGCGGCGTGCACCCGCTTGCGATCGGCAAGCCGGAGCAGCACCCGTGGCAGACCGCGCAGCAGCGGCTGACCTTCGCGCGCTGCGGCGTGATCGACCCGGTGTCGGTCGAGGACTACCGGGCGCATCGCGGCTACGCCGGGCTTGACCGCGCGCTCGGCATGACGGGCGAGGCGATCGTCGATGAAGTCAAGCTGTCGGGGCTGCGCGGCCGCGGCGGCGCGGGCTTTCCCACCGGGATCAAGTGGAACACCGTCCGCTTGGCGCCGGCGGACCAGCGCTACATCGTATGCAACGCCGACGAGGGCGACAGCGGCACCTTCGCCGACCGCATGACGATGGAAGGCGACCCGCTCAGCCTGATTGAGGGTATGACGATCGCCGCCTTGGCGGTGGATGCGGAGCAGGGCTACATCTATTGCCGTTCCGAGTACCCGCACGCTTTCGCCACGTTGCAGAAGGCGATCGCGGCGGCGACCAAGGCGGGCTGGCTCGGCGCCAACATCCGCAACTCCGGCAAGGACTTCTTCCTGGAGGTCCGGCTGGGTGCCGGTGCCTACATCTGCGGCGAGGAGACCTCGCTGCTGAACAGCCTGGAGGGCAAGCGCGGCCTGGTGCGCTCCAAGCCGCCGCTGCCGGCGATCGAGGGGCTGTTCGGCAAGCCCACCGTCGTGAACAACGTGCTGTCGCTGTCCGCCATCCCGTTCATCCTGGCGGAAGGCGCCAAGGCGTATGCCGATTACGGCGTCGGCCGCTCCCGCGGTACGCTGGCGGTGCAGCTGGCCGGCAACGTCAAGCATGGCGGGCTGATCGAGCTGGCGTTCGGCGTGACGTTGCGCGAGGTGGTCGAGACGTTCGGCGGCGGCACCGCCACCGGACGCCCGGTGCGGGCGGTGCAGGTGGGCGGGCCGCTGGGCGCGTATTTCCCGGACAGCCTGCTCGACACCCCCATGGATTACGAGGCGTTCGCCGCGGCCAAGGGCCTGATTGGCCATGGCGGCGTGGTGGTGTTCGACGACACGGTGGACCTCTCGCAGCAGGCCCGGTTCGCGTTCGAGTTCTGTGCTCATGAGAGCTGCGGCAAGTGCACGCCGTGCCGCATCGGCTCGGTGCGCGGCATGGAGGTGATCGACCGCATCGTGGCCGGCGACCAGCCCGCCAAGAACCATGCCCTGCTGAACGATCTGTGCGACACGATGGCGGAGGGCTCGCTGTGCGCGATGGGCGGGCTGACCCCCGTGCCGGTGCAGTCGGCGCTGACGCATTTTCCCGAGGATTTCCACCGCGCGGCCCGTGTGCCCGTGGCGGCTGAGTAAGGAGCGGCATCGATGGCCCTGATCAAGGAACTCGACTACGGCACGCCGATCCGCGTGTCCGACCGCACGGTGACGCTGAGCATCGACGGCCAGCCGGTGAGCGTGCCGGCCGGCACCTCCGTGATGGCGGCGGCGATGAGCATGGGCACCGCGATCCCCAAGCTGTGCGCCACTGACAGCCTGGAGCCGTTCGGCTCCTGCCGCCTGTGCCTGGTGGAGATCGCCGGGCGCCGCGGCACCCCCGCCTCCTGCACCACCCCGGCGGAGGAGGGCATGGTGGTCACCACGCAGTCCCCCAAGCTCGCCGGGCTGCGCCGGGGCGTGATGGAGCTGTACATCTCCGACCACCCGCTCGACTGCCTGACCTGCGCCGCCAACGGCGATTGCGAGTTGCAGGACATGGCCGGGTCGGTTGGCTTGCGCGACGTGCGCTACGGGTTCGACGGCGAGAACCACGGCCATGCGCCGAAGGACGAGAGCAACCCATACTTCACCTTCGAAGGGTCGAAGTGCATCGTCTGCTCGCGCTGCGTGCGGGCGTGCGAGGAGGTGCAGGGCACCTTCGCGCTGACCATCGAGGGCCGCGGCTTCGACTCCAAGGTGTCGCCCGGCGGCATGGATTTCATGGGCTCCGAGTGCGTCTCCTGCGGCGCGTGCGTGCAGGCCTGCCCGACCGCGACGCTGACCGAGAAGAGCGTCATCGCCATGGGCCAGCCGGAGCACTCCGTGGTCACCACCTGCGCCTATTGCGGCGTGGGTTGCTCGTTCAAGGCCGAGATGCAGGGCAGCACCGTGGTGCGCATGGTGCCTTACAAGGACGGCAAGGCGAACGAGGGGCACTCCTGCGTCAAGGGCCGCTTCGCCTTCGGCTATGCCAGCCACAAGGACCGCATCACCAAGCCGATGATCCGCGCCAAGATCACCGACGCTTGGACCGAGGTGAGCTGGGAGGTGGCGATCGCCCATGCCGCGTCTGAGTTCAAGCGCATCCAGGCGACCTACGGCCGGGACAGCATCGGTGGCATCACCTCCTCGCGCTGCACCAACGAGGACACCTACCTGGTGCAGAAGCTGGTGCGCGCCGCGTTCGGCAACAACAACGTCGATACCTGCGCCCGGGTCTGCCACTCGCCCACCGGCTACGGGCTGATGGCGACGCTCGGCACCTCCGCCGGCACGCAGGACTTCGCCTCCGTGGCGGACAGCGACGTGATCCTGGTGATCGGCGCCAACCCGACCGACGGGCACCCAGTGTTCGCCTCGCGCATGAAGAAGCGGCTGCGCGAGGGGGCGCGGCTGATCGTGGCCGACCCGCGCCGGATCGACCTGGTGCAGTCCCCCCACGTGAAGGCGGACTACCACCTGCCGCTGATGCCCGGCACCAACGTGGCGCTGGTCAACGCCATGGCCCACGTGGTGGTCACGGAAGGCCTGGTCGCCAGCGACTACGTGCGCGAGCGGTGCGAGTGGGATGCGTTCGAGGTGTGGGCGCGTTTCATCGCCGAGCCGCGTAACTCGCCGGAGGCGACCGCACACCTGACGGGCGTGGCTGCCGCCGACCTGCGCGCCGCGGCCCGGCTGTATGCCTCGGGCGGCGCTGCGGCGATCTACTACGGCCTCGGCGTCACCGAGCACAGCCAGGGCTCCACCACCGTCATGGCGATGGCGAACCTGGCCATGGCGACCGGCAACATCGGCCGCCCCGGCGCCGGCGTGAATCCGCTGCGCGGCCAGAACAACGTGCAGGGCTCCTGTGACATGGGCTCCTTTCCGCACGAGTATCCCGGCTACCGCCATGTGGCCGAGGACAACGTGCGCGAGATTTATGAGGAGATGTGGGGCGTGCCGTTGAATGCGGAGCCGGGCCGCCGCATCCCCAACATGCTGGACGACGCGGTGGAGGGCAGCTTCAAGGGGCTTTACATCCAGGGCGAGGACATCGCGCAGTCCGATCCGGACACCCACCACGTCACCGCCGGGCTGATGGCGATGGAGTGCGTGGTGATCCAGGACCTGTTCCTGTGCGAGACGGCGAAATACGCCCACGTGTTCCTGCCGGGCTCCTCGTTCCTGGAAAAGGACGGCACCTTCACCAACGCCGAGCGCCGCATCAGCCGGGTGCGCAAGGTGATGCCGCCGATGGGCGGGCTGGCGGACTGGGAGGCGACCGTCGCGTTGTCCAACGCGCTCGGCTATCCGATGAGCTACGGCCACCCCGAGCAGATCATGGACGAGATCGCCGCCACCACGCCGACCTTCGCTGGCGTGTCGTACCGCAAGCTGGACGAGGTGGGCTCCATCCAGTGGCCGTGCAACGCGGCAGCGCCTGCGGGCACGCCGATGATGCATGTGGGCAAGTTCGTCCGCGGCATGGGCCGGTTCATGATCACCGAGTTCATCCCCACCGAGGAGCGCACTGGCGCGCTGTTCCCGCTGATCCTCACTACGGGGCGCATCCTGTCGCAGTACAACGTCGGCGCGCAGACCCGGCGCACCGAGAACAGCCAGTGGCACCAGGAAGACGTGCTGGAGATTCACCCGATGGACGCCGAGAGCCGTGGCGTGCTGGACGGTGACTTGGTGCGGCTGGAAAGCCGCTCCGGCGACACGGCGTTACGCGCCCGCATCAGCGAGCGGATGCAGCCGGGCGTGGTCTATACCACGTTCCATCATCCCAGCACGGGCGCCAATGTCATCACCACCGACTACACCGATTGGGCCACCAACTGCCCGGAGTACAAGGTTACCGCCGTGCAGGTTCGCAAGACCAACCGCATGTCCGGCTGGCAGGAGCGTTTCTTCGAGGAAGACGTGGCGCTGACCCGCGTGGCGCAGCTCGACGCGGCCGACTGAGCCCTTTCCCTCTCCCGCGCTGTGCGGGAGAGGGCCGGGGTGAGGGCTCTCACTAGGAATTCGCACGATGAAGGTTGAGAAGCTGATTTCCATGTCGAACCAGATTGCCTCGTTCTTCCGGTCCTACCCGGACGACGTGGCGACCGCCGGCATCAAGCAGCACCTGGTGGCGTTCTGGACGCCGACGATGGTGTCGTTGCTAGAGGACCGTCTGCACGACGACCCGGCCGGGTCGGACCCGCTGGTGGTGCGGGCGATGCGCCGCGCCATGCCGATGGACAGCGTGATCGACCGCGCCGTCTCGCCGGTGCGGGAGAGCGGCGTGATGGCGAGCGACGCCGGGTAGCCGGACCTCCGTTCAGCCGCTGGCTTCCGCCGTCAGCCGGGCGGGCCAGGATCCGCGGAGGCTGGCCGCAGCCAGGCCCGGTTGCTCGCCAGGTCGAGCGTGACATCCCAGTCCCTCAGCACGCTCTGGCCGATGTCGCCGTCCATGATCAGCCGGCTCACCCGCGCAGGCCCCCGGATCGGGACACCCCCGACAAGGGCGAAGTCAGCCGGCTGGCCATCGCTCCGGCTCGCATCGAGGCCCAGCAACGGGGCCACATGCTCGCCAACCATAAGCGGTCCCAGGTTGCCAGTGTCGAGTTCCATCCAGGCGCGCCCCTCTGCCGTCTGCACCGCGCCGTCCACGGTGAGCGCGACCCCCTCGACGTCCCGCACCGGGCGGATCGGCACCTCCCTGGCCCCCCGCGTCCTTCGCCGCAGGCTCGCCGCGGTTTCCAGCACCAGCTGATGCGCGAGCGGTCGGATCGTGACCGCCCTGCCAGCGAACAGGTCAAGGGCGACCAGCCCGGCCAGCTCAGGCATGTCGGGGCCCATCAGCCGCTGCAAGTCGAACACCGAGGCGATGGGCGCCGTGAACGCCCGGCCGCCCAGGGTCAGGTGCAGATCGTCGCATCGCGGCGTGTCCAGGCGCTCGCCGGTGGCGCGGAAGCCCGTCATCTGGCCCCAGGGGCGGCAGCCGGACACGGCGGCGGTCGCGGGCGTCACGATCGTGACGCCGCCGCCCGTGTCGAACAGGAATAGGCCCGTGCGGCCGGCAACCTGTGCGCGCAGCCCCACGCCGCCGCCCGGCAGCGCGACCGTGGGCACGATGACCGGCCGGGGCTCGGGGCTCCCGCCCGCCAAAGCGGCCGGCGCAGGCGTTGCGAGAAGGCCGGTCAGCCATCCCAGCAGGGCGAGCGTCGGCAGGATGCGCAAATTTCTTTCTCCTCGCCCATGTCTCGTCACCGACGTTCCACGGTCAGCAACAGCTTTTTCGCATAATCTGAGCCGGCATTCCAAGGAGCGCCGCCCTGTCCAAGCTATCGACCAAGCTGCGCGGCCTGGCCGCCGCGGCCACCCTGGCCACCCGCATGCTCCGCCTCGGCCCGCCGCCCCCGGTCTCGACCGCCGTGCGCCTGGCCAATATCCCGTCGGGCGCCTGGCCCGTCTCCGCCCCCGTGCACGTCCATTGGGACGCCCACCAAATCCCCAGCATCGAGGCTGCCGACGAGTGGGACCTCGCGGTCGGGCTCGGCGCGGTGCATGCCCATCTCCGCCTGGCGCAGATGGAAGCCATGCGGCGCATCGCGCTCGGGCGGCTGTCCGAAGTCATCGGACCCGCCGGCCTGGAGCTGGACCGCGCGCTGCGGCTGATGGACTTCGCCCGCGCCGCCCCCGGCATCGAGGCCATGCTGCCCCCCGCCACCCGGCGCTGGCTCGAAGGCTTCCTGGCCGGGGTCAACCACCACATCGCCCACGCCCCGGCGCAGCCGCACGAGTTCGCCCTGCTGGACGTGGCGGCCGAGCCCTGGACGCTGCCCCACCTGCTGGCCGTCAGCCGGCTCGCCTCGGCGGACGTGTCCTGGCTGGTGTTCACCCGCCTGCTACGCGCCGAAGCGGCCATGCCCGCCGCCGAATGGGCGCAGCTATGGCCCGCCATGCAGGATGGCGATACGCTGCCCTGGCCGACCAGCCTGGAGGAGGCGGCGCTCGGCCTGGTGCGGGGCAGCAACTCCGCCGCCGTGCCCGCCGCGCGCAGCGCCCACGGCGCCGGGATGATCGCGTCCGACCCGCACCTCTCCGTCACCCTGCCGGCGATGTGGCTGGTGGCGGGGCTGCACCGCCCCGGCTTCGACGCGGTGGGGCTGATGATCCCGGGGCTACCGGCGCTCGGCCTGGGGCGCAACTGCAGCATCGCCTGGGGCGGCACCAGCCTGCACGCCGCCAGCAGCGACCTGGTGGACGCCTCCGCCGAGCCGATGACGGAGCGCCGCGAGACCGTGCGCGTCAAAGGCCGCGCCCCGGTCGAGATGCTGCTGCGCGAGACCCGGTTCGGCCCCGTGGTCAGCGACGGCATGCTGTTCGCCTCCCCCCGGCCGCTCGCCCTGCGCTGGGTCGGCCACCGCCCCAGCGACGAGTTCACCGCGCTGCTCGGCGTCATGCACGCCGCCAGCTGGGAGCAGTTCCGCGACGCGCTGGCCGGCTTCGCGCTGCCGGGCCAGACCATGGTGATGGTTGAGGCGCACGGACGCGCCGGCCGGGTGATCGCCGCCCACCTGCCGCGCCGGGCGAACGCGCCCCTGGGCCGCGTGGTGTGCGACCCGGCTGCCCTGTGGAAGCTGGACGACCTGGTTCCCGCCAGCCAGTCCGCCAGCGCCGGGCACGAGGTGGTGGCCTCCGCCAACGAGCGCCCCCCGGCGCTCTCCGTCCCGGTCGGCTTCTTCTTCGCCCCGCCGGAGCGCGCCCGCCGGCTGCAAGCCCTGCTGGCGGGCGGCGCCGTTAGCCTGGCGCGGCTGCGCGCGGCGCAGCTCGACGTGGTGCAGCCGCGCTCGCTGGCGGTGCGGGACGCCCTGCTGCCCCGCCTGCGCGCCAACCGGCGCGACCAGCCCGCGCTGGCGGCGCTGGCGGCTTGGGATGGCTCGTACGGCATGGAGTCGCAGGGCGCGCTGGTGTTCGAGGCGCTGGTGGCGGCCCTGGCGCGCTGCCTGCTGCCGCGCGCCAGCCTGGACCTGCTGGGCGCGATCTGGACGGGGCGGGCCATCGTCGCCCAGCGCATCCTGCACGCTCGGCAGCCGGCGCTGGACGCGGCGCTGCGCCAGGCGGCCCGGCTGCTGCGGCGATACCGCAGCTGGGGCGGCGCGCACCGCCTGGCCTTGCGCCATCCCTTTGCCGCCGTGCCCGTGCTGGGCGCGCGCTACGCCACCGCCGACCTGCCCATGCCGGGCGGCAACGACACCCTGAACAAGACGGGGCACGGCCCGGTGCGCGGGCGGCACCGGGTCACCTTCGGCGCCTGCGCGCGGCACGTCTCGGACATGGCGGACCCGGACGCCAACGGCTTCGTGCTGCTGGGCGGCCAGGATGGCTGGCTCGGCTCGGCCAACGCGGCGGACCAGGTGGCGCTGTGGCGGGCGGGCGGCAGCATCCCCGTGCCGCTGCGGCCGGAGCCGGCGCGAGCCTGGCCGCACCACACGGCGCTGCGGCCGTGATGGACGCGACCCCGCTGCTGCGCGCCGCCACCGCGCGGCGCTTGGCCGCCTTGGCACAAATGGACCCGGTTGCCGCGCAGCGGCGCACCTTGGCGGCCCTGCTGCGCCGGGCCGGGGGCACCCGGTTTGGCCGGGACCACGGCTTCGCCGGCATCAGCACGGTGCGGGACTACCAGGCGCATGTCGGGCTGCGCACCTACGAGGACCTTTGGCGCGAGTACTGGCAGCCGTATTACCCCGTCGTGGAGAACGCGACCTGGCCCGGCCGCGTGCCGTTCTTCGCGCTGACCAGCGGCACTACGGGCGGGCCGAGCAAGCGCATCCCGGTCAGCCACGCCATGGTCCGCGCCAACGCCGGCGCCGCGTTCGACACGCTGGCCCACCACCTCGCGGCCCGCCCCGCCTCGCGGCTGTTCGGCGGGCGCAACCTGCTGCTCGGCGGTTCCACCGCGTTGCAGCGCGTGGCGCCCGGCGTGCGGGAGGGCGACCTCAGCGGCATCGCCGCCGCCAAGATGCCGCCCTGGGCCCGCGCCCGCGCCTACCCGCCGCGCGACCTGGCGCTGATCGGCGACTGGCAGGCCAAGATGGCCGCCGTGGCGCCGAGCTCCCTGGACCAGGGCATCTGCAGCCTCTCCGGCACGCCGAGCTGGATGCTGCTGTTCTTCGAGCAGGTGGCTGCCCTGCACCCGGCGCGCCCCCGCCGGCTGGCCGCGCTCTACCCCGACCTGGAGCTGCTGGTGCACGGCGGCGTGGCCTGGCCGCCGTACCGCGACAGCATGGCCGCCTGGCTGGAAGGCAGCCACGCCGAGACGCGCGAGGTGTATCCCGCCAGCGAAGGCTTTATCGCCGCCGCCGACCGCGGACCCGGCGACGGCCTGCGCCTGGTGGTGGACCGGGGGCTGTTCTTCGAGTTCGTCCGCCCCGCCGAGCTGGCCCAACCCCGCCCCGACCGCCGCTGGCTGGGCAACGCCGAGCTGGGCGTGGAGTACGCCCTGGCGCTCAGCAGCAACGCCGGGCTCTGGTCCACCGTCATCGGCGACACGGTGGTGCTGACGGAGCGCACCCCGCCGCGCCTGCTGGTGACGGGGCGCACCGCGCACACCCTGTCCGCGTTCGGCGAGCACCTGATCGCCCAGGAGCTGGACGCCGCGGTCAGCGCGGCCGCGGCGGCGATCGGCGCGGGCGTGCGGGACTACGCCGCCGGGCCGGTCCCGCCGCACCCCGGGCAGCCCCGCGGCGGCCACGTGTTCGTGGTCGAGCTGGACAGCCCGGCGGCGGACGGGGCAGGGGCGTTCGCCGCCACGCTGGACGCGACCCTCGCCCGGCTGAACGCCGACTACGCCGACCACCGGCGCGGCAATTACGGCATGCTGCCGCCGCAGGTGCGGTTCGCGCCGCCGGGCGCGTTCGCCGCCTGGATGGCGCGGCGCGGCAAGCTGGGCGGGCAGAACAAGGTGCCCCGCGTCATCAACGACCCCGGCCTGCTCAGGGATCTGCTGGCATGCGTGGCGGGTGGGCCGGCGTGACCGCGGCCTGCGGGCGCAACCGCTGCCACAGCGGCGCTTCGGCGGCCTCCTGCGCGGACCGGCTGTCGCGATCGCCCAGGTCGTCCAGCAGTCGCTTGGCGATCAGGCCGCGGTGGCCCTTCTCCCAATGGTCCATGGCGCCCTCCGCGGGCATCCAGGTGGGCACTTGCAGCAAGAGGTACTTGGCCAGCCCGTCGAGCAGCGGCTCGTAGGTGGCGCGCAGGGCGGCCAGGGTCGCCTCCGCCTCCGCGCTGTCCTCCCACTGCACGCCCGCCTCGGCCAGGGCGGCTTCCATCTTGACATAGCTGGTATGGTCCAGCCGGTCGCCGCCGTCGTAGCGGCTCGGCCTGGTGGTGAAGGACTGCGCCATCTCCACCAGGATTTGCCGCCCCATGGTGAACGTCATGCGTGCCTGCAACGGCGGCAGCTCCGGCACGCCGACCAGCACCAGCGCGCAGGCATCCATGATGCAGGCCAGCCCGGCCAGCCAGGACTGGTTGTCGTGCTGCGAGCGGTAATAGGCCAGCATCGGGTACGACAGGTGGCTCTCCAGCAGCTCGGACCCCCAGGCCTCCCACTCCCGGAACAGGCCGTTCAGCTGCTCCAGCCCGCCGCCCTCGGCGTGGCGCACCAGTAGGGTCGTGGCCGTCGGCGGCGAGCCAGCGCGCCCGTCCAGCTGGATCACGTGCGCCTCGCGCCGGGTGAACAGCTGGTACAGCACCGGCAGGTAGCCGATGACGACGGCGATGAAGCCGATGCCGAAGCCCGCCTCCAGCACCGAGACCAGGCGGCCGCCGCTGCTGTGCGGCACCACGTCGCCGTAGCCCAGGGTGAAGAAGGTGACGCCGCTCATGTAAAGCTGCTCGAAGTACGGCGAATCCGCGCCGGGTCCGCGCGCCGGCTCCAGCGCCCAGCCGAGCGTGCCGAACCCGGCGATCAAGGTTCCCGCCCAGGTGGCGAACAGCATCAGCATCGCCAACGGGCCGAACAGGCTGAGCCAGTGCTCCCGCCGGCCCACCTGCGGGATGCGGCCGCTGAGGCCCGACCAGGCGCGCCAGGTGGAGCGGAAGAACAGCCGGGTGATGCGGCGGCGGCGGCGCACCCGGCGGGGCAGCAGCATGACCTCGAACGCGTCCTGCAGCACCAGCGCCACGCCCAGCAGCGCCAGGCAGCCAACGATCAATCTCATATGCTTCCTTTACGCCATCCGCGCCGCCGGTTGCGCAACTGAGTGCGTCCAAGTGCAACGGCAAGGCCCCGGCTGCGCTTGAGACGCCAACCCATGGCGGAGCAGGCTCAATGAGCGGCGCGACTTACCAGCCCATCGACACCCTCAAGCCTGTCGCGGACGATGTGTGGACTGTCGATAGCGGGCCGATGTACGGCGCGCTGCCGCTGCGCATGACGGTGGTGCGGCTGCCCGGCGGCAGCCTGCTGCTGCACTCGCCGACGCGCTACACGTCGGCGCTGGCCAAGCAGCTGGAGGCGCTCGGCCCGGTGCGCGCCCTGTTCGCGCCCAACTTCGCCCACTGGGTGCACCTGCGGGATTGGCAGCTGGGCTGCCCCGGCGTCGTCACCTGGGCCGCCCCCGGCCTGCGCAACCGCCGCCCGGTGCGCAAGGCGGGCGTGGTGGTGGATCACGACCTGACCGGCATGGCGTCGCCGGAGTGGGGCGGCGCGATTGACCTGGTGACGGTGCCCGGCGGCCTTGGCTTCAAGGAGGTGGCGTTGTTCCACGTCCCGTCGCGCACGCTGGTGCTGGCGGACCTGGTGCAGAACCTGGAGGAGCGCCGCTTGCCGGCGCTGCTGCGCCCGCTGGCCAAGCTGGCCGGCAACCTGGCCCCGGATGGCCGCGCCCCGGCGCATCTGCGCCTGCTGGTGCGCCTGAACGGCGGCGCGCGCAAAGCGGCGGAACAGTTGGTGGCGCTGCGTCCGGAGCGGGTGCTGTTCGCCCACGGCCTGCCCTTCGAAGGCGACGCCACGGCGGCGCTGCGGCGCTCGCTGGGATGGCTCCTGCCGGCGGCTTGAACCGCGCTCCGCGCCCTGCCGCCCGCGGAAAGGGCGGGAGCGCCGGATGCGGCAGCGGGTGAGCCAGCCGGCCGGCTCAGGCCCGCCGCACCACGTAGCATTCCTCCAGCGCCGCCGCGATCTCGTCCGCGTGCGCCGGGTCGCGCGCTTCCACCATGACCTCCAGTTCCGCCGTCTGCACCGAGGGGGCGGCGAACAGGCGTTGGTGCGTCACCTCGATGACGTTGCCGCCCCGCGCGGCGATGCGCCCGGCGATGTCCGCCAGCACGCCGGGGCGGTCGGGGATTTCCAGCAGCAGCCGCAGCAGCCGGCCGTCGCGCAGCAGCCCGCGCAGCAGCACGTTGGCCAGGATGCGGGCGTCGATGTTGCCGCCGCACACCACCGTGCCCACCCGGCGGCCGCGGAACCGCTCTGGGTAGGCCAGCAGCGCCGCGACCCCGGCGGCCCCCGCGCCCTCCGCCACCAGCTTCGCCCCCTCCGCCAGCAGCGCGATCGCGTCCTCCACCACCCGCTCCGGCACCGCGACCACGTCGCTGACATGGGCGCGGATCACCTGCAGCGGCGCCGCGCCGATGTCGCGCACGGCGATGCCCTCGGCGATGGTGGGGCCGCCGACCGAGACCGCCTCGCCGGCCAGGATTTGCCGCAGGGCCGCGTAGCCCGCCACCTCCACGCCGATCACCTCCAGCCCCGGCCGCATCGCCGCCGCCACCGCCGCGCACCCGGCGATCATGCCGCCGCCGCCGACCGGCACCAGCAGCACGTCCAGCGCGCCGGCGTCTTCCAGCAGCTCGATCGCCAGGGTGCCCTGGCCCGCCATCACTGCCGGGTCGTCGTACGGGTGGATGAACACCAGGCCCTGCTCGGCGGCGAGCTGGCGGGCGTGGACGGTCGCCTCCACCAGCGTCTCGCCGTGCAGCACCACCGTGGCGCCCCAGGCGGCGGTGCGGGAGATTTTGGTGGCGGGAGTGAAGCGCGGCATGACGATGGTGGCCGCGATGCCTGCCAGCCCGGCGTGGCGCGCCACCGCCTGGGCGTGATTGCCGGCAGACATCGCCACCACGCCCGCCCGGCGCTCGGCCGGCGTGAGCAGGGCGAGCTTGTTGGCAGCGCCGCGCTCCTTGAACGAGCCGATGGCCTGCAAGCTTTCCAGCTTGAGCGTCACGTGCGCGCCGGTGGCCCGGCTGACCGCGTCCGAGTGCAGCGTGGGGGTGCGGATGACCCGGCCGGCGATGCGGGCGGCGGCGGCCTGGACGTCGAGGAGGGTGAGCATGGCAGCGACCCTACCGTATTACGGCGCGGTTCCGTAAAGCTCGGCCGGCGCCGGGAACGCGCCGCTCTGCACGTCGGCGGCGTATTGCGCGACGGCCTGGCCGATCGTGCCGCGCAGGTCGGCGTAGCGGCGGACGAACTTGGGGGTGCGCTCGAACAGCCCCAGCATGTCGTCGGTGACGAGGATCTGGCCGTCGCAATGCGGCGAGGCGCCGATGCCGATGGTGGGCGCGGCGACGCTGGCGGTGATCTCCTCGGCGAGCGGGGCCACCACGCCCTCTATGACGATGGCGAACGCGCCCGCCTCGTCCGCCGCACGGGCCTCCGCCAGCACCGCCAAGCGCTCGGCTTCCGTGCGGCCCTTGGACTTGAAGCCGCCATCGACGTGCACCGCCTGCGGCCGCAGCCCGACGTGGCCGATTACCGGGATGCCGCGCCCGGACAAGAAGGCGATGGTCTCGGCCGACCCGGCGCAGGCCTCGATCTTGACCGCCTGGCAGCCGGTTTCCTGCATCACCCGGGCGGCGGCGCGGTAGGCAGTGGCCGGGTCGCTCTCGAACGAGCCGAACGGCAGGTCCACGACGACCAGCGCGCGCGACGAGCCGCGCATCACCGCCTGGCCGTGCAGGATCATCATGTCCAGCGTTACGCCGACGGGGCTGGGCAGGCCGTGCACCACCATGCCGAGCGAGTCGCCCACCAGCAACAGGTCGGCGTGCTCATCCAGCAGGGCGGCCATGGGAGCGGTGTAGGCGGTCAGCGCCACGATCTTGCGGCCGCCCTTGCGGCTGCGGATGTGGGGGACGGTGATGCGCGGGGCGGGCACGGCGGACTAGCCGAAGGTGACGGCGAGAATCTCGTAGCTGCGGTCCCCGCCCGGTGCGGGCACCGAGACGGTGTCGCCGATCTTTTTGTTGATCAGCGCCTTGGCCAGCGGGGAGGAAATCGACAGGCGCGCCTGCTTCACGTCAGCCTCGTGCATGCCGACGATCTGGTAGGTCGCTTCCTTGTCGGTCTCCTCGTCCACCAGCTTGACGTGGGCGCCGAACTTCACCTTGTCGCCGGAGAGGGTCGCCGGGTCGATCACCTCGGCGCCGGAGACGATCTCCTCCAGCTCGATGATGCGGCCCTCGATGAAGGATTGGCGCTCGCGGGCGGCGTGGTACTCGGCGTTCTCGCTCAGGTCGCCATGGCTGCGGGCCTCGGCGATGGCGCGGATCACGGCCGGGCGCTCCTGCGACTTCAGGGTACGCAGCTCGGCCTCAAGACGGACCAGGCCGGGGGCGGTCATCGGGAATTTCTGCAAAATAGGCGCTTCCGGAGTGGTGGACGGCTGGGGTTCAGAACGATCCGCGAAAGTAGGACTGAAGCGGAGCGACTTCAAGCGTGCCGGCTTTCAGGGCTGCGATGGCGTGCACCGCCGCCCGCGCGCCGGCGATGGTGGTGTAGTGCGGCACGCCATGGGTCAGCGCCGAGCGGCGGATGTCGTAGCTGTCCGCCAGCGACTGCGCGCCGCCTGCGGTGTTGATCACCAGCTGGATCTCGCCCGAGCGGATGGCGTCCACGCAGTGCGGCCGGCCTTCCAGCACCTTGTTCAGGTGGCGGACCGGCAGCCCCGCCTCCGCGATGCGCCGCGCGGTGCCGGAGGTGGCGGAGATGGCGAACCCCATGTCGATCAGCCGCCGGGCCATGGCGACCAGGCCGTGCTTGTCGGACTCCCGCACCGAGAGGAACACCCGGCCACTTTCCGGCAGCTTCACCCCGGCGCCGAGCTGCGCCTTGGCGAAGGCGCGCTCGAACGAGGCGTCCAGTCCCATGACCTCGCCGGTGGACTTCATCTCGGGGCCGAGGATGGTGTCCACGTTGGGGAAGCGGGCGAACGGGAACACCGCCTCCTTCACCGCCACGTGCGGCGCGATGGCTTGGTCGTCCAGCTTGAACTCCGCCAGCCGCGCCCCCGCCATCACCCGCGCGCCGATCTTGGCGATCGGCACCCCCGTGGCCTTGGCGACGAAGGGGACCGTCCGGCTGGCGCGGGGGTTGACCTCCAGCACGTAGATCTCGCCGTCCTTGATCGCGTACTGCACGTTCATCAGCCCCACCACGCCGAGCGCCTTGGCCATCGCCTCGGTCTGCGCCTTCAGCTCGGTCACGGTGGCGGGGGAGAGGGTGTAGGGCGGCAGCGAGCAGGCGCTGTCGCCGGAATGGATGCCGGCCTCCTCGATGTGCTCCATGACGCCTGCGACATAGACGGTGTGGCCGTCCGCGATGCAGTCCACATCGACCTCGATGGCGTCGTTCAGGTAGCGGTCCACCAGCACCGGGTTGTCGCCGGAGACGCGGACCGCCTCGCGGATGTAGCGGTGCAGCCCGGCGCGGTCGTGCACGATCTCCATGCCGCGCCCGCCCAGCACGTAGGAGGGGCGCAGCACCACGGGGTAGCCGACCGCCGCCGCGATGGCCTCGGCCTCCTCCGGCGTGCGGGCCAGGCCGTTGCGCGGCTGGCGCAGGTCGAGCCGCTGCAGCAGCGCCTGGAACCGCTCGCGGTCCTCCGCCGTGTCGATGGCGTCGGCTGAGGTGCCGAGGATGGGAATGCCGGCAGCCACCAGCGCCTGGCTCAGCTTCAACGGGGTCTGCCCGCCGTACTGCACGATGCAGCCGAGCACCGTGCCGTTGGCCTGCTCGCGCCGCACCAGGGCGATCACGTCCTCGGCGGTCAACGGCTCGAAGTACAGCCGGTCCGAGGTGTCGTAGTCGGTGGACACGGTTTCCGGGTTGCAGTTGACCATGACGGTCTCGAACCCGGCCTCCCGCAGCGCATAGGCGGCGTGGACGCAGCAGTAGTCGAACTCGATGCCCTGGCCGATGCGGTTGGGTCCGCCGCCGAGGATAACGATCTTCTGGCGGTCCGTGGGGTTCGCCTCGCAGGCGGGGACGCCGAAGCCGCCCTCGTAGGTCGAGTACATGTACGGCGTGGCGGAGGCGAACTCCCCGGCGCAGGTGTCGATGCGCTTGTAGACGGCGTGCACCCCGGCGGCCTCGCGCGCCGCCGCCACCGCCGCCTCGTCCAGCCCGGTCAGCTCCGCCAGCCGCCGGTCGGAGAAGCCCAGCGCCTTGACCCGGCGCAGCCCGTAGGCGTCCGCGGGCAGGCCGTCCGCCGCCAACCCGCGCTCCGCCGCCACGATACGGGCCAGCTCGCGCAGGAACCACGGGTCGAACCGGCTGGCGGCGTGGATGTCCTCCAGCGAGACGCCGGCGCGGATCGCCTGCGCGGCCATCAGCAGCCGGTCCGGCCGCGGCTGCGACAGGGCGGCGCGGAAGGCGTCCCGCCCGCCGTCGCCGGGCGGCTCCACCGGGTCGAGGCCGGACAGCCCGGTTTCCATCGAGCGCAGGCCCTTCTGCAAGGCTTCGGCGAAGCTGCGGCCGATCGCCATGGCCTCGCCCACCGACTTCATGGCGGTGGAGAGCAGGGCCGGGGTGCCGGGGAACTTCTCGAAGGTGAAGCGGGGAATCTTCACCACCACGTAGTCGATGGTCGGCTCGAATGCGGCCGGCACTGCGCCCTGCGCAGGCTTGGATTGGTCGCGGGTGATGTCGTTGGCCAGCTCGTCCAGCGTGTAGCCGACCGCGAGCTTGGCGGCGATCTTGGCGATCGGGAAGCCGGTCGCCTTGGAGGCGAGCGCGCTGCTGCGCGAGACGCGCGGGTTCATCTCGATGACGAGCATCCGGCCGTCCGCCGGGTTGATCGCCCACTGCACGTTGGAGCCGCCGGTATCGACGCCGATGGCGCGCAGGCAGGCGATGGAGCCGTCCCGCATCCGCTGGTACTCGCGGTCGGTCAGGGTGAGGGCGGGTGCGACGGTCACGCTGTCGCCGGTGTGGATGCCCATGGGGTCCACGTTCTCGATCGCGCAGACGATGATGCAGTTGTCGGCGCAGTCGCGCACGACCTCCATCTCGAACTCCTTCCAGCCGACGATGCTCTCCTCGATCAGCACCTCGGTGGTGGGGGAGGCGTCCAGCCCGGAGCCTGCGATGGCGTCGAACTCCTCCCGGTTGTAGGCGATGCCGCCGCCGGTGCCGCCCAGGGTGAAGGAGGGCCGGATCACCACCGGCAGGCCGATGGTCGCCAGCGCCGCGCGGGCTTCGGCCATGGAGTGGGCGATGGCGGAGCGGGGGCTTTCGATGCCGATGGCGGC
Source organism: uncultured Acetobacteraceae bacterium (assembly GCA_964244655.1). Classification (GTDB taxonomy): domain Bacteria; phylum Pseudomonadota; class Alphaproteobacteria; order Acetobacterales; family Acetobacteraceae; genus LMUY01. The sequence continues at coordinate 5,367 of CAXTJU010000027.1, read as the reverse complement.
CATGGCGTCGCGGAACTTGAGCCGGTCCTCCGCCCGGTCGATCACCTCGGCCTTGGCGCCGATCAGCTCGACGCCGTGGCGCGCCAGCGTGCCGGCGGCGTGCAGCTTCATGGCGATGTTGAGCGCGGTCTGCCCGCCCATGGTGGGCAGCAGGGCCTCCGGCCGCTCGCGGATGATGATCTTTTCCACCAGGTCGGGCGTGATCGGCTCGATGTAGGTGGCGTCCGCGAGGCCGGGGTCGGTCATGATGGTGGCGGGGTTGGAGTTGACCAGAACCACCCGGTAGCCTTCGGCCCGCAGCGCCTTGCAGGCCTGGGCGCCGGAATAGTCGAACTCGCAGGCCTGACCGATGACGATCGGGCCGGCGCCGATGATGAGGATGGTGTGGAGGTCGGTGCGCTTCGGCATGATCGGTCCTTAAGGAAGCGCGGGGCTCTGCCCCGCACCCCGCCAGAGGACGGTCGTCCTCTGGACACCTTGGATGCAGGGGTGAAGGGGACCAACGTCCCCTTCCGGGTGTAGGGCAGCGCCCTGTTGCTTGCTCAGCCCATCATCGCCACAAACCGCCGGAACAGGTGCGCGCTGTCGCTCGGCCCCGGGCTGGCCTCCGGGTGGTACTGCACGCTGAACGCCCGCTGCGCCGCGCACGCGATGCCCTCGTTGCTGCCGTCAAACAGCGAGGTGTGCGTCACCTCCACCCCCTCCGGCAGGCTGTCATCCGCCACCGCGAAGCCGTGGTTCTGGCTGGTGATCTCCACCCGCCCCGTCGCCAGCTCCTTCACCGGCTGGTTGGCGCCGCGGTGGCCTTGCGCCAGCTTGTAGGTGCGCGCGCCCAGCGCCAGCGCCAGCAACTGATGGCCGAGGCAGATGCCGAACAGCGGCACCTTGGCGTCCAGCACGCCCTGGATCGCTGGCACGGCATAGGCGGCGGTGGCCGCTGGGTCGCCGGGACCGTTGGAGAGGAACACGCCGTCCGGCCGGTGGCGCAGGATGTCCTCGGCCGTGGCGTCCGCCGGCACCACCGTCACCCGGCAGCCGGCCTGCGCCAGGGAGCGCAGGATGTTGCGCTTGGCGCCGTAATCCACCGCCACGACGTGGTGGCGCGGCGCGTCCTGCCGCTGGAAGCCGTGCTCGAACGACCAGGTGCCCTCGTCCCACTCGTAGCTCTGGGTGCAGGACACCTGCCGGGCCAGGTCCATGCCCTCCAGCCCGGGCCAGGCCTGCGCCTGCGCCCGCAGCGCTGGCAGGTCGAACCGCCCGTCGCCCGGGTGAGCGATGACGGCGGTGGGCGGGCCGCCGTCGCGGATGCGCAGGGTCAGCGCCCGGGTGTCCACGCCCGCGATGCCGGGCAGACCCTGCGCCCGCAGCCAGGTGTCCAGCGTCTGGGTGGACCGCCAGTTGGACGGCTCGGTGATGTCCTGGTTGACCACCAGCCCGAGCGCCGCCGGGTTGGTCGCCTCCATGTCGCCGGGGTTGGTGCCGACGTTGCCGATGTGCGGAAAGGTGAATGTGACAATCTGCCCGGCGTAGGAGGCGTCGGTCAGGGTCTCCTGGTAGCCGCTCATGCCGGTGTTGAAGCACAGCTCGCCCACCCGGCCGTCGCAGTGCGCGCCGAAGCCGCGGCCCCAGAACACCGCGCCGTCCGCCAGCACGAGGACGGCGGTGGCCCCGGCAGGCACGGCGTCGGTCTGGGGCATGGCGGGGCTCGATTGGGAGGGTTGCAAATCGGCAAAGGAAAGGCCGGTGGCGGCGACGATGGCGGACCAGTGCTTGGAGGGAATCGCCTGGGCTTGCCGCCACTTGCGGATGGCTTCGTGCCCAACGCCGGTAAGCTGAGCGGCGGCATTGGCACCGCCCAGGCGCAGGATGATCTGCTCGACAGAAATCATGGCCCAGCGTTATGGGAAAAAACTTCCCATTGCAACGAGTCTAAGATGGTCATATGACATGACTAGGAGTTATGCGATGCAAACGGTGTCAGCCACTCAGTTCAAGGCCACCTGCCTCGACCTGCTTGATCGGGTGCAATCAGGCGAGATCGAGGAGCTGGCAGTGACGAAGCGCGGCCGGGTTGTCGCAATTATCCGTCCTCCCAACGTCACGCCAGCCGAAGCTCAAAATTTGTTTGGATGCATGAGCGGCGTGTTGGGCATACCGGACGATCTGGATCTGACGGCCCCGGTGTTCGAGGGACGGATCAATGCCGAGCATGGCACCCTGCACGAGTGAGCGGCCTTTTGCTCGACACGTGCGCCATGATCTGGCTGTCGGACGGAGCGAGGCTTGACCCGGCGGCCAAGCAAGCGATCCTGGCCGCTGCGGTGGGGCAAGGCGTGTTCGTCTCGCCAGTTTCAGCTTGGGAGGTTGCCTTGCTGTCTGCCGGAGGACGGTTCACCCGCGCCATCACGCCCCTGGCGGTTGAACGATGGTACCGCGACTTCATCGGCAGGCCAGGCATCCACCTGGCGGCGCTCACGTCAGGCATCGCCCTCGACTCCGCCAGCTTGCCCGACCTGAGCCATCGCGACCCGGCAGACCGGTTCCTGATCGCAACGGCGCGGCAGATGGGCCTGCCGCTCGTGACCCGCGACCGTAAGATACTGGACTATGCCGACACCGGCCACGTCCGTTGCATCCCTTGCTGACAAGGCCCGCCATGACCCTGCGCACCGATTTCACCGACGCCCTGAAAACCTCCATGAAGGCCGGCGACGCCGCCCGCACCTCGACGCTGCGCATGGTGCTGGCCAAGCTGAAGGACGCCGACATCGCCGTGCGCCCGGCCGAGCCGCTCGGCGACGACGCGGTCATGGGCGTGCTGCGCGGCATGGTGAAGTCCCGCCGCGAGTCGGTCGAGCTGTACCGCCAGGGCAACCGGCCGGAGCTGGCGGCGAAGGAGGAGGCGGAGATCGCCGTCATCGCCGGGTTCCTGCCGCAGCAGATGGACGAGGCGGCGCTGGCGGCGGCCGTGGACGCGGCGGTGGCGGAGACAGGGGCGGCCGGGCCGAAGGACATGGGCCGGGTGATGGCGGCGCTGAAGGCCAAGCACGCGGCGGCGCTCGACATGGGCCGCGCCACCCCCCTGGTGAAGGCGCGGCTGGCCGGCTGATGGCGCTGCCGCCCGCCTTCCTGGACGAGCTGCGGGCGCGCACGCCCATGGCCGCCCTGGTGGGCCGCCGGGTGAAGCTCGCGCGGTCCGGCAAGTCCTGGCGCGGCTGCTGCCCGTTCCACGGCGAGAAGTCGCCCTCGTTCTACGTGTACGACGACGGCTACCATTGCTTCGGCTGCGGCGCGCACGGCGACGCGATCGGCTTCATCATGAACACGGAGGGCGCCGGGTTCATCGAGGCCGTCGAGCGGCTGGCCGGCGAGGCGGGGCTGGAGGTGCCGAAGGCGTCGCCCGCGGCCGCGGAGGCGGAGCGGCAGCGCCTTGACCTGGCCGGCGTGCTGGACCTCGCCGCCGCCAGCTTCACCCGGCGGCTGCACGCGCCGGAGGGACGCGACGCCCTGGCCTACCTGCGCGGCCGCGGCCTGGCTGACGCCACCATCGCCCGCTTCGGCCTCGGCTGGTCCGGCGAGGGCCGCGGCGGCCTGGTGGCCGAGCTGGGCCGCGCCGGCATCGACCCGGCGCGCATGGCCGAAGCCGGGTTGCTGCAGTCGCGCGACGACGGGGCGGTGCGGGAGCTGTTCTATCATCGGGTCATGTTCCCCATCCGTGACCGCCGCGGCCGAACCATCAGCTTTGGCGGGCGGGCGCTGGGCGATGCCAAGCCGAAATACATCAACGGCCCGGAGACGGCGGTCTACTCCAAAGGGCGCAGTTTGTATGCCCTGGACCTGGCCCGCGAAGGCTGCCGCAAGTCCGAGCACGGCGTGATCGTGGCGGAAGGCTACATGGATGTGATCGCGCTGCACCAGGCCGGGTTCGGCGGCGCGGTGGCGCCGCTGGGCACGGCGCTGACGGCGGGGCAGCTGGAGGAGGTGTGGCGGCTGACGGATGCGCCCACCCTGTGCTTCGACGGCGACGCGGCCGGGGCGCGGGCGGCGGCGCGGGCGGCGGAGGCGGCGCTGCCGATGATCGCGCCCGACCGCACGCTCTGCCTGGCGACGCTGCCGATGGGCGAGGACCCGGACACGCTGATCCGCCGGGGCGGCCCCGCCGCGTTCGCCGCCGTGCTGCAGGCCAAGCGCCCGCTTTCCGTGGCCCTGTTCGACCTGATGCGGGAGGGCTCGGGCGCCGACACGCCGGAGGCCCGCGCCGCCCTGCGCGCGCGGCTGGACGCGGCGGCCGCCCGGATCGGCGACAAGGGCCTGGCCAGCGAGTACCGCGCCGCCCTGCGCGACCGTTTCTACGCCTCCACCCGGCGGCGCGGCGCGCCCGCTGCCCAGGCGGCGCCGCAACGCTCCGCCCCGGTCGGCGACCAGGCGGTCGCCGAGCGCCACCGCGCCCTGGTGGCCATCCTGATCCACCACCCCGTGCTGATCGGCGACGTGGCCGAGGCGCTGTCCGGGCTGCCGCTGCCGTCCATGCTGGCCGAGCTGCGCGACCTTGTGCTGCACTGGCATGATTCGGCCGGCGAGCTTGACTCGGCGCTCCTCATGAACCACCTCCGCGACTCTGGTTGCGGCGCGCAAGCCTTGCAGGTGCTTGCCGACCATCCGATGCCGCTGCCGGCCTGCGCCGGCCTCGGCGCAATGCCGGCGGAGGCGGAGGCGGGATGGTGGCATTTCTTTGGCCTGCTCAACCGGGCCCGCTTGGACGAGGAAGTCGCCGCCGCGCAAGCCGCTTTTTCCAGGGTCCCGAACGCTGCGGCCCAGGGCCGCTTGGTAGCCCTTTGCGCCGCGCGTGAGGCCCTGGCGCGGGATGCGCAGGTAGATGACGCCGAGGCCTGATCCAGCAGCGCCCGGCCCGACACGTTTGGAGACAACGCCCCATGGCGACGAAGCCCGCACCCACCGCCGAGACCACCACGGTCGAGCAGGACACCGACACCACCCTGCTCGACACCAACGCCGCCGCCGTCAAGCGCCTGATCGCGCGCGGCAAGGAGCGCGGCTACATCACGTTCGACGAGCTGAACGCCGTCCTGCCGCCGGAGCACAACAGCTCCGAGCAGATCGAGGACGTGATGGCGATGCTCAGCGAGATGGGCATCCAGGTCGTCGAGGGCGAGGAGGCGGAGGAGGGCGAGGCGGCGCCCGCCAAGGCCGAGAAGGCGGAGGGCGAAGGCGAGGCGGAGGAGGCTGAGCCGTCCGGCAACGTGGACGAGTCCAACCTCGGCCGCACCGATGACCCGGTGCGCATGTACCTGCGCGAGATGGGCTCGGTCGAGCTGCTGTCGCGCGAGGGCGAGATCGCCATCGCCA
>CAXTJU010000026.1:0-42580 GCA_964244655.1 uncultured Acetobacteraceae bacterium | reverse complement strand
GCGCTGCTGCGGGCGGGCGGGCGGGCGGCGCTGGCGGCCGGCGCGGCGGCGGCAGTGGGCGCGGGCCTGTGGGCGATCCCCCGCGCGGGCGGCGATGCGGACCCGGGCTGGGTGGTGATAGACGAGGTGGCCGGCCAATGGCTGGCGATGCTGCCGCTGCGCCGCCCCTCCCTGGCGGGCGTGTTGGCCGCGTTCGGCCTGTTCCGCCTGCTGGACATTGCCAAGCCCGGCCCGGTCGGCGCGATCGACCGCGTGCCCGGCCGTTTCGGGGTGATGGGCGACGACATCGTGGCCGGGCTGGCCGCTGCCGCCGTGCTATGGCTAGTCCGGGCGGAGTGGGAATGGTGATGCTGGACGAGATGGTCTTGGGACAGGCCGCGGCGGTGCTGGCGGCCTTGCGGCGGCGCGGCCTGCGGGCAGCCACGGCGGAGAGCTGCACCGGCGGCCTGGTCGCCGCGGCGCTGACGCACGTGCCCGGCTCTTCCGACGTGGTGGACCGCGGCTTCGTGACCTACTCCAACGCGGCCAAGACCGAGATGCTGGGGGTGCCCGCCTCCTTGATCGAGGCGCACGGCGCGGTCAGCGCCCCGGTTGCCGCCGCGATGGCGGACGGCGCCCTGGCCCGCTCCCTGGCGGACGTGACGGTGGCGGTGACGGGGGTGGCCGGACCCGGCGGCGGCAGCGCGGACAAGCCGGTCGGGACGGTGTGGTTCGGCTGCGCCCGGCGCGGGGAGCCGGCGCGCACGGAACGCCAGGTGTTCCCGGGCGACCGGACGGCGGTGCGCGCGGCGACGGTGGCGTTCGCGCTGACGTTGCTGGAGCAGGCTGGCGCTTGACGCCGTTGCGGCGTGCGGCGTTGCTCTACTGAAGCGACAGCGATCCTCGCCTGCCTCGCATGGCTGCCAGGAGTGGCTGCTCCACCCAACGCGCCACCAGTGTCCCGCCAATCACTGCGGAGGCAGCCAGCACGACAAAGCAGGCAGCGTCAGATTCAGGGCGGGCAAGACCGGCCTTGAGCCATGCCTGCCAAGCCGCGCCGATGAACACGAACTGGAACAAGTAGAGCGAGTAGGACGCTCCGCCGATCACTTGCAGCCAGGATGGCGCTGACATCAGCCCGGCCCGCTCGCTCGCGCACAGGCCGGCCACGGCCAGGACCGCCGCCCCGCCGTAGATCAGCCGCGCTGCGCTGCCGAACCCGTCAAACAGGCCGGCGCTCTCCAGCACCATGGCGGTTGCGAACAGCACGCAGCCACCCCACGCGACGAGAAGCGGGCGAGGCAGGGAAACCTTGCCGACCCATTGCGCCGCGGCCATTCCCAATAAGAACTCCAAGCCATAGATGCCGCACAGCGCGGACGGCATCCCAGTGGAGCCGAGGCCGAAGGCGGTCGCTGAAATCCATCCCAGCCAGGCGGCCAGCAGCCCCACGCCGAGCCGCCTGTTCAGGATCAAGACGGAGAACGCGATGTAGAACACTGCTTCGCACTGAAGCGTCCAGGCTATGCCGAGAAGTGGCTCGTTGACGGTCGGGACCAGGAACGCTGAGAGCAAAACAGCGGTGGCGGACGGCGCGGCGCGGCTGCCTGCGGCACCCAGCAGGAGCGTCAGCGTGAGCGCAACCCAGTACAGCGGCACCACCCTGCTGATGCGCCGCCGCAAGTAGCGCCCCAGCCGGTCAGCCCGGCCGATGTCGCGGCGATGAACGAACAGGATGATGAATCCGCTCAGCACGAAGAACAGGTCAACGCCGGCATGACCGGCTTGGAACAAGGTGACGAGTCCAGGCGCGCCGAACGCTTTGTCGATGTGACGTGCCGCGTGGGACAAAATCACAGCCACTGCAGCGCCCCCTCGCAATCCCTAATCGTCGAGAGGTTCCCAGAAAACATGCTTATCGGTCCAGCGGGCAACGGCCGCGTTCTCATCAAGTTTCTTCGTCCGATGAGCTTTTCACCGTAGGATTCCTGACCGAGTTTAGGAAAATAGTTTGCCGAAGCACCGCTTGCCGCCGCATGAAATCACCTGAATGGCCCTGATCGTGAACCAAACTCTTAAACTTGTGGTAACACAGTCGCGCTAAGCTCATGTTGCGACAAAATGACGCAATGTCCCTCGGGCGGGAAATCGTGTCATGATCGTATCCTCCATTTCATCAGCGGCCTTGCCTCCACCCCCAGCAGCGGCTCAACCGCTCGCGGTGCCGATCGCGTCGGCTGATGCCATCAAGTATCCCACCCCGCCCTCTTCCGGCCTGACACAGCATATCGACCCTCAGCTCGGCATCACGGTGCTGACGCTGCGGTCCGACAACGGCGCGGCGGACAGCACCATTCCAACCACGCAGCAGCTCAAGGCATACGTGGCCGCGCAGTTCGCGCCGCCGCCGAAGTCCCAGGTTGCTTGATAGTGAAAAGCTCGAAGCTCCGCCTCGCACCCGGAAGGGGATGATCGTCCCCTTCACCCCTATCAGTATAATCAAGTGTCCTGAAAGCACCGTCCTCTGATGGAGTTTGCGGCACAGCCCCAAGGCTTCCTTCGCTGAGCTTCTCAGCATCCCACTTAAATCGTGCCAACGGTCCGGATGCGCGCGCGCGGAAATATTTCGGCCTGCGCCAGCACCGGCGTTGCTGGCCGGATGCGCTCCACCACTGCGCGCAGATGCGCCCGGATACCGCCGGAGCAGAGCAGCACTGGCATCTCCCCGGTGGCCTGCGCCGCGTCGAACGCGCCGCGCAGCCGCCCCACGAAATCCCCCAGCTTGGACGGAGCCATCGCCAGCTGGCGGTCCTCCGCCGGGCCGACCAGGCTTTCGGCAAAGGCGACCTCCCATTCCGGCGACAGCGTCACCAGGGGGATGTAGCCCGCAGGTCCCGTGTGGCTGTCGCTGATCTGCCGCGCCAGGCGGCTGCGGACATGGGCCACGATGGCGGCGACCGGGCGGCCCTGCCCGCCGCACGCTTCCGCCACCCCTTCCAGCACGGTCGGCAAGTCGCGGATGGAGATGCGCTCGGCCAGCAGCGCTTGCAGCACGCGCTGCACCCCGCCGACGCTGATCTGCGAGGGCATTAGGTCCGCCACCAGCTTCTGCTGCTCGCGCGGTAGCTCGTCCAACAGCTTTTGCGTCTCAGCGTAGGACAGCAATTCGGCCATGCAATCCCGCACCACCTCCGTGACGTGCGTCGTCAGCACGGAGGACGGATCAACCACCGTGCAGCCCCGCGCCATCGCCTCGTCCCGCCGGGCCGGCTCGACCCACAAGGCGGGCAAGCCGAAGGTGGGCTCGGTCGTGCGCTCGCCCGGGAAGGGGGGCAAGCCACCCCTCGGGTCCATCACCAGCACCTGGGTGGGGCGCAGCTCGCCGCGGCCGGCCTCGATCTCCTTGATGCGGATCGAGTAGGTGTCCGCACCAAGCTGCACGTTGTCCTGGATGCGGACCGGAGGCAGCACGAAGCCCATCTCGGCCGCGATGGAGCGGCGCAGGCCCTTGATCTGCTCCGTCAGCCGCGGCGTGTCCCCGCCGGCCAGCGCCAGCAAGCCGTAGCCTAATTCCAGCCGAATGGTGTCCATGCGCAATGCGTCGGTGATCGGCGGCTCGCTCGGCGCTGCGGGCAGGGCCGGTGCGCCGTCCCCGGCTGCCGCGGGCGGATGCTTCCAGCGCATCCAGGCGCCGCCGCCGGCCAGCCCGGCCAGCACTAGGAACGGTAGCATGGGCAGGCCCGGCATCAGCGCCAGCACGCCCGCCGCCCCCGCCGCCATCGCCAGCGGCTTCGGGTCGCCGCCCAGCTGGCGGATCAGCACGGCATCCGCAGCACCCTCCATGCCGCCCTTGGTCACCACAATGCCGGCCGCCGTGGACACCAGCAGCGCCGGAATTTGCGAGACCAGCCCATCGCCGACGGACAGAGTGGTGAACGTGGCCGCAGCGTCGGCGAGCGGCATGCCGTGGCGGATCAGCCCGATGGCGAAGCCGCCGAAGATATTGATGGAGGTGATCAGCAGGCCGGCGATCGCGTCCCCGCGCACGAACTTTGCCGCACCGTCCATGGCGCCGTAGAAGCCGCTCTCCTCTTCCAGCTCGCGCCGCCGGGTGCGCGCCTTGGCCTCGTTGATGAGGCCGGAGGATAGGTCGGCGTCGATCGCCATCTGCTTGCCGGGCATGGCGTCCAGGCTGAACCGCGCCGCCACCTCGGCGATGCGGCCGGAGCCCTTGGTGATGACCATGAAGTTCACCACCAGCAGGATGGCGAACAGGATGACGCCGATCACCACGTCCCCGCCCATCAGGAAGCCGCCGAACGCCGCGACCACGTGGCCGGCCGCGTTCGGCCCTTCGCTGCCATGGCTCAGGATCAGCCTGGTGGTGGCGACGTTGAGCGACAGGCGCAGCAGGGTGGTGAGCAGCAGCAGCGTGGGGAACGAGGTGAAGTCGAGCGGGCGCTTGAGGAACAGCGCCACCATCAGCACGAGCACGGCGGCGGTGATGGACAGCGCCAAGCCCATGTCCAGCAGCACGGTCGGCAGCGGGATCACCAGCACGGCCAGCAGCACGACCATGCCGAAGGCCAAGCCTACGTCGGTGCCGGGGAGGTATTTGCGGAAAGGGGCCAGAGCGTTCAACACCTAGGCAAGCCCCCTCACCCCGGTCCTCTCCCGCAAGGGGGAGAGGGAAAAGCTGATGGGCATCAAGCCGCCATCCCCGGCGGCGTCACGGCGACGCCGGCTGCGGAATAGTCCCGCAGCTTGTTGCGCAGCGCGCGGATCGAGATGCCCAGGATCGTCGCCGCGTGGGTGCGGTTGCCCAAGGTGTGCGTCAGCGTTTGCAGGATCAGGTCCTGCTCCACCGCGTCCATCGTGCGCCCGACCAGCCCCGCGACGCCGCCCGGGCCGGCCGAGGCCGCCGCAGGGGCGGATGCGCCGGCCAGCTCCACCGCGTCGATCTCCGCCCCCGTGGACAGCAGCACGGCACGGTGAATGGTGTTTTCCAGCTCCCGCACGTTGCCGCGCCAGCCGTGCCCAGCCAGGCGGGCATGGGTAAGCGGGGAGATCGGCCGCGGCGGCACCCCGTTCACCTCCGCGTAGTGGCGCCCGTAATGCTCGGCCAGGGCCGCGATGTCGCCGGGCCGCTCCCGCAGCGGCGGAATACGCAGGCTGACCACGTTGAGTCGGAAGTACAAATCCTCGCGGAACCGCCCGGCGCTACAATCGGCCAGCAAGTCCCGGTTGCTGGTGGCCAGGATGCGGACGTTCACCTTGACCGGGCCCGCGCCGCCCAAGCGGTCGATCTCGCGCTCCTGGATGGCGCGCAGCAGCTTGGCCTGCAGCCGCACGTCCATCTCGCTGATCTCGTCGAGCAGCAGCGTGCCGCCGTCCGCCGCCTCGAACTTGCCGACCCGGCGGGCCACGGCGCCGCTGAACGCGCCCCGCTCATGGCCGAACATCTCCGATTCGAGCAGGTTCTCCGGGATGGCGGCGCAATTCAGCGCCACGAACGGCCCGGATGCCCGGCGCGAATGGCGGTGGATGTGGCGCGCCAGTACCTCCTTGCCGGTGCCGCTCTCCCCCGTGATCAGCACGGACGCCTCGGCCGCCGCCACCTGCTCCGCCCGGCGCAGCGTCGCCAGCATCGCCGGGTCGCGGGCAATCAGGGCATGACCGTCGCCGCTGGCGGCTTGCAGGATGGCCGCGATCAGGTCCGGGTCGGGCGGCAGCGGCAGGAACTCCCGTGCGCCGTCGCGGATGGCCTGCGCCGCCGCCGGGCCGTCCACGTCCGTGCCGCACGCGACCACCGGCACCGCCATGCGCTCGGCCGCCAGCGCGCGCACCAGGGCGGCCACGTCGTGGCTCACCTCGCACAGCACCAGATCGACCCGCGCATCCGTGCGCAGCCGCGCCATGCCGCTGTCCACGCTGTCCGCCTGCTCCAGCTTGGCGCCGCGGGCGATGGCCATGCGCGCCGCCAGCGCCAGCGGCCCGGCGAGCGCGCCGACCAGCAGCACCCGCATGCCGGCGGCGGCGCTCACGCGCGGTCCGCCTTGACGATCTCCGTCATGGTCACGCCCAGCCGGTTGTCGTCCACCATCACCACCTCGCCACGCGCCACCAGGCGGTTGTTGACGTAGATGTCGATCGCCTCGCCCAGCTTGCGGTCCAGTTCCACCACCGCGCCGCGGCCGAGCTTGAGCAGCTGGCTCACCTGCATGGTGGCCTTGCCCAGCACGGCGCTGACGGTGACGGGGATGTCGTACACCGCCTCCAAATCGCGCACCGCGCGGGGGCTGCCAGCGCCGGGCGCGATGTCCGAAAGCTCCATCAGGTCCATGTTGTCAGGCATCGGCCAACTCCGGTTGCAGCAGGGTGGGATCGAACAATCCAAGGGCTGCCAGGGCGTCCTCCACGGCGCGGCGGGCGCGGGCGGCGTCGCGCACCACGGCGCCGTCCGCCCAGCTGATCCGGGCGTCGCCGGGGGCCACGGCCTCGGTCGGCAGCAGCTGCATCCGCTCGGCCAGCTCGATGTCCAGGGCGGCCACCTCCGCCTGCATGGCGGCCTGCATGTACGGGTGCACGCGCACGGTGATGCGTGGCTCATCCACCAGCGCCGGCAGCACCGCGCGGGCCAGCGCCTGCAGCTCGGCCGCGCCATGCCGCTCGCACAGGGCGGGCAGGCAGGCCGCCATCATGCTCAGCAGGCAGCGCGCCACGCCCTCCGCGGCCGCCTCCGCCACGCCCTGCGCGCTGCCCTGCACCTCAGCCAGGCCGGCGGCGAGCAGGCCCACCATGCTGGCGCGGCTGGCCGCCAGGCCACGCTCCGCCTCCATCCGGCCGGCCTCCCGCCCTTCCGCCCGGGCCGCGTCCAGCTCCGCGGCGGTGAAGCTCGGCTCGACCACCTCCGGCTCGGTTGGCTCCGCCTCGGCGGCCGGGCGGTCCGTGGCCCGCCGCCAGGATGGCTTGGCCGGAGCCGGCGCAGGGTCGTCGTCGTCGAAATCCTCGGCGTAGAGCACGCCCACGAGGCTCGGGCGGGGGGATTGCTCCATGCTAGTACACCAGCTCCTCATCCTTGCCTTCGCTGATCTCGATGGAGCCGGACGCCGCCAGCTCCTTCGCCATGGCGACGATCCCAGCCTGCGCCTCGTCCACGTCGCGCAGCTTCACCGGGCCCAGGTTCTCGATGTCGTCGCGCAGCATCTTGGCCGCGCGCTCGGACAGGTTCTTGAAGAACAGGTCGCGCAGCTTCTCGGACGCGCCCTTCAGCGCCACCGGCAGCTTCTCCTTGTCCACCGCGCGCATCAGCCCCTGCACCGCCATGGGCGAGAGCCGCGCCAGGTCGTCGAAGGTGAACATCAGCGCCTTGATGCGCTCGGCCGACTCGCGGTTGCGCTCTTCCAGCGCGGCCACGAACCGGGTTTCGCTGGCGCGGTCCAGGTTGTTGAAGATCTCCGCCATCAGCTCGTGCGAGTCCCGCCGGGTGGAGCGCGCGAGATTGGACATGAACTCGGACCGCAGCGTGCGTTCCACCCCCTCCAGCACCTCTTTCTGCACGCTCTCCATCCGCAGCATCCGCATCACCACCTCGATGGAGAAGCTGTCGGGCAGCAGCACCAGCACGCGCGCGGCATGCTCCGGCTTCACCTTGGACAGCACCACCGCCACCGTCTGCGGATATTCGTTCTTGAGGTAGTTCGCGAGCACCGCCTCGTGCACGTTGCCCAGCTTGTCCCACATAGTGCGCCCGGCCGGGCCGCGGATCTCCTCCATGATCTGCGACGCCCGCTCCCGCGGCAGCGCGCGCTGCAGCAGCCGCTCGGTGCTTTCCATGCTGCCGACCAGGTGGCCCATCCCGCCCATGCTCTCGCCGAACTCCAGGCACAGCTGCTCCACGGCCTCCGCGCGGACGGTGCCGAGCTGCGACATGGCGGCCGAAACCTCCTTGATCTCGTCCTCGTGCATCATGCCGAACAAGCGGCTGGACTGCTCCTCGCCCAGCGCCAGCATCAGCAGCGCGGCCTTCTGCGCGCCGGAGAAGGCGGCGTTGCCCAGGGCTGCCATCAGCCCACCGCCTCTTTGGCCATCCAGCCGCGCATCACCGCCAAGCTTTCCTCCGGATGCTTGTCCACCAGCTCGGCCACCTGGCGCAGGGACGAGGCGCGCATGGCGCCCTCGACGTTGCCGAGGCGGATCATGCTCTCATCCTGGCCAGGCTCTGGCGGTCCGGCGAGGGCCAGCATGGCCCCGCCGCCTGCCTGGCCCACCCGCAACGCCGCGGCGCCCGCAGCGCCGCCTGGCCCGGCCAGCGCCAGCCCGCCGGCCAGGACGTCCGTTCCAAGTGCCGACGGGTTGGTGGTCAGCCGCAGCACCATCGGCCGCAGCACCAGCAGCAGGGCCAGCAGCGCCACGGCCGCCAGCACCCCGGTCTGGCCCAGCCGCATCAGGTCGGACTTGTCCAGATGCAGCCCGAGCAGGCCGGGTGCTGCGGGTTCCGCCGGCTCGTCCAGGTCGGCGAAGCGCAGGCTCACCACCTCCACCTTGTCGCCGCGCTTCTCGTCATAGCCCACGGCGCTGCGGGCCAGGGCGGCGATGCGACTCAGCTCGTCCGGCGTGCGGTCCTGCCAGGTCACGGCGCCGTCCGCGCCGTGCACCTGCACTTGGTCCACCAGCACGCCCAGGGTGATGCGGCGGACCAGCGGCTGGTCCCGCACCACGGTGCGGACCGTTTTGCCGACCTCGAAGTTCGTCGTCTCCTCCGAGCGCTGCTCCTGGCTGCCGGCCGGGTTAGCGCCGGCGTCCGCGTTGGGCAGGTTGTTGCCCACGCTGACGGTGGCGCTCGCCTCCGTGCTGCGGTTGCTGGTGGTGTTGCTCTGGGTGGAGCGTTCCACCTTGCCGTCCGGGTCGAACTTCTCCTGCGTCTCGCGCACCTGGTCGTAGTCCATGTCGACCGCCGTTTCCGCCCGCACCCGCCCTGCCCCCAGCGTGCGCTCCAGCATGTCCTCCACGGCGTGGGACAGCCGTTGCTCCGTGGCCGCGCGCAGCTCCGCCGCCGCCCCTTCCATGCCGGCTTGCGGGTCCCCGGCGCGGGCGAGCAGGTTGCCGCGGCTGTCGATCACGCCCACGTTCTGCGGCCGCAGCCCCGGCACCGCCGAGGCCACCAGGTTCAGCACCGCCTGCACGCCGCCCCGGTCCATTCGGGCCGCCCCCGCCATGGTGAGCACCACGCTGGCCTGCGCGTCCTGCCGGTCCCGCGCGAACGGCTCGCGCTTCGGCAGCACGAGATGCACCCGCACGGCACGCACGCCCGAGATCATGTGGATGGAGCGGGCCAGCTCGCCTTCCAGCGCGCGGGTCTGGTTGATGCTCTGCTGGAACTGGCTGGCCGTCAGGCTGTCGCCGCGGTCGAAAATCTCGTAGCCGATGGAGCCACCGGACGGCAGGCCCTCCTTCGCCAGCAGCAGCCGGGCGCGCGCCACCTCGCCGGCGGGCACGGAGATGCGGCTGCCATCCGGCCCCACCTCGTGCGCGATGTGCGCGTGCTCCAGCTGGTCGGCGACCTGGGACGCCTCCCGCAGGTCCATGTCCGCATAGAGCAGGGCCATGTGGTCCCCGCTGCCGCCGCGCAGGGCGAGGAACGCCAGCATCAACAGCATCGATGCGGCCACCCCGGCCATCGCCACCAGCCGACCGACACCCAGCGCCTTGAACCCGTCCAGCAACGCTGCCATGCCCGTGCGCCCATCCGTGGCGGCGTCCTGCCGCGCGGCCACCCTGCGCCGCACGGGTTACTTAGGCCTTAACGGCCCGGCACGAATTGCCGGGCGCGCTCAGCTGCCGGCCACGGATTCGACGCTGCTGAACGGCACCGACACCGCGCCGACCTGCAGCGTCACCACGCCGTTGCTGTTGGTGACCCCCGTGGCCGTTCCCGTCGCGGTGAACGGCACCGCCGTCGCCGTGCCGCCGGACTGCGTGCCGTTGATCGACACCGTGTAGGCACCGTCCGGCTGCTGGACGCCGGCGCTGTCCTTGCCGTTCCAGGTCCAAGTGTTGGCGCCCGCGTTGGACGTGCCGGTCACCTCCGCCACCTTCGTGCCGCTCGCGTTGGTCACGGTGATGTCCACCGGCTCGGCGGCTGTAGTGGCGTAGTTCACCGTGGCGCTGCCGTTCTGCAGCGGCACCTGGGTGCTGTCCACGGTGACGGACTTGCCGACCACGCCCGTCGCCTGGATCACCTCCGTGCCCTGCGTCGCCTGGATCAGCGAGGTGAGGCTGGAGTTGGTGGTGATCTGCTGCTCCACGCTGCTGAACTGCACCAGCTCGGTGGTGAACGAGTTGGTGTCCATGGGCGTGGTCGGGTCCTGGTTCTTCAGCTGAGTCAGCAGCAGGTTCAGGAAGCTGGTGAAGTTGCTGCTCAGCGAGGTCAGCGCGTTCGGCGCGGCGGCACTGCCGGTCGCGGCCGCAGGGGCCAAACCGGCCGCGGCGGCGGTGGCGGCCGTGCTGGCCGCGGTGCCGGTGACGGTGGGCGCAGTCAGGAGGCTCGAAATGCTGCCGCTCATGGTCTGGTCCTTGTCAGGCGGTGATGTCCACGCCGGCGCGCAGCCAGGCGGACGGGGAAGATGCATCGCGGCCAGAGGCGGCCGGCCCGGCATACGGGTGTCGCTGTTGCCGCTCGCTGCCGGCCTGGCCACTGCCAGCCTGGCCGCCGCCGGCCGGCTGACCGCCAGGGCCGCCGCCGCCGGGGAATTGCCCGCCGCTGTCGGGAGTGGCCAGGGAGAGGGCCAAGCTGCGTCCGTCGGGCGGCACTCCGGCGCTGTCCAGGGCGCGGTGCAGCTGCGGCTGGTCGGCCATCAGCAGCCGCAGCGTTTCCGGCCGCTCGGCGGTCACCTGGACGGACGCGGCGCCGTCCGCGGTCCGTTCGATGCGTATCTGGACGTGGCCCAGCTCCGCCGGGTCCAGCCGCAGCGTGACGGCCGAGCCGCCCGGCGCATGGGAGAGCTGCACCAGCGCCGGCGCCAGCTGGGCCGCCGGCGCGCCGGGAGCGGCGGGCGACGCCGCGGGCGGCGTGGCAGTCAGGGCGGCTGCGGGTCCGGGATGCGCAAGAAGCTGCACCGCCCCGCCGCCTTGACTTCCGCCCAGGTCCTGGCCCTGGGGGGCTTGCACCGCCGCCGGAAGGCTCAGGTCAGGCAGCTCCGGCCCTGCTGGAACCATTGGCTTGACGGCGAAGCCCTCGAAGGGCTGCGCAGGGGGTGCGGGAACGTCCACCCCGTCCGGCGCCGGCCCTGCGCCGGGCCCGGGACCGCCGGGGCCTGCGGCGTGAGACAAAGCGGTGAGCGGAGGCATGGCAGCGCCTTGCGAGGCCGGACCCGTGCTCGCCTGCAAGGCTAGGCCCTCGGCACCCGGCAGAGGGACGCCTTGCATGGTTGGAACAACGACCAGACCTGCCGCCTGGCTCGTCATGCCTTGCTGCGCTGCAAGCAGCGTCGCCGCGTCTGATGTCGCAGCGGCTGCAGGCTTCGCGCCTGCCTCGGGCTTGCCTGCCACCCTCGCGGCCACCTTGGCTGGCAACGGCGTCGCAGTGGCGGCCGGGGATTGAGCCGAAGTCGGCAGCGCAGGCGGGTTGGCTGCGGCAGCCGGTGGGGCTGCCGCGGCCGAGCCAGGCGCCGGCAGCGCCGCAGTTGCAGTTGCCACCTGGGGCGCCGTGGCCGAGGACGGCGCGGCAAGAGTGTCCGCCACGGCTGCAGGCAGCGCCGCTTCTGCCCCGGGCATGCCCACTTTCATGAAGGCCTTGGCCGATGCAGCTGGCCCGGCGGGCAAGGCATGGCCGTAGACCTGGTCCACGGCCGGCGGCGCCGCCCCGGGGCGGGCTGGCTGCGAGCCGGAGACCTCCGGACTGCCTGCAGCTTGCGGCACGGCGCCCGACTCGGCTGGCAAGACGGCAACGGTGGCCACCGGCGCGCCGAAGCCGGCCGCAAGCGCGGGGAAGCTGGACCCGGCCTGCTGCGCCGGCGTCTCTAGTATCAGGCCGCCCACTGCGTCCGGCAGGCTGGCCGACCCGGCTGGCAGGGAGACGGTGGTCGCCAGCGTACCCGTGACAGGCGCGGACGCAGCGGCCGGCTCCGCCATTGGCAAGCTGGGCAAAGACCCGGCCTGCTTAAGGAGCGATGCATCCGGCAGGATGGCCGGCTCGGCTGGCGGGGAAACGGCCGCCGCCAGCGCACCCTTGACAGGCGCGGGCGCAGCGGCCGGCCCCGCCATTGGCAAGCTGGGCAAAGACCCGGCCTGCTTAAGGAGCGATGCATCCGGCAGGATAGCCGGCTCGGTTGGCAGGGAGATGGTGGTCGCCAGCGCACCCGCGACAGGCGCGGGCGCAGCAACCGGCCCCGCCATCAGCAAGCTGGGCAAAGACCCGGCCTGCTCAGGGGGCAATGCATTCGGCAGGCTGGCCGGCCCGGCTGGCGGGGAGGCGGCCGCCGCCAGCGCACCCGTGGCAAGCACGGGCGCAGCGGTCGGTCCCGCCATGGGCAAGCTGGCCCAAGGTTCGGGCTGCTTAGGAAAAGCCGAACCGACTGCCGCCAGCAAGCCGGCGAAGCCGCCCGTGGCGGTTGCGGCACTCGACAGCGCAGCGGCCGGCATTCCGGGCGTGGAGGGAGCCAGCGAGGCCGAGGCAAGGGGAGGATTGGTCATCGGCAACGCTCAAGGCAAGCGCCGTGCCGCGGCGGGGCACGCCCTGCCTGCCAGCGCTGCGTTGGGTTACAAGGCTGTTCCTACGGCTGCCTTGCCTGCCGCAGCCGCTCTAGCCGGCATATCGTGCCGGGCAGGCCATGCCGGGCAGCCGGGCCGGACTCGGCCGAAAGCGGCACGGCGCGGCGTTCCACACCGCTTTGCAGGGTGGCACGGTTCATGCGGAGCTGCCGCCTGCTCCCGGACCGCGTCCGTCCGGGTCATGAAGGAGTTCGCCTCATGTCATCCCTGTTCGGTGCGCTTGACACATCCGTCAGCGGCCTCAACGCCCAATCCGCCGCGTTCGGCAACCTCAGCGACAACATCGCCAACAGCCAGACCACCGGCTTCAAGCGCACCGACACCAACTTCACCGACTACCTGACCACCAGCACGGCGACCACCAACGATTCCGGCGTCGTCCTGGCCACGCCGGACTACCGCAACAACGTGCAGGGCTCCATCAACACCTCCGACGACCCGCTGGCCCTGGCGATCTCCGGCAACGGCTTCTTCCAGGTGGCGCAGGAGACCGCAACGCCGAACGGCGGCACGACCGTGAGCACGCAGCCGGAATACACCCGGGACGGCAACTTCACCCTCGACAAGAACGGCTACCTGGTGAACGATTCCGGCAACGCCCTGAGCGGCTGGAACGCCGATCCGACGACCGGGGTGATCAACCAGAACCTCATCACCCCCATCAAGATCAACCAGAGCCCGTTCAGCCCCGTCCCGACCTCGACGGTGACGCTCAACGCCAACCTTCCGGCCACCCCCGCCGACGCCACGCCCGTGACCTCGCAGGTCAACGTCTATGACGCGCAGGGCACGCTGCACACCGTCACCCTGGCCTGGACGCAGAACGCGAACAACAACTGGAGCGTGGCGCTCAGCTCGCCCGACGCGACCACGCCGAACATCGGCGGGGCGCAGGTCGAGTTCGGCGACACGTCCGGCAACCCGGTCCCGGCCGGCACGATCGGCAGCATCACCAACGCCAGCGGCAGCGTCACTGCGCCGGCCTACTCGGCCAACGGTGCGGCGTCACTGACCTTCAGCGCCAACTTCGGCAGCGGCCCGCAGCCGATCACCCTCAACCTGGGCAATTACGGTCAGCCCAACGGCCTCACCCAGTATGCCGGGACGTCCTACAGCGTGGACGGCCTGACGCAGAACGGCGTGCCGCCGGGGCATTACAGCGGCGTCACCACCCAGGCCAACGGCAACGTGGTCGTCAACTACGACAATGGGCAGTCCCGCGTAGTAGCCCAGGTGCCGCTGACGACGTTCGCCAACCCCGACGCGCTGCAGCGCCAGGATGGCCAGGCGTTCACCGCCACCCTCGATTCCGGCATCGCCCTGGCGAACTCGGCCGGCAATGGCGGCGCCGGCCAGTTGGTCGCCAGCGCCACGGAAGGCTCGAACGTGGACATCGCGAGTGAGTTCACCCAGCTGATCGTGGCCCAGCAGGCCTACTCCGCTAACGCCAAAGTCATAACTACAGCGGACACATTGCTGCAGACGACCATCAACATCATCCAATAACGGCTAGGGCGGACCTATGAGCCTCGACAGCATCCTCGGCAACGCCAGCAGCGGGCTGGCCGCCACCAACCAGCAGCTCGCCCTGGTGTCGCACAACGTCGCCAACGCGGGCACGGCCGGCTACGCGGAGGAAACATCCGCCGATACGGACATCACCTCGGGCGGCGTCGGCTACGGGGTGCGCGCCGGCCCGGCCACGGCGGCGACGGACGCGGCGCTGCAATCCGCGCTGAACGTGCAGGGCGGCGCCGTCGCCGGCCAGCAGGTGCTCAGCACGGCGCTGAGCTCGGTGGCCGCGGCGCAGGGCACGACGGCGGCCGGCGACGACCTGCCGAGCCAGCTGGGCGCGCTGTCGGACGCGTTCACCGCGCTGGACGCCGATCCGTCCAACCAGGCGCAGCAGGCCGCCGTGGTGTCCGCCGCGGCCACGCTCGCCTCCGGCATCCAGGGCCAGGCGGCCGCCTACGCCAGCGCCCGGCAGGGCGCGCAGGATGGCCTGGTGAGCGGCGTGGCGGCGCTCAACGCCGCCGTCACCAGCATCGGCTCCCTGTCCAACCAGATCATCGCCGCCACCGCGCGCGGCGAAAGCACGGCGGACCTCGACTCCCAGCGCACCGCGGCGGAGCAGACGGCGTCGCAATATGGCGGGCTGACCTTCCTGCCGCAGCCGAACGGGGACGTGACGGCCCTGGCGGGCGGGCTGATCGTCAACACCCGCGCCGCCACCGGCCCGTTCAGCGTCGCCTCCGCCACGCTCGGCACCGCCGCCGCCTCGCCGCCGCTGCTGCTGAGCGGCCAGGACGTAACCGCCCAGTTCACCGGGGGCAGCATCGGCGCCCAGCTTTCCCTGCGCGACACGGTGCTGCCGCAGGGCCAGGCCGGGCTCGACGAGTTCGCCAACACGTTGGCCACCCGCTTCGGCAACCAGGGGCTGACCCTGTTCACGGACCCGGCGGGCAACCCGCCGGCGCAGGGCGGCACGCCGGTGCAGGCGGGCTACGCCGGGTTCAGCTCGGTCATCGGGGTGAACCCGGCGGTGTCGGCCAACCCGGCCCTGGTGCGGGACGGCACGGGCGCCGTGGCCGCGGGCGCTGGCGGCGCCAGCGCCTTCACCCCCAACCCGCCCGGCGGCCCGGCCGGCAGCACCACGCTGATCGGCCGCGTGCTGCAGTACGCGCTCGGCGCCCAGGCGCAGGCCGGCACGCCGCAGCCCGCCCCGGCCACCACGGGGCTGGGCACGGGCGGCACGATCTCCCTGCCCTACAGCCCCGGCGGCACGCTCGCGAGCTTCGCCGTCAACCTGGCCGGCGGCCAGGCGCAGGCGGCCGGCCAGGCGCAAAGCACGCTGGCGACCGACCAGGCGCTGCAAACCACGCTGCAAACCAAGCTGACCGGCGAGACCGGCGTCTCGATCGACACGGAGCTGTCCAACATGGTCGTGCTGGAGAACGCCTATGGGGCGAACGCCAAGGTCATCGCGGCGGCGCAGTCGCTGTGGACCACCCTGCTCAATGCGGTGACGCCATGAGCGGCTCGGGGATCTCGGCCATCACGGGCGGCGCGCTCGGGGCGGCCATCGCGGCCAGCACGGCGGCCAAGACCCAGCTGGACACGCTGACGGAGCAGGCGGGCAGCGGCTACGTGTCCGACAGCTACGCCGGCCTGGGCGTCTCGGCGCAGACGGCGCTGAGCTTGCAGCCGCAGATCGCGCAGCTGACTGCCCAGCAATCCGCCATCGGCGCCGTGACCAGCCGGTTGGGCGTGACGCAGACGGCGCTGACGCAGATCGACAGCATCGCCAGCAGCTTCAACGCCCAGCTGGCCAACCTGAACGGCGTCTCGCCCTCCGAGGTGGACAGCGTGGCGGCGGATGCGCGCTCCGCCCTGCAGCAGGTGGCCTCCCTGCTCGACAGCACGGATGGCAGCCAATACGTGTTTGGCGGCACGGACAGCGCCAACCCGCCGGTGCCCAACCCGGACGCGATCCTGACCTCCGGGTTCTACACGCAGATCGGCGCCGCGGTGGCCGGGCTGGGCGCCAACGGGGCGGCCGCGACGGCGGCGAGCACGCTGAGGGTCGCGTCCTCCAATGCCTCGGGCACCACGCCGTTCTCCGGCCCGCCGGGCCAGGCGCCGACGCTCACGCTGGGCAACGGCGCCGATGGCGGCGGCGCTGCCGTGCAGGTGGGCCTGCTGGCCAACGCGAACACGCTGGCGACGTCGGGCGGCACGTCCACTACCGGGTCCTACACGCGCGACATCCTGCGCGGGCTGGCGACGATGGCGAACCTGTCCAGCACCCAGGTGGGCGCCGCCGGGTTCAGCGCGCTGGTGCTGGACACGCAGGCCAGCCTGACGGGGGCGGTCAAGGCGTTGAACGTCGAGGGCGGCGTGCTGGGCGACACCCAGGCGTCGCTGCAATCGCAGCAGACGCAGGCGTCCGACACCAGCACGGCGCTGACCGGGCAGCTGTCTTCCGTAGAGGACGTGGACATGGCCAAGACGCTGTCCAACCTGTCCGCCGTGCAGACGCAGCTGAGCGCCAGCTACAAATTGATCTCAGAGGTGAGCAGCCTGTCGCTGGTCAAATATCTCTGACGTCTTCAACCCTCTCTTAACCCGGCTTGGATAGGGTGGGGAGGTTCCACGAAAAGCGTGGACTATGTTCTTGAATCCAAGACCACCAGGGTAAGAAACCATGACGACCTCGATCAACACCAACACCGCCGCCTACGTGGCACTCCAGTCGCTGAACTCCACCAGCTCCGCGCTGACGGCGGCACAGAAGCAGATTTCCACCGGCTACCGGGTGAACGACGCGCTAGACGACGGCGCGGCCTTCGCCGTGGCGCAGCAGGTCCGCTCGGACGTGGGCGCGCTGACCACGGTGAACCAGCAGCTCGGCCACGCCTCGGGCGTGATCGGGGTCGCGAACACAGCTTTGACTGACATCTCCAGCCAGCTCATCAGCGCTAAATCGACGTTGACCGACATCGCCGACGGTTCCAACTCGCCTGCCCAGGTTCAGCAATACGTTGCCTCGTTCAACAAGATCGTCAGCGCCGTCGCCGACGATGTGGACAACTCCAGCACGGGCGGCATCTCGCTGCTGGGGTCCGTGGCGGGCACGCCCACAGCTGGCGCGAACGTGACTGTGCTGACCAACGAGAACGGCGGCACGACGACTTTCGCCGGGCAAGATAACAGCACAACGGCCCAGCAGCTTGCGAGCCTGATCGGCGAGACCTTCTCCCGTTCCGCGACGGGTGTCGACACGTTTACGGGCGGGCCTTCCGGCGCCACGCCGACAACCGCCTCACTTACTGCGGCCCAAACCGCGGCAACCACGGCGTTGGTGGCTGGCGGCTCGTTCGACACGCTGCAGACCACGAACGGAAACCAGCTGAACCAGATCGGCATCGACTCAAGCTTCCTGAGCAGCCAGCAGACCTTCAACAGCAACAAGATCGACAGCCTCAACACCGGGCTGGGCGCGCTGGTTGACGCGAACCTGAGCCAGGAGTCGGCGGTGCTGCAGTCGCTGCAGATCAAGCAGCAGCTGGGCACGCAGGCCCTGTCCATCGCCAACCAGGCGCCGCAGGCCCTGCTCAGCCTGTTCAAGTAACGCCTGATCCGGGGGCGGCGCTGCCGCCCCCGGATACCGCTTCGCCCCCGTAGGATGCGCCATGTCCAACCTAGTGCTCGAGTTGCGTCCGAACGAGGTGATGATCGTCAACGGCGCGCCGATCCGCTTCCGCACCAAGGCGCGGATCGAGCTGACCGCGCATGCCCGCTTCCTGTTCGGCAAGCAGATCATGGAGCCGGCCCAGGCCGACAGCCCCGCCCGCCGCATCTATTTCGCCCTGCAATCCGCTTATATCGGCTCCGATGACGAGCGACCCGGCGGCCTCGTCTCCGCGCGCGGCCTGATCGCCAGCTTCAAGGAGGCGACATCCTCCAGCCTGGCCTGCGAAATCCTGGACCGCGCGCTGGCCCTGGCAGAGGCCGATGATTGCTACGCCGCCCTCAAGCTCGCCCGCCGCATCATTCGTCACGAGGACACCGTGCTCGGCCGGTCCGAGCCGCCTGTCCTGCAAGCCGCTGAATAAGGGAAACCCTATGCCTTCGATGCGAGATGCCGCCCGTGCCTACCAGTCCTCATCCGGCCATCGCAGCGCCCGGCTGCAGGAAGCCGACGTGTTCCACCGCACCAACGGCGTGCTGCGCACCGCGCTGAACGCCGGGTCGCTGGAGCGCGTCCGCGCCGTGGCGGACAACCGCCAGCTGTGGCGCACGGTGATGGACCTGATGCACGACCCGGAGAACCGCTTGCCGGCGCCCGTGCGCGCCTCCCTGGTCTCGGTCGGCCGCTCCGTGCAGCGTGAGATGGAGGCCGCCTCGCCTGATCTCGACTTCCTGATCGCGGTGAACGAGAACATCGCTGCCGGCCTGTCCGCGCAATAGCCATGAGCGGCTCCATCGGCAGCCTCGGCAGCCTGGCTCTCTCGCTGTTCAACACGTCGTCCAGCGGCACGACGAGCGGGCTGCTGTCGGCGATCTACGGCAGCGGCACGGCCAGCAACGAGAACCCGGTGACCGCGCTGAACACCGCGGTCGCCGACAGCGCCAAGGACATCGCCCAGACGGCGAAGCAGCCCGCGGTCGCGCGGGACATCGCGACGTTCCGCGCCGCCGTGGCCTCCGCCACCAGCCCGGCGCAGCTGCTGAAGAACCCGACGGTGCTAAAGGTGCTGCTCACCGCCAACGGCCTCGGCGGCCAGGAGCAATACCCGGCGCTGGCGCAGCAGGCCCTGCTGTCCAACACCAAGCAGAGCACCGCCTTGGCCAACACGCTGCCGGACTCGGCCTGGAAGTCCACCGCCTCGCTGTACGACTTTGCCAACCAGGGCCTCGCCGTGCTGCAGAAGCCCGGCGTGCTGGACACTCTCGCCAATGGCTACGCCGAGGTTACCTGGCGCAACTCGCTCGATGCGACCACGCCGGGCCTGTCCGAGGCGCTGTCGTTCCGCAGCTCGGCCTCCACCTTCACCACGGCCGACCAAATCCTGGGCGATCCCACGGCGCGCACCGTCATCACCACGGCGCTGGGCATCCCGGAGCAGATCGCCTTCCAGGATATCGGCGCGCAGGAGCAGGCGATCACCTCCCACCTCGACATCTCCAAGCTGCAGGATCCGAAGTTCGTCGAGACGCTGACCACCCAATACCTGCTCGCCGCCGGCGCCGCGGCCAGCAGCAGCGGTTCAAGCACGCCAAGCTTGGATTCATTGGCAGCGTCCGCACAGGGCTTGGTCGTCTAGCCGTTCCATCGCCGCCAGCCCAACCAAAAAGGTTCGAAGCACCGTGACTGACCTCGCGATAGAGCTGCATCCCGGCCTCACGCCACCCCTCGTGCACGGCACGGCGGAGCTGGCCCACCGCGCCTATGCTGGCGCTTCGGCAGACGCGTTGTTCGCCCACATTGACCGTTCCGTGCGGACAGCAGGCGAGAACGCGGCGCTAGCGCTCGACATCGCCACTGCCTGCCAACTCGCCTTCCGCCGGGACCAGGGCCTGGCCATCCAGGCCGAAGCGCTGGCGCAATGCCAGCTGTTCCGAGTCGCCCGGCAGGCGGCGCACGGCCCGGCTCCGCTGCGGCTGCTGGCGCTCATGCGCCCAGGCGACTTGATGGCCAACGCGCCGCTCGACTTCATCACGCGCCACCTGAACGTCCAGCTCGACCTGCTCTATCTCCGGCCGGGAGCCGCGACGCCGGCGGCCGTGCGGGAGCATGACGTGCTGTATGTGGGCGGCGGGGACGCGGCCACCCTAGAGCAGCGGCAGGACCTGTTCCACCGCTGGCCCCGGCCGGTGCTGAACCATCCGCTGCGCGTGGACGCCCTGGCGCGGGACAGCCTTGCCGCCATGCTCGCCGGTGCCCCGGGCGTCCTCAGCCCAGGCTGCCTCCGGGTGGGGCGCGGTGCCCTCCTGCTGCAAACGGTCACGGAGCCGGTGCTGGTGCGTCCGGTCGGCTCCCATGCCGGCGCTAACCTGGCGAAGCTGGATGGCCCGGACGATCTTGCGGCCTATCTCCAGGCGAGCGATGCCGACGAGTTCTACCTGACGGCGTTCGTGGACTACCGCAGCGCGGACGGGTTGTTCCGCAAGTACCGCATCGCCATGGTGGATGGCGCGCCATTCCTCTGCCACATGGGCGTGTCCGAGCACTGGATGGTGCACTACCTCAACGCCGGCATGTCCACCCACGCGGACCGCCGCGACGACGAGGCGCGAGCCATGGCCGAGTTCGACGCCGGGTTCGCCGCACGGCACCAGGCGGCCCTGGCAGCCGTGAACGACAGGATAGGCCTGGACTATTGCATGCTCGACTGCGCGGAGGCCCAGGACGGGCGCTTGCTGGTGTTCGAGGCCGATGCGGAGGCGATCGTCCACTTGATGGACCCCCCCGAGCTGTTCCCCTACAAGCCCCCGCAGATGCATCGCCTGTTCGCCGCGTTCGAGGCCATGCTGCGCCGCCGCGCGCTCATGGGGGCGCGGCTGGCGGCCTAGCTGGCGAGAGCACGCGGTCGTCGGGCGTGTCCTGTCCCGCTGCGGCGGCGGCCAGATCAGCCATGATCCGGTCTGCCACCGGCACCCGGTAGTGCACCGGGTCCCAGTAACTAGACATGGTGGAGGTGATTGGACTTGGGAGAAGGAAATCCGCCACCACCGTGCCCGGCACGCCGGCCGCGATGGCCGCCACCTGCGTCTTGCAGGCGCGCAGGCTGGCGGCGTAGTCGCTGCCGGGGCCGCCTTGTAGGGTGACGTGGCTGGGGGTGAAGAGCAGGATTTTCCGCGCGCCCAGCGGCAGCGCCCGCAACGCGTCGGCCAGCATCGGCAGGGCCGGCAGCGTGTGCGCCGCGCCGATGTCGGGATAGTCCGCCGGCTTGGTCCAGCGTGCGAAGGCGGCGGACACGCGGGCCGGGTCGTACTCGGACTCGGGTGGGACGAAGCGGGTGTAGCCGTCCAGCCCATAGCGGCGGGGCTTGAGCCCCAGCATGACCCAGAGCTGGCTGCCCGCTTCCTGCACCGCGTACAGGTTCATCATCTGCCCATAGCCGCGCCAGGGCGACCCGGCATACATCCAGGCGGGGAACGGCCGGCCGCTGTCCTGCTGCGGCGTCTCGCTGCACCACACGCTGTCCAGCCCGATGATGACGGTGCGGGCCGCCGGGTGCGCGCGGGTGAACAGCGCCAGCATCTGCCGCTGCTCCCAGGCGGTAGCGGCGTTCATCGCCAGGTTGACGAAGCGGCCAGCGAACAGTCCATCCAGCACCGCCGGACGCAGCAGGCGCGACGAGGAGGAGCCGAACACAGCCGAGTCGAAAGCGGGCGAGCTGGCCAGCGCCGGCAGCGAGAAGCGCGCATTGGTCGAGATCGGCGCCCGCGGCAGCGGCGGCGACAATGGCAGCATGCCCCAGGGGTCCACGAGCGTGACGAACAAGAAGACGAACGCCAGCAGCCCCAGCGCCGTGCCGGCAAGCCAGGCGAGCCAGCGCCGCCATGCGTCAGAACTGGAAATAGATGAACTCGGTGGGCAGCCGGCCGCCGACCAGCAGCAGCAGGAACACCAGCGCTGCCCCTGCCGGCACGGCCAGCCACGGCGCTGGGCGCAGCCGCTCCAGCGCCAGCGTCTGGCTGGTCGGCGCCAGCAGCACGATGGCCACCGCCCCCGCCATCACGCCGGCATTGTCCACATGCATCCGCCCCACCCCGTTCGCCCCGGCCATCCCCGCCAGCACGCGGGTGGCGGTGGCGAAGTCGGGCGAGCGGAACAGCACCCAGCAGCCGACCACGAAGGCCGTCGTCAGCAACCAGCCGAGCGGGCGCGGCATCCGGCCCCCGGCGCGGTCCCAGGCGGACTGCGCCGCCAGCGCCAGGCCGTGCAGCCCGCCCCAGGCCACGAACGTCCAGGCGGCGCCGTGCCACAGCCCGCCCAGCAGCATGGTCGCCACCACGTTGGCCGCCTGCCGCCCGCCCGGGACGCGGTTGCCGCCGAGCGGGATATACAGGTAGTCGCGCAGGAACCGCGACAGCGTGATGTGCCAGCGCCGCCAGAACTCGCGGATGGACGCGGCGCGGTAGGGGGCGGCGAAGTTCAGCGGCAGGCGCAGCCCGAACATCAGGCCGAGCCCGATCGCCATGTCCGAGTAGCCGGAGAAGTCGAAGTAGATCTGCAGCGCGTAGGTGCCGGCGGCGGCCCAGGCCTCGGCCAGGCTGAGCTGCACCCCCGCGGCGGCACGGGCGAACAGCGGGTCGCAGACCTGCGCCACCGTGTCCGCCACCGCTGCCTTCTTGGCCAGTCCGATCAGGAACAGCGCCGTGCCGCGGCCCAGGTTCTCCCACATCGCCGGGCGGCGCGGCGAGGCGGCGAGCTGCGGGATGATTTCGTTGTGGCGCACCAGCGGCCCGGCGATCAGCTGCGGGAAGAAGGTCACGAAGGCTGCGAATTCCAGCAGGCCGTACACGTGCCGGTCCCCCCGGCGCAGATCGACCAGGTAGCTGATCTTCTGGAACGTGAAAAACGAGATGCCAAGCGGCAGCACGATGCTCCAGGGCCGGTGCGCCATGCCCAGCAGCGCGTCCAGCGATCCGGCGGCGAAGTTCGCGTACTTGCACACGCCGAGCACGAGCAGGTTCAATGTCACGCCGGCCACCAGCCAGCCGTCCCGCCGCCACCGGCCGAAGCCGCGCACCACTAGCCAGTTCGCCAGCGTCAGCCCCACCAGCAGCGGCACGAACCGCACGTCCCACCAGCCGTAGAACACCAGCGAGGCCGCCACCAGCACGCCCTGCCGCAGCGCCGGGCGGCCTGCCACCCCGTAGTAGAGCGCCAGCACGCAGGGCAGGAAGCCGAGCACGAAAGCCTGGGAGTTGAACAGCATCTACGGCGCGCGGGCGAACAGGCCGATCGTCAGCAGGACACCCACGGCCACCACGCCGAACCGCAGCACCCGCTCGTTGACCCGGCGCAGCATCCAGGCGCCCGCCAGCCCGCCGCCGATAGCACCCACCGCCACGATCGCCGCCTGCAGCCAGGCCACCGCCGGGGAGAACGCGAACACCGCCACCGCCGAGGCGTTCATCACCCCCGCCAGCACGTTCTTGGTGGCGCCCGCGCTGCGCACCGCGAGGCCGGCCGCCGTCAGCGCCGCCAGCATCAGGAAACCGATGCCGCCGCCGAAATAGCCACCATAGATCGAGATCGCGAACTGCGCCGCGGCGGCCGGGACGCGCCCGATGTGGGACGCCACCGCCGGCTTGCGCCGAAAGCTGCCCCAGGCGAACACGGCGGTGGCGAACAGCACCAGCCAGGGCACCAGCCGGGCGAAGAACGAGGCAGATGTCGCGAGCAGCAGCAGCGCGCCCAGCACGCCGCCGACCAGGCTGATGGCCACCAGCGCCCGGAACGGCAGCGATGGCAGGCCCCTCACCAGCGAGCGGCCCGCCAGCCCGGTGCTGACCTGCCCGGGGAACAGCGCGATGGTGGAGGTGATGTTGGCCGCCTGTGCGTCCAACCCGCTCAGCAACAGGGCCGGGAAGGTGATGAATGAGCCGCCGCCGGCCAGCGCGTTCATCGTCCCCGCGATGACGGCAGCCGCGAACAGGACGAGATGGGCCAGCATGGAAATTGGCTATGCCGGGCCCGCGCCCGGCGCAAGGGGGCTAGGCCGCGCCCGACAGCACCAGCCGCCGCCGGGCGGGCTCGCCCAGGGGAAGGGCGGCGAACACGTCCTTCACTGCCTCCGTAATGGTGACGCCGGCGAGGTGCGGCGCCATGTGCCGGCCGGCCCGCTCGAACAGCCGGGCGCTGCGTAGCACGAAGCGCCAGGAGGAGGGCGGCACGTACAGCGCCCGGTCCCGCCGCTCCACCCGGAACAGGCTGGCGGCCAGCAGCCGGCTGACCTGGCCCGGCGAGTACGGCTGCCCCTGGCCGAATGGCGTGCTCTCCACATGCGCCCACGGCCCCACCCGGTTCGGCGCCACCACCAGCAGCCGGCCGTCATCCTTCAGCACCCGCCACACCTCGCGCAGCAGGCGGCGGGCGTTCTCCGCGTTTTCCAGCCCGTGCACCAGCACGATGCGGTCGAGCGAAAGGCCCGCGAACGGCAGCTTGTCCTCCTGCACGGCGCAGGCCATGTTCGGCCCGTCCCCCGGCCACTTGGCCGCCGTGGCGGACGGCATGGCGGAAATGCAGCGCGCCGCCTGGTCCCGCCAGGCCCGCAGGTAGGGTGCGGCGTATCCCAGGCCCAGCACCGACTGCCCGGCGAGGTCTGGCCACATCAGCGCCAGCCGCTCCCGCACCAGCCGCAGCGCCACGGCTCCTTGGGCGGTGGCGTAGAACTCGGCGGCGGCCTGGGTGTCGGTTGCCATGGCGCACGTTTAACATGGACAAGGCGGCGCCTCACCTTGGCAACTGAAAAGGAGCGGCACGTCAGGCCGCCACGTCCGCATCGCCAGCTGGGTCGTGCGCGATTTCCCCGCGCATCCACTGCCTTAGCCTCGCCCGGGGACGCGCCGAAACGCCTCGCCACGTCCGGAGCACGGCGCAGCAGGCAACTGTCCTTCGCCTTGCCCTCCAGCGTCGCGGGGAAGTCCGGCCCGGCGGCATTGCGCATGAGGCGGATGCGCGCCGGCTGCCTGCGGGCGATGAAGGCATGTGCGAATAATACGGTGGCGGACAAGCCGTCCGCGTCGCTGTGGCAGAAGATGCAGGGCGGGCAGAGCGGGGCCTAACCGCTCCACGGCGGCGCGAAAGGCGGATGCGGTGGCGGGAAGAGGCGTGGGGACATGCTGGCCTCAATACTTGGCCGGACATCCCGTTCACGGCTGGCCGGAAATCGAGCTTGTGGCGCAGGCCGCAGATCGGCCAGGTAGGCGACAATGGGGGGCACGTCCCCCGCCGCGATGGGCGCCTTGAAGGCGTTGCGCATCTTGTTCACCTTCCCCGTCCAGGTGATGCGGGTCAGGGAAGGCTGCGTCATCACCATGCCGGGGAAGTGGCAGGACGCGCAGTTCGCGTTCATCACGTCGGCTTCCGCACTGCCGGGATAGGTTTCATCCGTCACCGGCAAGTTGAAGCTCACGGATTGCGGCGTCACGCCCACTGCGCTGACGCTGGGAGGAGCGGGGCCGCCGCTATGACGGGAAGCTGCCGCGAAGCCGGCGGTGGAGCGTTCAGCGCGGCCTGGCGGGACCGCTCGGCCGGCGTGCCGATGGCGCACAGCACGACGGCCACCGCGCTGTAGGCAATAGTGTTGACGAACGCGAAGACATCACGTGGCGTTGGCTCAAGCGACGGTCAGCCGAGTCTGCTCGATGACGTTGCGCATGAAGCCGCTATTTCAGTTCGCCACCGCAGGCTGCACGGCCGCCTGGGCGTTGGTGCAGCGGACCATGGCGGTCATGCTACTGGACACGGGCGCTTGACCTGTGCGGACCATTGGCGAAAGCCGTAAACATCCCCCGTCCCGCTTCAGCGCGGCAGGCTGCCAGGTCGCCCCGCCATCGACGGAGGTGTCCACGCGCATGACCCCGCAATCGCGGCCGAGGGCGATGCCGTGCAACGGCACGGGCGCGCCCTTGACCACCGGCTCGTCCAGGTCGTTGAACTGCGTGGCGACGGTGCTGGGCTTGATCCCGACCCGGTCCAGCATGTCCCGCAGGCGCCCGCCCATCCACTTGGCATTGCTCATGGCGTCGTTGGCCCACTGGCCGTCCGCGATCTACGTCCCGAAGAAGCCGCGCGAGCCGCCGGAGCACTGGCTGGCCGCCGCCAACTCCACCCGGGACAGTTCCAGCAGGTCTGCCATGGACAGCGACCGCGCCCACATGCGTGCGCACTGCCGGCCGGAGTGCCGCCATGTGCATCTGCTGCGGGATGATGACCCAACGCCAGCGCATGAAAACTAGTCGTCGAGGCTATAAACACCCTGATCTAACACCCCCAAGGTGCTTCCAGCAACGGCGGCCGGGTGCGCTACAGATGCACGCGGCTTTCCCATGGGAACACCGTCATCAGCAGCCGGTTGCCGGGCACGCCGAGCAAGGACAGCTTGATAAAAAGCTCATTCCCGCCGCCGGAACGCCAGGACCGTCGTGGCGGCAGCGGCTCCGCTGAGGAATTGCCTGTGACCGCCCTGCTCGCACGTCATCCTCGCCATCGCTTCGGACTCCCTTCGTGCCCGTCAGGCCTTTGCATGAGGATGAGTGTGGCCGTTAAGCGAAGCGGCCCCCATGGCGATCATGGGATCAGACTGATTGAGCATCCCGATCGATAAGCCAGGCCTGCATGCGCATCGGAACCGGGGGTGGACCCAGGTCCGGGTCTTGCTGGCCCGGTGGCGGCAATTCGACCGGGACGGGCGGTACCCCGTCCGGATCGTCCAGCGGCGGCGGCGGTGGCGGCGGCGTTCCCGGCGGGACGACCGGCTCCGGCATCTGTGCTCTCATGATCGGCTCTTCTCCCGCCCGACATGATTCAATGGGCGCCGGGTGAACGGACCTGGCATATCCCAGGTTTCGTGCCTGGGCTTGCAAACGAAAAGGGCCAGGCCCGTTCTCGGACCTGGCCCTGCGCTGGTCGATACCGTCTGTAGCTAGGACGTCTTGATCTGGGTCGTGGTCGGAGCAGTTCCATTGATGGTGAGGGTCGTGCCGTCGGTAAGCGTATAGATCGTGCTGCCACCGGAGGTAACGGCCGTTGCCTGCGGGCTGCTGCCGTAGCCTGAGAAGGACAGCAAGTCGGTTGATTTGAAGCCGCTGATCGTATCCGACGCGCCACCGGCGCCGTTGGTGAACTGGAACGTTGTTGCACCAGTGCCGGATACCAGGCTGGCAGCAGCGTTGAAGCCTTTGGCGCCCTGAAGCGTGTCAGCCCCGGCACCTGCGATCAGGGTGTCGTTGCCGGTGCCAGCAGCGTAGTAGTTGCTGCCGGTCGAGCCGGTCCCGTTGACCGTTTCGTTCCCAGCAGCGGCGGTGACGGTGGCGCTGCCTGACCCGGTGACGGTGTAGGAGTCGCCGGTTGAAACTTGCGCCGCCGTTATCGTGCCGGCACCGATATGCTTCAATGTGCTATCCACGCCGACAATCGTGACGGGAGAGCCGCTGAGCAGGTTGATGGTATCAACGCCGGAGCCAAGCGTAACAGTCAACGGATTTGGCGAAGAGTCGTTTACCAGGAAACTGCTGGTGCCGCTGTTGATGGAAGTCTGGCCAGAGCCGATGGCCACCGTGTCCGTGCCGCCGCCCACCGACGAGCCGGTGATCGTGTCATAGCCCTCGGAAGCGATCAGGCTGTTACCGGAACCGAGATTAATCTGGTTAAACCCGCTACCGGCGTTAACCGTGCCGTTGCCGGTCAGGATGTTGATGGTGTCGTTGCCGTCACCGGCGAACACCGTGTAGTTGCCGCCGCCGGAGACTGAAGTCTGCACCAAGTTGTTGCCACCGAGAATGGCGATGTAGTCGGTGGCCGTCCCCGTAGGCGTGATGTTGGTGTACGTCAGGTTGCGCGCAGCACCGACCAGCCCTTGACCCGCCACGAGCGCACCGCCGGCGGCACCACCCTGAAGCGAAACCGGCCCCATTGCCGCGTCGATGATATACTGATCGCCGCCGGGCACGAGCACCGCGCCAGTCGTCGGGACGCTGAACGCCACAACACCACTTGCTCCCGACGGCGGCTGGGACGCGACCGAGCCGTTGGCGCCGGTGGCCGTGTTCGTGACAGCGGTCAGCGTGCCGCCATTTTCACCAGCGGTGATCGTGTTGGCGACCGCCTGAGCGTAGGCGAGGGCATCGGTGCCAGTGTAGAACAGGGTGAAGTTGCTCGCTGCGGCGCCTACCGTGATGCTCGGCATAGATATTCACCTCTGACGTTAAAGCCTGTTAACGATCTCGTAGTGCAGCGCGGCATCTGTGTGCAAGCCTTAAAGCCTCAACTTCGTTGAACTACCCGTCAAAAGATCAATGTAGCCAAACGCCCGTTTGGCTGACGACCGCATTTCCGTGGCGCTGCTGTGGGCAGCAATTATCCAATAACGTCAACTTAATTGAATTATATTTTTAGCAGAAAGCGCTAAATAAGGTCAAGAAAAAATATTACTCCGTAAACACCTGAGCTTTCCCAATCTTTCTGGAGTGATGTGTAAACTCATGCGTTTGATTGCTTTTAACTATTCATCAATGTATTACCGTCATCATCTCGGCATTGACGAGGGGCCTCAACAGGCCCCTGCACTTGGGATCTAATCTAAAACCGCTGATGTCCCACGTTCTGGAATATTGTGACGTTTCGATGATAAGTTCCGGCTGCTCTCATTCGCAAGAGTATGAAAAGCGGGGATCATGCATCCTGCAGGAGCCGCAGATCTTGGGTGCGGTTAATCCCTAACTTAATCCGTGCTGGCGGCAAGACGTAAGGGGCCTGTCAAGGACGTTGCTGTTTTTCGTGGTGGGCAGCCGCTGCCCGCCACCTCCTTAAGCCTGCCCCGCACGCGCTCGATCCGGTTGCGATGGTGGCCTACGAAGCTAGGGCAGCGCAGAGTGCCCGGCAATTCATGCGACCGGCTCGGCCGCCGGAACACCCCCTCGTTCGCCAGTTGCTTAACATAAAGACGCAGACAGGGACCAATAGGGCCTGGACCTGCTGACTGCCTGGACGCACGATAGCATGGCTTTCGGAGGCTGCCATGCCACACAGCATCGATCAGGCCCTAGTTCGGCGCCATGGCCGCTCCTGACGCCAGGCGCCTGGCGGGGCGCACCGCCATTATCACGGGCGCGGGCAGCGGCATCGGCAGGGCAGCCGCGCGCCTGTTCGCGGCCGAAGGCGCCCGGTTGCTGCTGGTGGATCGCGATGCCGCCGGCCTGGCCGAGACCGCCGTGCTTGCGGGCGACGCCATCATCGTCGAGGCCGATGCCGGCGACGAGGCGGCCATTGCCGGGTTCGTGGCGCGGGGCATGGCGGCATGGGGCGCCATCGACGTGCTTTACGCCAATGCGGGGGTCAGTGGTGGGGCCGTCCCCTTCCTCCAGGGTACGGCCGGGTTGTGGACCGACGTGTTGCGGACCAACCTTCTCGGGCCTTTCATCGCCATCCGGGAGGCCGCGCCGCACATGGTGGCGGCTGGCCGCGGGGCGATCATCTGCACCGCGTCGGTTGCCGGCCTGCGCGCCAACGCGGCGGGCGCGCCTTACAGCGCCAGCAAGGCCGGGGTGATCAGCCTGGTGCAGACGGCCGCGGACGCCCTGGCCGGCACGGGGGTGCGGGTCAACGCCATCTGCCCCGGCCTGATCGAGACCGGCATGACGGCGCCGATCTTCGAGCGTGCCCGCGCCAAGGGCTCGCAGGGCAAGATTGGCCAGCTCAACCCGCTGCGCCGCGCCGGTGCGCCGGAGGAGATCGCACAGGTCGCGCTGTTCCTGGCCAGCGACGACGCGGCCTATGTGAACGGGCAGGCCATCGCGGTGGATGGCGGCCTCTCGAGCACCCACCCGTTCCCGCCACGCCGGGCCTAGCGACGGGAGGGCCAGCACAGGGCGGCGATCGCGTCATCGGCTTGGGCAACGCTGGACTTCTCCGCAGTCGTCGCGGCATCGCGAAACGGTCAGGCAGCAGCGTGATCCTTCCCGTCCTGTTCCGGTGTAAGCCGTGGCCTGGCGATGGTGATCGGAGTCAGGTCCACGGCAGCGTTTCTGGCTCTCTTGCCAGCAAGCCGAGCGCGGCCTGGCCGGTGTCGGCCGCGGTGACGCAGTTGCGGCCGAGGCGCTTGGACGCGTAGAGCGCCGCGTCCGCCTGCTTCACGAACCAATTCTCCGGCTCGCGCTCCAGCGGCCGACCCGCCGCCACGCCGATGCTGATGGTGACGATGCCGAACGGGTTGCCCCCGTGGGGGATGGCCATGGCAGCGACTGCACCGCGGATGCACTCGGCCACGCTCAACCCGCCTTCCAGGCTGGTGTCGGGCAGCAGGACGACGAACTCCTCGCCGCCATAGCGCGCCGCGCAGTCGAACGGCCGGTTGCTGCTGCCCTTGATGCAGCCGGCGATGCTGCGCAGCACGTCGTCCCCAGCCTGATGGCCATACCGGTCATTATAGGACTTGAAGCAGTCCGCATCCAGCATCAGCACCGCCAGGGTGCCCTTGGTGCGCACGCCCTGGCGCCATGCCCGGTTGAGCTCCGTCTCGAAGGCGCGGCGGTTGGCAAGCCCGGTCAGCCCGTCCGTCGCCGCCATCACGGCCAAGCCCTCCGCCCGCTCCGTCAGCGCGCTTTCCGCCCTGATGCGGCGCAGCATCTCCCGCCGGAAGCACGCGCACAGCACCCCCGTGCCGACGCAGAGCACGCCCAGGATGCTGACCATGACAAGGGTCCGGTTCTGCCAGGCGGCGTCGATGTCGGCGACGGAGCGGCCTACGGTGATGATCAGCGGCAAGTTGCCCACATGGCGGAAGGTGTAGAGCCGCTCGACTCCGTCCACCGACGATCTTGCCGCGTAGCTGCCGGACTCGGTCGCCCTTACCTGGCTGAAGTGCTCGGACCCGGTCATGTCCCGGCCGAAGTCCGCCTTGTTGTAGGGTAGGCGCGCGATCATGCGGCCTTCCATGCTGTAGAGCGCGATGTTGCCGTTCTTGCCGACATCCAACTTCTCGAACAAGCGGTCAAAGTAGGCCACGTTGAGCTCGCCCGTGACAACGCCGCCGAACCCGCCGTCGCGGGCCGTCAGCCGACGGCTCAGCACGATGATCGGCGCACCGCCGAGCGAGCGGCTGCGCAAGGGTTGGCTGACATACAGCCCAACATCGTCATGGTCCTTGTGGACCGCGAAATAGTCCCGGTCCGCCAGGTAGGGCCGCATGACCTGGGTGGGCGCATAGTCCGCCACGATTGCGCCGGATGCATCCAGCACGCGCACGGCGCCAACGTAATCCGCAGCGGCCGCGCGGTCGAAGATGGCGGCCTGGCGGATGGCTGGGCTCACCTGGTCGACTCCGGGCAGCTTGAGTGCCTCCGCCGCCCCCTGCAACGAGAGATCAAGTACTCCCAGGTTGCGAGCGATGTCCCGTTCAAGGGCAAGCGCGAGGTTGGCCGATGATTGGCGCGCCTGCTCCCAGGCATCCGCCCGCGCCTGGAACACCATGCCAGCGGTGAGCGCCAGCATGCCGGCCATCACGGCGGCGCCCAGGGCGCTCAACCATTTCATGGAGCGGTTTAGGGCAGGTGGCCGCTCCTGCCGGGTCCAGGTAGTCGCCATGATGAAGTCTGTTCCGTCATTTTGCATCGGCCACCCAGTCATCTCGGGCGTCCCAAGCTTCGTTTGAAACGGCTAAGAAATCGGAAACAGTGGTCCGGGCAGGCCCGCCTCCCCCGACCTGGGCTGGTTTGCCGCCGGTCGCCTTGTGTGGTCTGACCGGGCAAACGCAACGGACCCGCCCCATGCCCACCGACATCGCTCCGCCCCGCCTCATCCGCGTGCTCGGCTGCCCCATCGAGTGCGGGTCCGGGGTCGGCGGGCCGCTAATGGGCCCGGCGGCGTTCCGCACCGCCGGGCTGCTGGATGCGCTGCGGGACCTGGGCCACCGCGTGGCCGACCATGGCGACGTCCCGCCTCCGCCGCCCATCGCGCAGGAGGAGCCGGATTGCCGCCGCTGGGGCGAGGTGCAGGCCTGGACCCGCGCCCTGGCCGCGCAGTGCCACATGGTGGCGCAGCAGGGCGGGACGCCGCTGTTCCTGGGCGGCGACCACGCGATGTCGTTCGGCACAGTCAGCGGCGTCGCGCGGCACTGCCGGGCGCAGGGGCGCAAGCTAGCCGTGCTGTGGCTGGACGCCCATGCCGACTTCAATACCCCGGCCTCCAGCCCTACCGGCAACATGCACGGCATGCCGGTCGCGTTCCTGACGGGGGAGCCCAGCCTGCGCGGCTTGCTGGACGGGGACGGCCCGGCAGCGGTGGAGCCGGCCGCCATGCACCTGTTCGGCCTGCGCTCGGTGGACCGGGAGGAGCGGCGCCGGGTGGCCGCGGCCGGCATCGCCTGCACGGACATGCGCATGATCGACGAATTCGGCGTGGCGGCCCTGCTGCGCCGCATCCTGGGCGGGCTGGGCGACGCGCACCTGCACGTCAGCCTCGACGCCGACTTCCTGGACCCGGCGCAAGCCCCCGGCGTCGGCACGGCGGTGCCGGGCGGCGCGTCCTACCGGGAGGCGCACCTCATCATGGAGATGCTGCACGACAGCGGCCTGGTCGGCTCGGTGGAGGTGGCGGAGCTGAACCCGTTCCTAGACGAGCGCGGCCGCACCGCCCGGCTGCTGACGGAGCTGGTCGCCAGCCTGTTCGGCCGCTCCGTGCTCGACCGCCCGGCCGGCCGGACCCGAGCTATCGAGACGGGAGCGATTGAGCCGGGAGAGTAGGAAGGAGCCGCGCGCCGTCGGCAGTGCGCGTGGCCCCCCCTCACCCCGACCCTCTCCCTCAAGGGGACAGGGAGCAAGGAGCGGTCACGCGCGGCGGCGCAGGCCCGCCAGGCCGAGCAGGCCGGCCGCGAGCAGGGCGAACGACGCGGGCTCCGGGACGGCGGTGCTGTTGGTGGTCAGGTTGCCGAGGTCAAGCCCGTCGGCGCTGGTGATGGCGACGCTGGTGAACGCGGCGCCCGCATAGGACAGCGTGCCGGACGGGTAGAAGTCGCCGACTGCGAGGGTGGTCGTGGCCGTCGTCGGCGCGCCCACGTTGGGCGTGAGGGTGAGCGTATCGCCGGCGGCGAAGAAGGCGTCGAGGGCGAAGCCGAACGAGATGGCGGTCTGCGGCACGGAGAACATGATGTCCAAGGCCGCGACGGTCCCGCCGGACGAAAGCACCGCGGACGGCAGCGTGGCGGACAGCGCGCTCATCGCGCCCACCGTGTAGGCGGCGGGGTCGGAGGGCGAGCTGAAGGTCGCGCCGTCCAGCGTGAACGGGGTGACCGCCAGGCCGCCGAGCGACGTGGTCGTCGGCGCGCTGACGCCGGGAACGGTGCTGAAGTCATAGGCCACCGTGGCGGCCCGTGCCGAGGGCAGGGCGGCGAGGGCGAGGGCGGCGGCGAGGCTAAGACGGACCATGGTGGGAACTCTCCGGGATGAACTCATAGGAAGCGGCAGGCTCATTGCACCGGCATCGGGTGCATCAGCCCTCCTTGCGTCCACAGCGCGTTGAGGCCGCGGGGCAGGTCGAGTGGCGAGTGGCGGCCCACGGAGCGGTCGTAGATCTCGCCGTAGTTGCCGACCGCCTCGACCACCTTCTCCGCCCAGTCATGCGGCATGCCGAGCGCGCTGGCGGTGGCCCAGTCGGCGCCGGTCAGGCGTTGCAGCGCCGGGTCGTCGCTGGCGGGGGTGTGGGCGATGGACGCCTTGGTGACGCCCAGCGCCTCGGCGGACACCAGCGCGTGGAGCGTCCAATCCACCAGCGCCGCCCAGCGCTCGTCCCCCTGGCGGTAGGCGAGGGCGGCCGGGTGCAGGGTCAGCGTCTCGGGCAGGAAGGCGAAGGCGGCCGGGTCGTGGAAGCTGGCGCGGGTCTCGGCCAGCTTGGACAAGTCGGCGCTGACGGCCTGGCAGCGCCCGGTCAGCAACGCGTCGTCCAGCTCGCCCTGCTCCTGCCAGGATTCGCGCAGGGCAGCGATGCCGCGGGCGGCCAGGCGGGATTGCAGCACGCGCTCCGAGTCAGTGCCCTCGACGTAGCAGACGACCTTGCCCGCCAGCCCGGCGAGGTCGGCCGCCCCCGCATCGCGCCGCACCAGGAAACCCTGGGCGTCATAGAACTCCGGCGGGCTGAACCGGATGCCGTACTGGAACACCGGCGTCACCCCCGGCGTCACCCCGGCCACCAGATCGACCGCGCCGGCCTTCAGCGCGGCCTCCGCGTCCTGCTCTGCCGGGTAGCGCGCCACGGTCACCGCGGCGCCGGCGCCCAGGGCGGCCACCGCCACTGCCTGGCACATGGCGATGTCCAGCGGTTCGAGCGCGCCGTGCAGGTCGTCCTTGTTCCAGTCCTGCGGCTCGGACACCGTGCCGCAGGCCAGGCGGCCCGCCGCCCGCACCCGGCCCAGCGTGTCGGGCGTCGCCCCAGATGCCGACGCGGGCGCCAGCGCGGGCGCTGGGCCGACCGCCGCGAGCAGGGCGGCGGCCAGCATCGCTGCGGCGGGAAGCAGCTTCACCTCAGTTCGGCCACGGGCCGGTGGAGGCGCCGCCGGTGTTGTTGTTGGTGTTGAGGTAGGGATTGCCGGGGCTGAGCACCGGGCGCGGGTTGAAGTCGATCGGCGGCGGGTCGTTCTCGGCGCCGACCGCGTAGCCGTTCGGGTAGTCGGTCGGCGTGATGCCCAGCGCGGTGCAGCCGCCGCCGGCATACTGCGGCAGGCCGTGCACGGTGGCGGCCGGGATGGCGGCGTAGGAGGCGGGCAGCGGAGCCACGTTGCCCAGCAGCCGGTCGTTGTCGAACGCCTCCGTCATGTCGCCCATCGTCACGAAGTCGTCGGCCGGCCCGAGGTTGGCCTGCGGGCCGTTGGGGCCGTTGAACGCGGCGTTGCCGGCGCCGGCCGAGCGGGCGGCCAGCTCATCCGGCAGGTCCGCCAGCGGGGTCAGCCCGTACACCTCGTTGATGAACTTGATGACGGAGCTGTGCTCGCTGTAGACGTGGCTGACCGTGTGCGCCGCGGCGAACGGCGAGAGCATGAGCGTCGAGATGCGCGGCCCGCCGGTTTCCGGCTTGCCGTCCGGCCCGTAGGTGCGGAACTGCTCCGGCTGGTGGTCGTACTGGCCGTCCGTCTCGTCCCAGGTGATGATGATGGCGCTGTCCGGCCAGTACGGGCTGGCGACGATGGCATTGACCGAGTCGGCCAGCAACGCCTCGCTGATCTGCTGGTCGGAATAGTTCGGGTGGTCGTCGTTGCCGGGGAAGGCCTTCTTCACCGCCGGGTTCGGGTCGATCGGCGACAGCCCGTCATTGTTGTAGTAGCCGCCGCGCACGTAGTACACGCCGCCCTTGGCCGAGAGCGCCTGGTTCTGCACGTCCGTGTAGAACTGCGACAGGCCGTGCAGGTGGGCCAGCTCCTGCGGATTGTCGCCGAGATAGCCGAAATACTGCGGCCCGTTGTGGTGCACCACGTAGGAGGCGTGCTCGGGGGCTGCGGCATAGGCGTAGCTGCCGCCGTTCTCGCTGATGGCGGTGCCGTCGAACGGCTCCGGCCCGTAGCCCTGCTGATACCAACCCCAATCGACCGCCGGGTTCTTCACCGCGATGGCCGCGATGTCGTGCTGCACGTCGGACAGGTCGGCCAGCGCGTGCTCGTCGGAGCGGATGATGGCGCCGATGTTGCTGCCGGCGAAGGACAGCATGGAGGTGGCGAAGGTGAGCGGAATCTGCGGCGTGGCCGAGATGAACGGGCCGGTTGGCGACGTAGGATTGATCGACTCATCCGGGCCGTAGGGCGGCTGGACGGCCGCGGTGTCGGAGACGCTGCCGGGGAACGGCGCGCTGTCGGTCAGGTTTGGCAGGGTGAGGCCTACCGGGTCCGCCTCGTTCGGGTGCTTGACCCACTGGGTGTCGCCGGACTGGCCGGCGATCAGCGCAATGGCGTTGGGCGTGGATGGCCCGGTCTCGGTTTGGTGGAAGTTGTCGAAGAGGGTGAAGCGGTCGGCGTACTGCCACAGGATCGGGATGGTGTCACAATCGATGTGCGTGACCGGGATGTAGGCCTTCTGCTTGGTCTGCAGCGTCGGCAGCGTGGTCGGCGCCACGCCGGTGCTGTTGACCACGGTGGCGGCGGTCGAGGCGTTGGCGGAGAAGTGCAGCCCTTCCTCGTCCAGCGGGTAGCCGTCGTTCAGCGCGGCGGACTTGGTGGCCTGGTCGTAGTGGAAGTCGTTCTGGTAGCCGCTGTGGCTGTGATCGACCGAGTACAGGTCCTCCGGGTAGAGCTGCACCGTGTTGCCGGCCTGGTTGACGATGCTGCGCGGCGCCAGGAACGGCGAGACGGTGGAGTAGCTGCCATCGGTGTTGCGCAGCAGGCTGTTGTAGCTGCCGAACGCGGTGGCCGGCTGGGCATACGGGTCGCTCGGCTGGGCGCCCGGGTAGGTGGAGGTCAGCCCGTTGGCGCCGGGGTAGGTGCCGAAGTAGTGGTCGTACGAGTTGTTCTCCTGGAACAGCACGAACACGTACTTCACCTTCTGCCGCAGCAGGGCGATCTTCTGCTGCGTGGTCAGCACGGTCGCTGCCGCCGGGTCGCGCGCTTGGGCAGCGCCGGCGGAGGTGGTCGTGGTGGCCAGCGTGACCGCGGGCTCGGCCGGGGCGGCGGCGTAGGCGGGCACGATCGCCACGGCTTGGAAAAGCGACGCTGCCGCGACCCACGCGGTGGAAGCCTTCAGGAATGACCGCTTCATTGCATAATCCGGGGTTCGTTGTGCCGCCCGACTATGATCGAGTTAACGATCCGTCAATCATAGGGGGAGCGGTGCGGGACCCACCCCGGGCTGCCAGGCCAGGGACTGGCCTGCTGCGAGGACGAGGGCAGCCGCACCATAACCCATTGAGCCACACAGTTTCCATAGCTGGCAGCGAACCCGGCGCAGCAGGCGGAGACACGCCGGGGTGCTCCGGTTCGGCCAGGCAGCTTTCGCCAAAGCTTCACGAAGCGGGGCCGTAAAGAAGGCTGGCATGGCCCCCGACCCACTCCTGGCCTATTTTCCGCCCCGCCAACCGAAGGATGCCGCGCGTGAGCACCGACACGACCGCCGAAGCCCCCTCGCTCGCGTTGCAGCTGGCCCCGGCCGACATGGTGGACACCGCCCGCTTCGACGCCCCGCGCAAGCAGCAGGTCGCGGTGATCGCGGCCAGCGTCAGCGTGGCGGACAGCAACACGGTGGCCACCTTCGGCGCCGGGCCGCAGCGCAAGCTGTCGGGCTTCCTGGACCAGCTGCTGACCGGCGTGCGCGCCGACGAGATCGGCACCGCCGGTGCGCTGGTCACGGAACTTGCCACGGGGCTCAAGATGCTCGACCTGCCCGGCGTCCGGCGGGAGGTGGAGGGCCGCGCCGGGTTCCTGGCGCGGCTGCCCATCGTCGGCCGCTACGTCTCCGCGCTGCGCCGGTTCCGCGCCATGCAGAAGCAGGTGGTGGACCACATGGCCGCCATCGAGCGCAAGGCGGAGGTGCACCTGGGCAAGCTCAAGGCCAGCAACGCCGGGCTGGACCGGCTGCTGGACGCGACGGAGGCAAACCTGCGCGAGCTGGAGGTGTGGGTGGCCGCCGGGCAGCAGGCGCTGATGCGGATGCGCGACGGCTTCGAGACGCAACGGCTGGTGCTGGCCACCAGCCGCGACGCGGTCGGCCTGGCCAAGCTGCGGGACATGGCGGAGCAGGTCAACGCGTTCGAGACCCGGCTGGTGCGCATGCACGTGGCGTTCACCCGCGGCGTGCTGGCCATCCCGCAGATCCGCACCGCGCAGCAGGCCGGGCGGATCGAGATCCAGAACACGCTGGACACCCTGCTGTTCGACCTGCCGGACCTCAAGGGCGCCATCGTGCGGGTGGCGGCGCTCAACCAGATCAGCCGCGCCAGCGAGGCCACCGCCGCCCGCCGCCGCATCGGCCGCGAGTTGCAGGAGATCGGCGTGGAGGCGCTGGACCGCGCCTACACCCTGGCCAAGACCACCCAGGGCGACATGGCGGGCGACGTGGACACGCTGAGCCGGGTGACGGACAAGATGCTGGCCACCATCGACAAGGGCCTGCAGATCGACCGCGACAACCGGGCCAAGCGCGAGGCCGCGGTGCAGCAACTGGGCGAGGTGCGGGAGCGGCTGATGGATGGCCTGCGCAACCACGCCGAGCAGGCGATGCGGGGCTGAGCCATGCGCTTCCAGGTCGAAACCTTCCTGAACCAGAACCTGCCCGCCGGCGGCACCCGGGCGGACGCGGTGTTCAGCCTCTCCGCCGACGGCGCCGCCCCCACGGTGAAGGCGCACCGGGTGGTGGGGCTGGTGGCGGACAAGTCCGGCTCCATGAGCGGCGACAAGATGCAGGCGCTCAAGCACGCCCTGCGCGTCGCCATCGACCAGATGGATTCAGACACCGAGGCCTTCGTAGTGGCGTTCGACGGCCGCGCCCGGCTGGCGCTGGGCCTCACGGCCATGGACGAGGCGGGGCGGCGCGCCGCGCACCACGCGGTGCAGCGGCTGGAGGCGTCCGGCGGCACGGTGATGTCGCTCGCCCTGGCCGAGGCGCTGGGGCAGTTCCGCCAGCGGCCCGGCGCGCTCGGCCAGGCCATCCTGCTGACCGACGGGCAGAACGACGCCGGGGACGAGACCCAGCTGGAGGCGGTGCTGCGGCAGTGCGCCGGCACCTTCCAGGCCGATTGCCGCGGCGTGGGACTGGACTGGTCGCCGGCGCAGCTGCGGGTGATCGCGGGGCACCTGCTGGGCACGGTGCAGCTGGTGGCGCAGCCCGCCAGCCTGGCGCAGGACTTCCGCGACACGCTGGCCGCCGCCATGGCCAAGTCGGTGGCAGACGTGCGGCTGCGGCTTTGGATGCCGAAGAACGCCCGGCTGGTGGCGGTGAAGCAGTCCTTTCCCACCGAGATTGACCTCACGGCCAAGCTGCGCCCCGTCGATGCCCGCGCCGTCGATGTGCCGCTGGGCGCGTGGGGCGAGGGCACGCAGGACTACTTCGCCACCTTCGCGCTGACCCCGCTGGCCTTGGGCGAGCAGATGCTGGTCTGCCGCCCCAGCATCGTCTGGCAGGATGGCGGGGCCGAGCAGTCCGCCCCCGGCGCGCCCGTCACCGTCACCTGGACGGAGAATGCCGGGCTGTCCGCGCGGATCGACGCCCAGGTGGCGCACTACTCCGGCCAGGCGGAAAAGGCGCGCGCCATCCAAGAGGGGCTGGAAGCGCTGGAGCGCGACCCGGCGACCGCCACCCTGCGGCTGGGCCACGCCCTCGCGCTGGCCGAGCAGGCCGGCGACGCCGAGACGACGCGGCGGCTGCGCGAGCTGGTGGCGCCGGA
Organism: uncultured Acetobacteraceae bacterium; assembly: GCA_964244655.1. Classification (GTDB taxonomy): domain Bacteria; phylum Pseudomonadota; class Alphaproteobacteria; order Acetobacterales; family Acetobacteraceae; genus LMUY01. The sequence goes on along the minus strand of CAXTJU010000026.1, from coordinate 3,240 downwards.
CGCGGGCGGCACCCTGCGGCTGCGGGCGGCGGCAAAGGCGGCAGTGATGGATTTGGACGTGGCCAGCACGCGGACGGTGCGGGCGAAGCGGGACTGAGGCAAGCTCGGGGCTCTGCCCCGAACCCCGCCAGAGGACGAAGTCCTCTGGACACCTGTTTAGCTGGGATGGGTGCCGGTCATGCAGGGATGCTGCGCGATCGTCTCGTACCAGCCTGCCAACTTCGGACGGCCCTCCCGCCACGGCTCGCCGGCGAAGCGCAGGTCCAGGTAGCCCAGCGCGCACGCGACCGCGATCACCCCGATGTCCACGTGCGCCGCCGGAACGTCCGCCTCCAGCGCATCCAGCGCGCGGGCGACCTTGCTGCGCTGCACCGCGATCACCCCGTCCCGCGCCGCCTCCGCCGGGCGGCCCTGCTCGCCCCGGCGCAGCACCGCAGCGTCCGCGATGCCGTCCGCCAGCGCCTGGAACCGCAGCGCACGGAAGCGGGCGCCGTGGGCAGGAAACATCGGGAACACGTCGCCCACCCCGTCCAGGAACTCGCAGATCACCCGGCTGTCGAACAGCGCCGTGCCGTCATCCGTCACCAGGCACGGCAACTTGCCGAGCGGGTTGACGGCTACCAGGTCCGGATGCTCGCCCGTGACGGGCGCCAAGGTAATCTGGCCGTCGATCCCGCGCGCCACGGCGCAGGCCATGACCTTGCGGGCGAACGGGCTGAACGGCGAGTGGAGCAGCCTCAACGGAAGCGATCCTTGCGCGTCCGCATGGCGCCCAGCGCCGCCACGTCCGCCGCGTGCAGGAACGGGTTTTCCGCCAACTCGGCCCCGAGCCGGGTCGGCACCGTAGCCTGGCCGGCCTGCCGCGCCTGGTCCACCGCATGGGCCCGGCGGTGCAGGGCGGCGTTGTCCGGCTCCTCCGTCAGGGCGAAGCGGGCATTGCCCCGGGTGTATTCATGGCCGCAACAGACCAGCGCATTTGCCGGCAAGGCGGCCAACTTGCGCAGGCTGGCGAACATGTCGGCCGCCGTGCCTTCCAGCAACCGGCCGCAGCCAAGGCTGAACAACGTGTCGCCGCACAGCAGGACCGCGCCGGGCTCGATAAAGTAAGAGACGTGCCCGACCGTGTGACCCGGCGTATTGATGACCCGGGCCGACGCGCTGCCGAGCGGCACGACTTCACCCTCACGCACGGCCTGATCAAGCCTGGGCAGGCGATGCACGTCCGCCGCCGCGCCGATGACGGCGGCACCGTAGCGGGACCGGATGGGCTCCACGGCGGCGATGTGGTCGTCATGGTGGTGGGTCAGCAGGATGCAATCTAGCCGCCCGCCTTCCGCCTCGATCGCGTCCACGACAGGACCGAGCTCCGCCGGGTCAACGACGCCGACGAAACCGGAGTGGTCGTCGCGGAGCAGCCAGCAATAGTTGTCCGACAGGATCGGGATGGCGTGGGCCGTGATCGTCATGGACTGATCCCGCAGGCGTCAGCCGCCCGGCCCCGAAGGCCCGGGCGGCTTGCGTTGTCAAATGCCGGTGCGGGTGCCGACGCGCGTCCGCTCCGCCTGCATCTCCTCGGCCGTCATGGTGCCGCGCGTCTCGTCGAAGCGCGACCAGTCGCCGGTGGAGCGGTAGTCTGCGCCGCGTTGGGCGATGTCCACCGGGTGGTAGCGCTGCATGATCGTCTCCGCCTGCGCCGCCTGAGTGTCCTCGGCCCGCACGGTGACGAGCGTGCTGCCGCGGCGGACGCCCTCGGTGTACACGTTGGCGTTGTCCTCGGACACGCCCGCGCCGGTCAGCGAGCCAAGCAACCCGCCAGCCGCGGCGCCGGCGCCCGCGCCGGTCAGGGTGGCGATGAGCCAACCGGCCGCCACGACGGGGCCGACGCCGGGGATGGCCAGCGCGCCGATGCCGGCGAGCAGGCCTGCGCCGCCGCCCAGCAACGTGCCGACGGAAGCGCCGGTGCCGGCACCAGTCGCGGCCGGCTCGGAGGCCACAGTCTGGCCGACCGCTCCGGTGCCGGTCGTGGTGCCCATGCCGGTCGTGCCCATGCCGGTCGTGCTCGTGCCCGTTGTGCCCATGCCGGTCGTGCGGGCACCAGTTATGGCGCCCGTCGTGCCCGTGGACGATGAGCCTTGGTTGGCGACGATGCTGACCTGGTCGTGCGAGAAGCCGGCGCTCTCCAGCTCCGTCACAACGCTCTGGGCGGATGTGTAGCTGTCATAAAGATGGGCGATGGTGCGCATGGCGCTATCCCTTCCAATGTTTGCAGTGGCTTGCCGGCCGGCTTATTGACCGGTTACGGTGCCCTGATAGTCCAGCGAGACGGCGACCGGGCTGCCGTCCTTGGTGGCTTGGCCGCGCCAGATGCCGCGGTTGTCCTTCTTGAGGCCGGTCACCGCCGTGTAGCCGGCCTTGGTGATGCGCGCCGCCGCCTCGTTCATCGTGAAGCTGTTGCGGCCCGGCACGGGGGCGGCGCTGGTGCGGTGCGCGGTGTTCTTGGTCTGCACCGCGCTCGGCGCCGTCGTGGTCGCGTCCGGCGTCGTGTTCACCGGCGAGTTGGGCGTATTCAGCCCAGTGGCGTTGCCAACAGCATTGCCGGTGGTCGGCGCCGTGCCCTGGGCGAATGCGGACACCGTGGTGGCCGCGGCCAGCAGGGCCGCAGCAAGGGTCAATCTCATAACCATTCCTCTCGTGTATCGTCAGTCGTTGCGGCATAACGAGCCGCGAGCCATCCCGTTCCCTCCCCCGATCAATCTGCTACGTCTGCCGCGCCACAGCCGGGATGCCCGCCATGCCACGCCCCCTCAGGGTTGCCGTCCAGATGGACCCGATCGAGACCGTGAACATCGATGCGGACTCGACCTTCGCATTGATGCTGGAAGCCCAGCGCCGCGGCCACGCCCTGTGGCACTACGACATGCGCGGCATGAGCCTGGCGGAAGGCAAGACATCGCCAGAAGGGGGCCCCGGGGGCGCGCTGACCGAGCGGCTCACCGCCGTGGCCCGCCCGGTGACGGTGCAGCGGGTGGCGGGGGCGCATTTCAGCTTCGGCCCCGCGTCCCGGCTCGACCTGGCCAGCATGGACGTGGTGCTGATGCGGCAGGACCCGCCGTTCGACATGGCCTACATCACTGCCACCCACATGCTGGAGCACATCCACCCCCGCACCCTGGTGGTCAACGACCCGGCGAGCGTGCGCGACGCGCCGGAGAAGCTGCTGGTGACGCACTTCCCCGAGCT
>CAXTJU010000025.1:0-44340 GCA_964244655.1 uncultured Acetobacteraceae bacterium | reverse complement strand
TGGATCGCGTCCTCCACGGCGCGCAGCACGCGCTGCCGGGTGGCCGCGCGGTCGGGGCCGATGCGAGCAGGGTGCTGCGGCTGGGCCAGGTGGCGCAGCATCAGCACGGTGCGCCGGGCGCAGCGGGCGATGCGGTCGAAGGCGGCGGTGCTGGCGTCCGGCACCGGCTCGGCGAGGGTGTTGGCGATGTGCACCTGGGTCAGGGCGTTGGCCTGCAAGGCGGTGGCCAGCTCGAGGCTGAGGTCGGCCAAGCGGCGCACCAGGGCCAGGCCGTGCGCGTCGGCGTCGGCGCGCTGCGCGTCCAGGGCGGCCTGGCCGTCGCGGGGTGCGGCGGCGGCCGGCTCTGGGTTTGGCTCTGGGGTGGGAGAGGGATACGGGCTGCTCACGAACGGAATAAGAACACGCGGTGTGGACGGGCGCAAGCTTTTGTTTGCTGGGCTAACTCTGGTAGGTGCTGCGGCTGCCTTCAAGCACCGTCATGCCCGGACTTGGTCCGGGCACCCACGCCGCTGCGGCGCGACCGGGGCGGGCCGTTGCTGGCACCAACGCCAGGGCGGCCAGGAGCACGTGCGCTGCCCTCGCGTGGATGCCCGGATCAAGTCCGGGCATGACGGAGGGGGGGGTTGTGGGGAGGACGCGGACCTTTGGGCGCCTTCGCCCGGGCGTGACGGGGACATCAGCCGGCACGGCGCCCGACATGCGGCGGAGGCATTCCTCGCGGCCCCTGGCGCTGGCGTGCGGACAGCGAAAAGGCGAGCGGCAGCCAGCGCTGGTCCGGCCAGCGATACATCCGGTCCGGGTCGCGGCGCAGGCCGTCGTACATCCGCCAGGGCACGGCGTCGTGCTCGTGCAGGTACTCCAGCGCCAGGCCGGCGTCGATCAGGGCGGTGACGACGGTGCCGAGCGGGTGCAGGAAGACGTGGGTGCCGGCGGCGGCGAGGACCACCGTTTCGTCCGCGTAGTCGCGGCCGTTGTCGTCCCGGATCGGCCCCGAACGGAAATACGGCACGTCGTAGCGCAGGCCTGCCCCGTCCGCGGGCGCGCCGTGCACGGTCCAGGCGACCGGGTGCCCCTCTGCGAGGTAGAGCCAGCCGCCCGGCTTGAGGAAATGCGCCACGATGGCGGCCCAGCCCCGGATGTCGTGCAGCCACATCAACGCGCCCCAGCTGACGAAAACCAGGTCGAAGCGGCCCGGGGCGTCGAGCGCCTGGACGGCGTCGTACAGGTTCGCCGCCACGAAGCGCGCCTGATCGGCCAGGCCAAGCTCCGCCGCCAAGCCGCGCGCGGCGGCGATGGCGGGGGCGGAGAAGTCCAGCCCGGTCACCCGCGCGCCCCGTTGCGCCAGCAGCAGGCTGTCGTAGCCGAAATGGCATTGCAGGTGCAGCACGTCGAGGCCGGACACGCCGCCCAGCTCCGCCTGCTCGATCGGGTAGAGCTGCGCCGTGCCGGCCCGCAGCGCGGGCACGTCGTAGAACTGGGAACCCACATGCACCGGCACGCTCTCATCCCACATCGCGCGGTTCGCCGCGTGCCACTGGTCCACGCCGTCCATGCCGCTCATTCCTCGCCTCGCTCTTCTGGTCGCTCCTCCGCGCGTTCCTCCTCCGGCCCGCCGGCCTCCTCCACCGCCACGCCGTGGCGCTCGCACAGCGCGGCCACCGCCGCCGAGGGCAGCCGGTCCGTCACCAGCAGGTCCACCTCCGCCAGGTGGGCGATCCGCACCGGGGCGGCGCGCATGAACTTGCTGCCGTCCGCCACCAGCATGACCCGGCGCGCGTTGCGGATGATCGCCTGGCTCACCTGCACCTCGCGCACGTCGAAGTCGAGCAGGGTGCCGTCGGCGTCGATCGCCGAGGTGCCGACCACCGCCAGGTCCACCCGGAACTGCCGGATGTGCTCGACCGCGGACGCGCCGATGATGCCGCCGTCGCGCCGCACCACGCCGCCGGCCAGCACCACCTCGACCGCCGGGTTGCGGTACAGCCCGGCGGCGACGTGCAGGTTGTTGGTGATGACCAGCAGCCCGGCGTGGCCGGACAGGGCGCGCGCCACCTCCTCCGTCGTGGTGCCGAGATTGATGAACAGGGAGGAGTGGTCCGCCACGTGGGCGGCGGCGGCCTCGCCGATCAGCCGCTTGTGCGAGGGGGCGACCAGCTTGCGCGCCTCGTAGGCCAGGTTCTCCACCCCGCCCGCCACGATCGCGCCGCCGTGGACGCGGGTGAGCCGGCGCTGCTCGCACATCTCGTTCAGGTCGCGCCGGATGGTCTGCGGCGTCACGGCGAAGCGGGCGGCCAGCTCCTCCACCGACACGCGCCCGGCCTGCCGCGCCAGGGCGAGGATCTCGGCCTGCCGCGGCGGGGCGAGCCTGGTATCCATCAGACGGCCAGGTTGAAGGCGAGGGAGATGCGCAGCGCCGTGCCGCGGTAAGGGCGGACCTGGTGCTGCAGCCAGGACGGGAACAGCACCATCAGGCCGGGGCGGGGTGCTATGGTCTCGGCGCTGCCGGCGGAGCGGCCGTCCTCGCCGGCGAATTGCAGCGTGGGGGCGTACATGGCCGGGGCGGGTCCGCGCGGGTCCAGCATCTCGAACTCGCCGCCGAGCGACGGGTCGGCGGCGCAGCCGCCATCGGCCACGTAGTAGGTGCCGGACCAGAACGCGCCGGGGTGGTAGTGGCAGATGTTGGCGTCGCCGGGTCCGTTGACGTTGGCCCAGGCCTGCACCACCCAGCGCGGGCGCACCGGCTGGCCGGCACGGTCCGCGGTCAGCTTGGTGGCGGCGGATTGGGCGAGGGCGAGGATGTGGGCGGCGTCCTCCCCGCCCCACTCGGCCAGGTCCCGCGCGGAGTGCCAGCCGCCGGCGTTGGAGGAGTGCAGCGAGGGGTGGGCGGCGCGGCGGGCGAGGATGGCGCGTTCCAGCCGGGCGTTGCGGGCGGGCGCGTCCGGCACCTGGATGGCGGCGACGGGGGTGGCGAACAGGCCTTTGAGCGCGATCTCCACCGGTTGCGTCCTTTCCTGCCCTTGCCGCGCCCCTTATAACCCCGCCGCATGATCCTGGTCACCGGCGGCGCCGGCTTCATCGGCTCCAACCTGAACGCGGCGCTGGCGGAGGCCGGGCACGAGGTCGTGGTGGCGGACTGGCTCGGCTCCGGCGGCAAGTGGCGCAACCTGCGGCGCCCGCCGGCCCGGCTGCTGCCGCCGGAGGAGCTGGACGGGTTCCTCGCCGCTGCCCCGCCCATCGAGATGGTGTTCCACTTGGGCGCCATCAGCGACACGTCCGCCACGGACGGCGACGCAGTGTGGAAAGCCAATGTCGAACTGCCGCGGATGCTGTGGCGATGGTGCGCGGAGCGGCAGGTGCGGCTGGTTTACGCCTCCTCGGCCGCCACCTACGGCAACGGGAGCGCCGGGTTCGAGGACGACCTGGACGCTTTGCCGTTCCTGCGGCCTACGACCCTGTACGGCTGGAGCAAGCACGCCTTCGACCTGCGGGTGGCCAAGGTCGTGCAGGCCGGGGGGCCGCGGCCGCCGCAGTGGGCGGGGCTCAAGTTCTTCAACGTCTATGGGCCGAACGAGTACCACAAGGGCGGCATGGTCTCGGTGGTGAAGGTCAAGCACGACGACGTGCTAGAGGGGCACGCGCCCAAGCTGTTCCGCTCGCTGCGGCAGGGCGTGGCGGACGGGCAGCAGATGCGGGACTTCGTCTGGGTGGGGGATGCGGTGGCCATCATGCTGTGGCTGCTGGCGCGGCCGGAGGTGAGCGGGCTGTTCAACGTCGGCACCGGCAACGCGCGGTCCTACCAGCATTTGGCGGAGGCGGTGTGCCGCGCCTGCGACGTGACGGAGCGGGCGGAGTACATCGACATGCCGCCGGGCTTGCGCGCCGGCTACCAGTCCTTCACCCAGGCCACCACGGGGCGGCTGCGCGCCGCCGGCTACGACGCGCCGTTCACCGTCATGGAGGAAGGCGTGCGCCGCTACATCACCGACTACCTGGCCACGCCGGACCCCTATTTATGATTCCCGTGCTGATGTTCCCCGGCTTCGACCCGACGCTGGTGCAGATCGGGCCGTTCGCCATCCGCTGGTATGCGCTGGCCTACATCGGCAGCCTGCTGCTGGGCTGGCGCGTCATGCGGCGGCTGGTGCTGCGCGGCCCGGCGGTGGCGACGCAGCTGCAAACCGACGATTTCCTGACCTGGGCCACGCTCGGCGTCGTGCTGGGCGGGCGGTTCGGCTACGTGCTGTTCTACCAGCCGGGCCGCTTCCTGGAGAACCCGGCGTCCATCCTCGCGGTGTGGCAGGGCGGCATGAGCTTCCACGGCGGCGTGCTGGGGGTGGGGGTGGCGCTCATCGTCTTCTGCGCCCGCCAGCGCATCCCGCTGCTGGGCTTCGCCGACCGGCTGGCGGTGGTGGTGCCGATCGGGCTGGGGTTCGGCCGCATCGCCAACTTCATCAACGGCGAGCTTTGGGGCCGCCCGGCGCCGGACTGGCTGCCCTGGGCGATGATCTTTCCCAACGCCGGGCCGGAGCCGCGGCATCCGAGCCAGCTCTACGAGTCGCTGCTGGAGGGGCTGCTGCTGTTCTGCGTGCTGTGGGTGCTGGCCCGGCGCGAGGCGGTGCGGGCGCGGTTCGGCACGCTGACGGGGGTGTTCCTGGTCGGCTACGCCATCGCCCGCAGCACGGGGGAGCTGTTCCGCGAGCCGGATTCGTTCAAGGGCTACTTCTTCGACGGCACCACCATGGGGCAGCTGCTGTCCTTGCCCATGCTGATCGCGGGGCTGGGGCTGATCGGCTACGCGCGCTCCCGCCGGGTGCTGGCGGCTTAGGTGGAGCGGCTGGACGCCTTCATGGCGCGGGCCAACGCGCAGTATTACGCCACCCACGACCCGTTCGCCGACTTCACCACGGCGCCCGAGATCAGCCAGGCGTTCGGCGAGGTGCTGGGGGCGTGGGCGGCCGTCACCTGGGAGGGGATGGGGCGGCCGGAGCGGGTGGTGCTGGCGGAAGCCGGGCCGGGCCGCGGCACGCTGATGGCGGACGCGCTGCGCGGGGTGGCGCGGGTGGCGCCGGCGTTCCGGGCGGCGCTGCGGGTGCATTTGGTCGAGACCTCGCCGCGGCTGCGGGCGGTGCAGGCGGCGGCGGTGCCGGATGCGGCGTGGCACGACCGGGTGGAAGAGCTGCCGGGGGGGCCGCTGATCCTGCTGGCCAACGAGTTCCTGGACGCGCTGCCGGTGCGGCAGATCGTGCGGCGGGGCGAGGGTTGGGTCGAGCGGTTCGTGGCGGAGGGGGCTTGGGTGGAGAGCCCAGACGAGAGCCACCCTCACCCCGGCCCTCTCCCGCCAGCGGGAGAGGGAGAAGTCAGGGAGTTCCGTGATCCTGCCCTTGCCCGCTATTTCGGCGAACGCCTGCGCGCGTCGGCGGGGGTCGCGCTGTTCCTCGATTATGGCCCGCTCGCCAGCGGACCCGGCGACAGCCTGCAAGCCCTGCGCGACGGCAAGCCCGCCGAGCCGCTGGCCGACCCGGGCAGCGCCGACCTGACCGCGCACGTGGACTTCGCCGCCTTTGCGCGGGACGCCGGGGTGCCCGCCTACGGCCCGCTGCCGCAGGGCAAGTTCCTCACCCGGCTCGGCCTGTTCGGCCGCATCCACCGGCTGGCGCAGACGCTGCCCTGGCGGGAGGCCGCGCGCATGACCGAGGCCGGCCGCCGGCTGGCGGAGCCGGACCGCATGGGGGCGCTGTTCAAGGCGCTGGCGCTCACCTCGCCGGGGCTGGCCAGGCCCGCCGGGTTCGAGGAGTGACCCCGCATTTGCGCAGCACGCTGCCCGCCCCGCACGGCTTCTTCACCCGCGAGGGCGGCGTGTCCACCGGGCTGTTCGCCAGCCTGAACTGCAGCCTGTCGGGCGCGGACGACCCGGCGGCGGTGGCGGAGAACCGCCGCCGGGTTGCCGAGGCCATCGGGGTATCGGCGCTGGTGGGTTGCACCCAGGTGCATGGGGCGGCGGTGGCGGTGGTGGACGAACCGTGGCCGCCCGGCGCCGGCCCGCGGGCGGACGCGATGGTGACGCGGCGGCCCGGCCTGGGCCTCGGCATCATCACCGCCGATTGCGCGCCGGTGCTGTTCACCGCCCCCGGCGTGGTGGGGGCGGCTCACGCCGGGTGGCGCGGCGCGCTGGCGGGGGTGCTGGAGGCGGTGGTGGCGGCCATGGGCGGCCAGGGCGTGCAGGCCGCGGTCGGTCCCTGCATCGGCCCGGCCTCCTACGAGGTCGGCGCCGACCTGCGGGACGCGGTGCTGGCGCGGGAGGCGGCGGATGTGCGGTTCTTCACAGGCGGGCGCCCGGGCCACTGGCTGTTCGACCTGCCGGGCTACTGCGCCGCCCGGCTGCGCGCCGCCGGGGCCTTGGTGACTGTCCTGGGGCACGACACGCTGGCGGACGAGCAGCACTTCTTCAGCCACCGCCGCCGCACGCTTGCCGGGGGCGGGCCGATCGGCCATCAGGTCGCGGTGATCGCATGCCCTACATCCCCATCTTCATCCTCCTGCTGATCGTCCTCATGGTGCTGTTCGGCTGTGTGCTCAGCTAGGGGGCTGGCGGCGCTGGCCGCGTTGGGCTTGCTGGCCGGGTGCGGGGACCTGCCGCAGCCGTTCCTCGGGCGGCCTGGCGCCACCGCCATGCGGCTGTCGCAGCCGCCGCCGTCCCGGCTGGACATCCCGCTGCCGACCGCCTCGCTGCTGACCGACGGGGCGGCCCGCGCGTGGTCCGACGCGCTGGCCGACGCGCTGGTGGCGCAGGAGCTGCCGGCGTTCGCCACCGCCGCCCCCCGCAAGACCGACTGGCGGCTGGTGCTGACGGCCGAGCTGCAGAACGGCATGGTGGTGCCGACCTACACCGTGACCAACCCGCAGGGCGTGCCGCAGGGCGCCAGCCAGGGCGAGCCGGTGGCGGCGCGCGCCTGGGCCGCCGGCCAGCCCGGCACGCTCAAGGCGGCGGCCGAGGCGCAGGCGCCCAAGCTCGTGTCCCTGCTGACCGGCATCGAGGCGCGGCGGCAGATGAGCGACCCGCACAGCCTGCTGAACCGCCCCCCCGTGCTGTACCTCAAGGCCGTCACCGGGGCGCCCGGCGATGGCAACGCGGCGCTCACCCGGCTGATGACGGCGCAGCTGCCCACCCTGGGCGACGTGGTGCAGGACACCCCCAAGGGCGCCGACTTCACCGTGGCCGGCGAGGTCAGGACCGCGCCCGGCGCGGGTGCCACGACGCGGGTGGAGGTGCAGTGGGTGGTGACGGACGAGCAGGGGCGGGAACGCGGCCGGGTGGTGCAGCTGAACGAGGTGCCGCAGGGCTCGCTGGACCAGTTCTGGGGCGAGGTGGCGATGGTGGTGGCCAACGAGGCGTCCGGCGGGGTGCGCGACGTGGTGACGCAGGCGGTCGGGCGCGCCGACGCGCTGGCCAAGGCGAAGCCGGCGGGGGACAAGCAGGGGGGCGGATAGATGACAGGATGGTGAACGGTTGCTAGAACCGCCTGCCGCCTGACCGGGACAGCCGCCACCCATGAAGATCGTTGCCTGCAACAGCAACCGGCCCCTGGCCGAGGCGGTGGCCGCGAGCCTCGGCATCCCCCTTACCCGGGCGCTGATCCGGCGCTACGCCGACATGGAGGTGTTCGTGGAGATCCACGAGAATGTCCGCGGCGAGGACGTGTTCGTGCTGCAATCCACCTCCTACCCGGCCAACGACAACCTGATGGAGCTGCTGGTCACGCTGGACGCGCTGCGCCGGTCGAGCGCGCGCCGGGTGACGGCGGTGGTGCCGTATTTCGGCTATGCCCGGCAGGACCGCAAGACGGCGCCGCGCACCCCGATCAGCGCCAAGCTGGTGGCCAACCTCATCACCGAGGCCGGCGCCAACCGGGTGCTGACGCTCGACCTGCACGCCGCCCAGATCCAGGGCTTCTTCGACATCCCCGTGGACAACCTGTACGCCGCGCCGCTGTTCACCGCGGACATCCAGCAGCGCTTCGCCGGGCGCACGCTGATGATCGTCTCGCCCGACGTAGGCGGCGTGCTGCGGGCGCGCAACCTGGCCTCCCGGCTGAACTGCGACCTGGCCATCATCGACAAGCGGCGGGAGCGGGCGGGCGTGTCGGAGGTGATGAACATCATCGGCGAGGTGGCGGGCTGCGACTGCATCCTGGTGGACGACATCTGCGATTCCGGCGGCACGCTGTGCAACGCCGCCACCGCGCTGATGGAGGGCGGCGCGCGCTCCGTCGGCGTGTACGTGACGCACGGGGTGCTGTCGGGCGGGGCAGTGGCGCGGATCTCCGCCTCCCCAATCGAGATGATGACCATCACGGACAGCATCGAGCCGACGATGGCGGTGCAGGGGGCGGCCAACCTGCGCACCTTCACCATCGCGCCGCTGCTGGCCGAGGCGATGCGCCGGATCAACGAGGAAAGCAGCGTCAGCTCGCTGTTCGATTGAGGGAGGATGGCGTGAAGCTGTACTACTCGCCCGGCGCGTGCTCGCTGGGCATCCACGTGCTGCTGGAGGAGATCGGCCAGCCGTACGAGACGGAGCTGATCAACGTGCGCGAGGGCGCGCAATACCAGCCACACTTCATGGCGGTGAGCGCCAAGGCCAAGGTGCCGGCGCTGCGGCGCGACGACGGCAGCGTGCTGACCGAATACGGCGCCATCGCCACCTGGCTGGCGCGCACCCACCCGGCGGCGCGGCTGATGCCGGCGGACGCGGAGGGCGAGGCGCGGGTGCTGGAGGCGATGGATTACGCCGTGGGCACCGTGCACATGCAGGGCTTCACCCGCATCGCCCGCCCCGGCAACTTCGCCCCCAGCGAGGCCGACCGGGAGCAGGTGCAGGCGCGCGGGCGGGAGATCTACGGCAAGGGGCTGGCGCTGCTGGCGCAGTCGCTGGGCGGGCGGGACTGGATCGCGGGCGACTACTCGGTGGCGGATTCGGCGGTGTTCTATGTCTGCCACTGGGCGCCGCGCGCCGGCACGGACCTGCCCGGCCCGTTGCAGGCGCACTTCGCCCGCATGAAGGCCCGCCCCGCCGTGCGCCGCACGCTGATGGCCGAAGGGCACCCCCTCTGAGCGCCCTGCCCGCCCGCGCGTTCTGGTTCCTGCGCCACGGCGAGACCGACTGGAACGCCGCCGGGCGCAGCCAGGGCCGCACGGACGTGCCGCTCAACGCCACCGGGCGGGCGCAGGCGGCGACGGCGGCGCAGGCGCTGCATGGCCGCGGCATCTCCAGCATCGTCAGCTCGCCGCTGTCGCGCGCGATGGACACGGCGCTGGCGGTGGCGGCCGTGCTGGGTTTGCCGGTGACGGCGGTGGCGGACTTGCAGGAAGCCTCGTTCGGCATCCAAGAAGGCACCCCGATGGGCGGAGCGTGGTTCGACGGCTGGATCGCCGGCACGTCCACGCCCGAGGGCGCCGAGAGCTTCGCTGGCCTGCGTATCCGGGCGGCGGCCGGCCTGCGCGCGGCGCTGGCCCACACGGCGCCCGTGCTGGTGGTGGCGCATGGCGGGCTGTTCCGCGCGCTGCGGGCGGAGATGGGACTGGAGATCACCGCCCGCACGCCAAACGCGATGCCGATCTTCTGCGAGCCGGGGACGCCTTGGACGCTGCGGCCGTTGCAGGTGCCCTGACAGGCAAGATCGGGGCTTTGCCCTAAACCCCACCAGAGGACGAAGTCCTCTGGACACCTGATTATAGTACCAGGGGTCAAGGGGACTTCGTCCCCTTGCGGGTGCAGGGCAGCGCCCTGCTAAGCTGCGCGCCGCAGCAAGAACAGCGCCTGTTCCCCGAACAGATTGGCCAGCTGCGGAAAGCGTCGCCACGGCGCGCTGCGGCCCGCCTCGTCCACCGCCAGCCAGCGCTCCACCGCGTAGCCCTCCTGCGCGCACAGCTCGAAGAAGTCCCGCACCGTGCACGGGTGAATGTTGGGCGTCTCGTGCCAAGGGCGGTCCCAGGTCTTGGTCATCGGCATCCGGCCGGACAGCAGCAGCTGCCAGCGCACCAGCCAGTGGCCGAAATTGGGGAAGCTGACCAGCGCGCGGGTGCCGATCCGCAGCATCTGGCGCAGCACCTCGCGCGGGCGCTCCACCGCTTGCAGCGTGCGGGACAGCACCACGTAGTCGAACGCGCCGTCCGGGTAGTGCTCGAGGTCGCTGTCTGCGTCGCCGTGCATCACCGGCAGGCCGTGCGCCACCGCGTGGGTGACGGCCGCCATGTCCAGCTCGATGCCGCGAGCGTCGCAGCCGCGGGTGCGGAACAGGTGGTCGATCAGGCTGCCGTCGCCGCTGCCGATGTCCAGCACGCGGCTGCCGGGGGTGATCATCTCGCTCATCAGCCGCAGGTCGAGCCGCATGTTCTTGGCGACGAACTGGACGGGAGGCTTCACGGCAACCCAGCATGTTCGGCGCAACCGCGCAGGAAGCCGCCCAGGGTGCGGTGGAAGTCCGGCTCGTCCAGCAGGAAGGCGTCGTGCCCCTTGTCGGAGGCGATCTCCACGAAGCTCACGTTGGCCGCAGCCCGGTTCAGCGCGCGGGCGATGGCGCGGGACTGCGCGGTGGGGAACAGCCAGTCCGAGCTGAACGACACCACGCAGAACCGGGTGCGGGCGCCGCGGAACGCCGCCGACAAGTCCCCGGCATGGTCGGCCGCCAGGTCGAAGTAGTCCATCGCCCTGGTGATGGTGAGGTAGGAGTTGGCGTCGAACCGGTTGACGAAGGCGCTGCCCTGGTGGCGCAGGTAGCTCTCCACCTCGAACAGGTCGCCGAACAGGCTCAGCGCCTCGCGCGCGGAGTCCGGCACGGCTTGCAGGCGGCGGCCGAACTTGCGGGTCAGCGCCTCCTCCGACAGGTAGGTGATGTGGGCGGCCATGCGCGCCACCGCCAGGCCGCGCGCCGGCACCCGGCCGCTCGCCCAGTAACGCCCGCCCACCCAGTCCGGGTCGGCGAAGATCGCCTGGCGGCCCACCTCGTGAAAGGCGATGTTCTGCGCCGAGTGGAACGGGGCGGTGGCGATCGGCACGGCGGCGAATACCTGGGCGGGGTAGGCGGCGGCCCATTGCAGCGCCTGCATCCCGCCCATGGAGCCGCCCACGACGGCGAACAGCCGGGCGATGCCGAGCCAATCGATCAGCAGCTTCTGCGCCCGCACCATGTCGCCCACCGTGATGGGCGGGAAGGCGGTGCCCCAGGGCTCGCCGGTCGCCGGGTCGGGCGAGCGCGGCCCGGTGGTGCCGAGGCAGGAGCCGAGCACGTTGGAGCAGATGACGAAGAAGCGGTCGGTGTCGATGGGGCGGCCAGGCCCGACCACCGCGTCCCACCAGCCGCCGCGCCCGGTCAGCGGGTGGCGCTCGGCGGCGTATTGGTCCCCGGTCAGCGCATGGCAGACCAGCACGGCGTTGCTGCGGGCGGCGTTGAGCGTGCCGTAGGTGCGGTAGGCCACGTCCAGCCCCGGCAGCGACTGGCCGCATTCCAGCGGGAACGGCTCCGGGAAATGGGCGTGCTGGTGGGGGATGACGGACAGGGATTCGGGAAGGTCCACGCCTCCGTTTATGGCGATGCGGCCCACCCGCGGCAACCGGGCCGGCCCCAGCGGGCCAGCGTGGGCGATTGCCCGCGGGCCGGCCCGGGTTTAATCCAACCGTATGCCTGACACCCTGCCTCAACCCGTGGCCGACCTGGCGGCGCTGCGCGGCCAGCTGGACCAGCTGGACGACACGTTGCACGACGTGCTGCTGCGCCGGGCCGCCGTGGTGGAGCAGGTGGGCCGCCTCGGCGTCAAGGGTCGGGTGGCGCTGCGGCCGGGGCGCGAGGCCGCCATCCTCCGCCGGCTGCTCGCCCGCCACGCCGGGCCTTTCCCGCCCGGCAACCTGGTGCGCGTCTGGCGCGAGCTGCTGGGCGGCATGACGGCCGTGCAGGGCGCCTACACCATTGCCGTGTGCGACCCGGACCCGGCGTGCGGCTACACCGCCGCGGCGCGGGAGCATTTCGGCGCGCTGATCCCGCTGCGCAGCTACCGCACCCCGGCGCAGGCGATGGGCGAGGTGCGCGCCGGGCTGGCCGCCGCCGCCGTGCTGCCGCTGCCGGCGGATGGCGAGGCCGCCTCCGCCGCCTGGTGGACGGCGCTGCTGCACCAGGACGGGCCGCGCATCCACGTCACCGCGCGGCTGCCGTTCTGGGCGCCGCGGCCGGAGGGCGCGCCCAAGGTGCAGGCCCTGGTGGTCTCGGCGGCGGCGCCCGACCCGAGCGGGGACGACCGCTCCCTGCTGGGGCTCGAGGTGCCGGTGGAGCACAGCCGCGACCGCCTGTCGCAGGCGCTGGCCGCATCGGGGCTGGAGACCGGCGCCGTGATGCTGCGCCGGGATGCGGGGGGAGCCCGCGCGCTGGTGGAGGTGGCCGGCTTCGTCACCGAATCCGACCCGCGCCTGGCCGGCTTCGCCCTCCTGCGCGCGCCGGTGGCGGTGGGGGCCTATGCCGTGCCGATTGAGGGAGTCCCAGCAAAGGAAACACCGCCATGACAACGCCGCAGCCCCGCCCCGGTATCCTGCGGGTGTCGCCCTACGTCGGCGGCGAGGCCGCGCTGCCCGGGATCAACCAGGTCATCAAGCTGTCCTCCAACGAGGGCGCGTTCGGCCCGCCGCCGGCGGCCGTGCTGGCGGCCCAGCGCGCGGCGGCGGACATGCACCGCTACCCGGACGGCAGCTGCCGCGCGCTGCGGCAGGCGATCGGCGCGCGGTGGGGGCTGGACCCGGCGCGCATCGTGTGCGGCGCCGGGTCGGACGAGCTGCTGGCGCTGCTGATCGAGGCCTATGCCGGGCCGGGCGCCGAGATCGTGATGAGCGCGCACGGCTTCTCGATGTACGACATCGCCGGCACCGCGTCGGGCGCCCGGGTGGTCAAGGCGGCGGAGCGGCGGCTGACGGCGGACGTGGACGCCCTGCTCGCCGCCGTGGGCCCGGCCACCCGCATGGTCGTGGTGGCCAACCCCAACAACCCGACCGGCACGGTGCTGCCGCAGTCCGAGATGGCGCGGCTGCGGGCGGGGCTGCCGCCGGACGTGCTGCTGCTGATCGACGCCGCGTATTGCGAGTACGTGGACCGGGCGGACTACGACGCGGGCGCGGCGCTGGTGGAGGCCGGGGACAACACGGTGATGACCCGCACCTTCAGCAAGATCTTCGGCATGGGCGGGCTGCGGCTCGGCTGGTGCTACGGCCCCCCCGCCGTCATCGACGTGCTGAACCGGCTGCGCGGGCCGTTCAACGTCTCCGTGCCGGCGCAGGAGGCGGGCATCGCCGCGCTGGCGGAGCCGCACTGGGTCGAGACCGGACTCCGCCACAACACGAGGGAGCGCGCCCGGCTGACGGCGGCGCTGGAGGGCCTGGGCCTCCAGGTGGGGCCGAGCGAGTGCAACTTCGTGCTGGCCGATTTCGGCACGGCGGCGGCGGCGGACGCGGCGGACCAGGCGCTGCGCCGCCGCGGCATCCTGGTGCGCGCCATGCGCAGCTACGGCCTGCCGCACTGCCTGCGCATTACCGTCGGCACCGCCGCGGAGTGCGACCTGGTGACGGACGCCCTGGCGGACCACGCGGCGCGGCAGCCCGTTCATGCCTGAGCCGGGGCCTGAGCCGGGGCCTGAGCCGGTGTTCCGCCGCCTCGCGGTCGTGGGGATGGGGCTGATCGGCAGCTCCGTCGCCCGGGCCTGCCGGGCGCGGCCGGGGCTGGTGGGCGAGTTGGTCGCCACCGACGCCAGCGCCGCGGTGCTGGCGCGGGTGGCGGAGCTGGGCCTCGCCGACGCGGTGGAGCCGGAGCTGGCGCAGGCCGTGGCGGGGGCGGACGGTGTCATGCTCTGCGCCCCCGTCGGCACGTTCGCGGCGCTGGCCGCGGCCATGGCGCCGCACCTGATGCCGGGCGCCATCGTGACGGACGCCGGGTCCACCAAGCAGTCGGTGATCCGGGACCTGGCGGCGGCGCTGCCGGCGGGCGTGCACCTGGTCCCGGCGCATCCGATGGCGGGCACCGAGTATTCTGGGCCGGACGCCGGGTTCGCGACCCTGTTCCAGGACCGCTGGTGCCTGATGACCCCGCCGCCCGGCACCGACCCGGCGGCGGTGGCGCGGGTGGCGGCGCTGTGGCGCGGCCTGGGCTCCACCATCGAGGTCATGGACGCGGCGCACCATGACCGCGTGGTCGCCATCGTCAGCCACCTGCCGCACCTGATCGCCTTCACCATCTGCGGCACGGCGGACGACCTGGCGGACGAGAGCCGGCAGCAGGTGATGCGCTTCGCCGCCGCCGGGTTCCGCGACTTCACCCGCATCGCCGCGTCCGACCCGGTGATGTGGCGGGACGTGTTCCTGAACAACCGGGAGGCGCTGCTGGAGATGCTGGCGCGCTTCACGGAGGACGCGCAGGCGATGGCGCGGGCGGTGCGATGGGGCGATGGCGGCTACATCGAGGACAAGATCGAGCGCGGCCGGGCGATCCGGCGCAGCCTGATCGAGCTGCACCAGGAGTAGGTCGGGGCTCTGCCCCGAACCCCGCCAGAGGACGAGGTCCTCTGGACACCTGTTTGTATGTAACAGGGGTCAAGGGGACTTCGTCCCCTTGCGGGTGCAGGGCAGAGCCCTGCGAAGCTAGCGGTTGATGAAGGCGAGCAGGTCCACGTTCAGCCTGTCCTTGGACACGAAGAACGTCGCATGCGGCGCGCCTTCGTACTCCAGCAGCGTGGCACCAGGGATCATCTTCACCGCTTCGCGGCCGGAGATGGCGACCGGCACCGTCGCGTCCGCCGTGCCGTGGATCACCAGCGTCGGCATGGTGAACGCCTTCATGTCGCTACGGAAGTCGGTGGCGGAGAAGGCGCGCACGCAGTCCATGGTGGCCTTGGGCGAGCCGGCCAGCGCCATGCCCTGCGACCATTGCAGGATTTCGGTGGTGACGGTGAAGTTCAGCAGGCCGGCGCCGAAGAACTGCTTGCCGAAGGTCGCCAGGAAGTGCGGCCGGTCGGCGGCCAGGCCGTCCAGCATCTGGTCGAAGATGCCTTGGTCCGCGCCGTCCGGGTGGTCGGGGGTCTTGAGCATGAAGGAAGTCACGGCCGAGAGCAGCACGGCCTTGGCCACGCGCTGCGCCCCGTGGCGGGACAGGTAGCGCGCCACCTCGCCGCCGCCCATGGAGAAGCCGACCAAGGTGGCGCCCTGCACGTCCAGCGCCTCCATCAGGCTGTGCAGGTCATCGGCGAGCGTGTCGTAGTCGTAGCCGCTCCAGGGCTGGCCGGACTTGCCGAAGCCGCGCCGGTCATAGGCGATGACGCGCAGGCCGTTGGCCGCCAGCACGGGCGCCTGATACTCCCACATCTCGGAGTTGAGCGGCCAGCCGTGGATCAGCACGACCGGCTTGCCGCTGCCCCAGTCGTTGTAGAAGAGTTCGGTGCCGTCGGCGGCCTTGATGAAGGGCATGGTGCGTCCCGATTCGTTTCCGCTTGGCTAACGGAGGTCCTCCGGCCCGGTTTCGCGATCCGCCATTTACGGCTGCGGGAACATGGCCGCCTCCACCAGGCCGCAGACGATGTGGGCGGCGGTGATGTGGATCTGCTGGATGATCGTGTTCTTGGCCGACGGCGCTTCCAGCAGGTGGTGGCAGGCTTCCCGCATCGGGCCGCCCTTGTTGCCGGCGAACCCCAGGCAGGTCATGCCCTTGGCCCGCGCCGCCGCGAAGGCGAGCAGGACGTTGGGAGAGCTGCCGCCCGTGCTGATGCCGAGCAGCACGTCGCCCTCCTGGCCCAGGGCGAGCACCTGGCGCTCGAAGACGTGCTGGAAGCCGTAATCGTTGGCCACCGCGGTCAGGATGGAGCTGTCGGTGGTCAGCGCCAGGGCGGCGAGCGGCGCGCGGTCATAGAACAGCCGCGAGACGAACTCGGCGGCGATGTGCTGCGCGTCCCCGGCGCTGCCGCCGTTGCCGCACACCAGCACCTTGCGCCCGGCCCGCAGCGCCGCGGTGATCGCGTCCGCCATGCCGGCCATGACCTGGCGGTGCTGCGGCTCGGCCTTGAGGGCGGCGAACGAGGCGATGGTCTCGTCCAGGTAGGGGTCGATGTTCACGGCTTTGCCTCCGGGGCTGGTTGGCTACGCGATGCGGCGCGGCTCCTCCAAGGTCAAGCGCGCGGTGGCGCCGGAGCGGGTTTCCCGGCGGAAAGCAAGGCCGGGTCCAGCGTGACGATGCTGAATGTCCATCCGGCATGGTCCGGGTTCTGGCTGACGGCATCCAGGCTTGTCGGCGGCGGAATGGCTTCCCCGCCATCCAGGGCGGCATCGACCCAGGCGGCCACGGCTTGCCCGGCGTTGCCCATGGCTTCGTCCAGCGTGTCCCCGGCGGAGAAGCAGCCGGGCAAGTCCGGAACGACGACGCCGAAGGCCGTGGTGGACGTGCCGGATTCGACTGCGACAGGATAATGCGTGGTTCAAACTCCCAAAGCCCCGCATGCTCGCGGATCGGAAGGAAAGCGGAAGATGCCCAAGCTCACGGGCGCTGACAAGACGGCGAGGACGAAGCCACAGGCTGAGCCCTGATTGCATGACCCAGCCGAAAATCGGCCGCGGAGCCTGCGCCCCGCGGCCGGCGGCGGCTGGTGCTTACTCCGCCGCGGCCCACGCGTGCCCGTGCACCAGGCCATCGTCGTGGTCGTCGTGCCCCACGTGGTTCACCACCATGCCATGCTCGTGGAAGGGGTCGGCTTGCGTGCGGCCGGCCATCGCCGCCGCGACGGCCCCGTGACGCTCGGAGTGGCGCTTGGAGGGGTCGGGCCGGTGAGTCAGGGTCTGGGTCATCGTCAAGCTCCTGGGCCAATCGAGGCGTGAAGTCTTGACATGATCTCGGCTCGGTGGCTGCCTGCAGTTTGTCGAAATGCAGCAATCCTGTCATTTATTCTCCATGCGAACCTTGCAAACCGTAAAGTCTGTAAAGTGAGCCGCGCCCTGATCGGCCGCACGGTGCGCCGCATCCGGCTGGAGCAGGGGCTGACGCAGCAGGTGCTGGCGACCCGGCTCGGCATCTCGGCGAGCTACCTGAACCTGATCGAGCACGACCAGCGCAACGTCACCGCCTCCCTGCTCATCAAGCTGGCCGAAATCCTGCGCCTGGACCTGGCCGCCCTGTCCGGCACGTCCGAGCGGCAGCTGGAGGTGGGCCTGCGCGAGGTGTTCGCCGACCCGATGCTGGCCGCCGAGCCGGTGCCGGACCCCGAGGTGGCCGCCCTGGCCGCCGGCAACCCGAACGCGGCGCGCGCCATCCTTGCGCTGTACCGCGCCTGGCGGGTGGCGCGGGAGGATTCGAGCGGCATCGCCCTGCCCTCCGGCCGCCGCCTGCTGCTGCCGAACGAGGAGGCGCGGGACCTGTTCAACGACCGCGGCAACCACTTCCCGGAGCTGGAGGCGGCGGCCGAGGCGTTGGTGGGGCACCTGGGCGCCAGCCCGGCCGAGACCAACCACGCCATCGCCGAGCGCCTGCGCCGCCACCACGGCCTGGTGGTGCGGGTCGGCCCGCTGGAGGGGGCGCTGCGGCGCTACGAGCCGGCGGACCGCGTGCTCACCCTGTCCGAGCAGCTGCCGCGGGAGAGCCGCGGCTTCCACATGGCGTTCCAGATCATGCTGCTGGAAGCGCGCGACGCCGTGGAGGCGGTGCTGGACAGCGCCGCGCCCAGCACGGCGGAGGCGGCGCAGCTGATCCGCATCGGGCTGCTGAACTACGCCGCCGGGGCGGTGCTGATGCCGTACGCCGCCTTCGCCAGCACCGCGCGGGAGATGCGGCACGACGTGGAGGCGGTGGCGCGGCGCTTCGGCGTGTCGTTCGAGCAGGCGTGCCACCGCCTGTCCTCGCTGCAGCGCCCGACCCAGCGCGGCATCCCGTTCTTCTTCCTGCGCATCGACCCGGCGGGCAACGTCAGCAAGCGGTTCTCCGGCGCCGGCTTCCCGTTCGCGCGGTTCGGCGGCTCCTGCCCGCGCTGGGTGGTGCACGGCGCGCACGCGACGCCGGGCCTGCTGCAGGTGCAGGTGGCGCAGCTGCCGGACGGCGCCACCTTCCTGTGCTTCGCCCGCAGCGTGACGGGGGTGGCCAGCGCGTGGGGCGAGCCGCCGCCGGTGCACGTGGTGGCCATGGGGTGCGACGCGGCGAACGCGCCGGAGCTGGTCTATGCCGACCGGCTGGACCTCGCCTCCGCCGCCGTCGGCATCGGGCTGTCCTGCCGCCTGTGCGACCGGGCGCATTGCCGCAGCCGGGCGTTTCCGCCGCTGGAGCACCGGCTGGCGCTGGACCCGCACACCGCGAGCGACAGCCCGTACCGTTTCACGCCGGCCCCGTCCTGACCCGACGGGTTTTTACTTCGCTTTTATATCAAGCGTTAAGCTGCCGTCCTCGCGTTTCCGTGACATGCGTCCTGTCACACCGCCGCAATCCTGCCCCTGTTCCACGGCTTAACAATGGCCGGCCGTAGGCCTATGTCACCCCTCATGTCGGCCCGCATTCCTGCATGGCCGGCGAACGCAAGAAGAGAATCCATCATGCCCGATACCGGCCAGGACCCCTCCAGTACCGGACGGCACCTCGGTGTGCTCGTCGTGGGACTCGGGGGCGCCGTCGCCAGCACGGCCGCTGCCGGCATCGAGATGCTGCGCGCCGGGTCGAACGACCTCGCCGGCCTGCCGCTCGCCAACGTGGGGGTGGCGGGGCTCGCGCCGTACCGCAACCTGCACTTCGCCGGGTGGGACCTGCACGGCGAAGACCTGGCCGAGGCGGTCAAGGAGCACCGCGTGCTCGACCGCGACCAGACGGACATGGTCGAGGCGCCGCTGTCTCGGATGAAGCCGTGGCCCGCCGTCGGCAGCAAGGATTTCTGCAAGAACGTGGACGGCGACAACAAGCTGACTGGCAGCCACCGTGACGCGGTCGAGCAAATCCGTGCCGACATCCGCAGCTACCGCGAGACCTCGGGCGTGCGCAACGTCGTGATGGTCAACCTCGCCTCCGTCGAGCGCTGGCCGGACCTGACGCTGGAGGTGCTGCAATCCACCGCCGCGTTCGAGCGCGGCCTGGACGATGGCGACCCGGCGATCAGCCCCGCCATGCTCTACGCCTACGCCGCCATCGTGGAGGGCGTGCCGTACGGCAACTTCACCCCGAGCCTGGCCGCCGACATCCCGGCGCTGACCCGGCTGGCGGAGCAGCGCTGCGTGCCGGTCGCGGGCAAGGATGGCAAGACCGGGCAGACCTTCATCAAGACGGTGCTCGCCCCCGCGTTCCGCGCCCGCTCGCTGTATGTCGAAGGCTGGTTCTCGACCAACATCCTCGGCAACCGCGACGGCCTGGCGCTCGACAACCCGGACAGCCTGCGCTCCAAGCTGAGCACCAAGGGCAACGTGCTGGAGGACATCCTGGGTTACCCGGTGGAGGACCACCTGGTGAACATCCAGTACTACAAGCCGCGCGGCGACAACAAGGAAGCCTGGGACAACATCGACCTGGTCGGCTTCATGGGCCAGAAGATGCAGATGAAGGTGAACTTCCTCTGCCGCGACAGCATCCTGGCCGCCCCCCTGGTGATCGAGATCGCCCGGGTGCTGGACCTCGCCAAGCAGCGCGGCAAGGGCGGCATCCAGGAGCAGCTCGGCATCTTCTTCAAGGCGCCGATGACCCCGGCCGGACGCCGTGAGGAGCACGCCTTCCCGGTGCAGGAGCGCAACCTGCTCGACTGGCTGGCCGCCGCCTGATGGATGGCGGCGGGCGCAGCGGGGTGGGTCCGCTCACCCCGCTGGCGGCGGAGCTGGGCGACCTCAAGCGCACCCGGGACGCGTCCTCGCCCGACAGCCTGGCGGTGCGCGCCTTCCGCCGGGCCTGGGGCCGCCTGGCCGCCGGGGAGGATGCCCAGGCCGTGGCGCTGTCCACGGCGGCGGACGCGCTGGCCGCGGCGCGGCTCGGCGGCATCGACCGAGCGGTGCTCGAAGCGGCCGGAACGCCGGACCCGGCCACCATCCTGCGCCGCAGCTTCGACGAGATCGCCGGCCCGATCGCCCCCGCGCTGCGGGCGGCGCTGCGTAGCCACCTGGGCCAGGACGCGAGCCCTGCTGCAGCCCCCGCCTTTGCCGAAGCCCTCATCCGACAGCCCCGCGCTGGCGCCACCTGCCCCGGCAAGCTGCGCCTGGTGTTGGAGCCGCCGGAGAACCACGGCGACCACTGCCTGGTGGTGGCCGTGCTCGGCGCCGTGCTCGCCGGGACCTACGGGGCCGACCCGGCGGTCGTGTTCGTGGCAGGCCTGGCGCATCACCTGCACAACGCCCTACTGCCCGACAGCGGGTTCGCCGGGGAGATCCTGCTCGGGGACGAGTTGGCCCCGCTCATGCGCCGCCTGTTCGAGCGCGAGCTGGCCACCCTCGCTCCCCCCGTCGCCGCCACCGTGCGGGCCGCCCTGGCCACCATCGGCGACGCCGAAACGCCCGAGGGGCGCGCCTTCAACGCCGCCGACGTGATGGACCGGGTGCTGCAGATGCGGCAGTACGACCGGGTGGCGTCGTTCACCACCGCCCAGGCGCTCGACGATCTCGAACTGGTCCATGCCGGCCCGTTGCAGGCGTTCCATCAGGCGGTGCTGGCGGAGGCCGGCCTGCCGTGATGCTGCGCAGCCCCGTCACGCGGCGCGCCTTGGCGCTGGAGGGCCACGCCCTGGCCGGGCCCGGCGAGCGGTGGCCGGTGGTGGACGGCATTGCCTTCCTCCGCGCCGACCGCCGCGCGCTGGCCGACGCCGCGCTGGCCCGGCTGGACGCGGGCGACCCGGAGGCGGCGCTGGTGCTGCTGTTGGGCGACCAGGATGGCTGGGCGCGCACCCCGCCCCCTTCCGAGGCCGCCCGGCGCGAGGCGGTGCGCGGCCGCGACTCGCTAAGCTTCCGCCAGGCGATGGACCTGCTGGCGTTCGGCCCCGTCGGCACCTATTTCGCGCATCGCTGGTCGGACCCCACCTTCCTGTCCGGCCTGGCGCTGGCGCAGTCGTACTGGGGCGCGCCGCGCCGGGTGCTGGAGCTGGCGTGCGGCGCCGGGCACTTCCTGCGCGCCTTCGCCGGCCACGCGGGCGAGGTGGTGGGCGGGGACCTGGTGTTCGCCAAGCTGTGGCTGGCCCGGCACTGGGTCGCCCCGGCAGCCACGCTGGTGTGCTTCGACGCCGCCGAGCCGTGGCCGTTCATGGACCGGGCGGCGGACCTGCTGTTCTGCCACGACGCGTTCTACTTCCTGCCCGAGAAGCCCCGCGTGGCGGCGGAGATGCTGCGGGTGGCGACGCGGGTGCTGGTCGGCCACATGCACAACGCCCTGGTGGACAACCTGTCCTCCGGCGCGCCGCTGGAGCCCGCCACCTACGCCGCGATGTTCCCCGCCCCCGACCTGTTCGACGACCGGGAGCTGACGGCGGCGCTGCTGGAGGCGCGCGCCCCGCGCAAGGCAAGCCTGGCGGAGCTGG
The DNA here is from genome assembly GCA_964244655.1 of uncultured Acetobacteraceae bacterium. Lineage (GTDB taxonomy): Bacteria > Pseudomonadota > Alphaproteobacteria > Acetobacterales > Acetobacteraceae > LMUY01. The sequence goes on along the minus strand of CAXTJU010000025.1, from coordinate 22,812 downwards.
CGGACGCGCCGGCGGTGGCGCTGGCGATGGGCACGGCAGCGCCGGGTCCGGCCGCCGGGCCGCTGACGACGCCGCCCCCCGGCGCGCGGCTGCGGCGCAACCCGCTGTACGAGGGCGGCACGATCCACTGGCCGTCCGAGCGTTACGAACAGGAATACGGCCCGCTGGCGACCTATCCCGCGCGCACCGACGCGCCGGAAGCGGCCCTGGCCGGCGAGACCGCCGCCATCGACGCGCTCGCCCGCCGCCGGGTGCTGCTGGATCTGCCGGAGCGGTGGTGAGCATCCGCTGGGGCATCGCCGGGTGCGGCTGGGTGGCGCGGGATTACGGGGCGCCGGCCATCGCCGCCTCGGCCAACGGCACGCTGGCGGCATTGCACGACGTGTCGCCGGCCTCGCTGGCCCGCATGGCGGCGCTGTTCCCCGACGCTGCGCCCCATGCCGACCTGGCCAGCTTCTTCGCCGCCATCGACGCCGTGTACGTCGCCTCGCCCAACGACGCCCACCGCCCGCTGGTGGAGGCCGCCGCCGCCGCCGGGGTGCCGGTGCTGTGCGAGAAGCCGATGGCCACCACCCTGGCCGACGCCCGCGCCATGGTCGCCGCCTGCGAGCGGGCCCGCGTGCCCTACGCCACCGCGTTCGACCAGCGCTTCCACCCGGCGCACCAGCATCTGGCCGGGCTGGTGCGGGCCGGCGCGCTCGGCACCGTCACCGCCGTGCGGATCGCCTATTGCTGCTGGGTCGGCACTGACTTCCAAGGCGACAACTGGCGCATCGACCCGGCGCGCGCCGGCGGCGGCGCGCTGATGGACCTGGCGCCGCACGGGCTGGACCTGGCCTGCTTCCTGCTGGACGACCGGCTGACCGACATCGCCGCCCTGGGCCAGTCCCGCGTGCACGGCTACGCGGTGGAGGACGGCGCCATGCTGATCGCCCGCACCGGGCGCGGCGTGCTGGTCCAATTGCACGTCGCCTACAACTGCCCCGAAACGCTGCCGCGCCGCCGCCTGGAGGTGCTGGGCACCGCCGGCCAGGTGGTCGCCACCGACACCATGGGCCAGACGCCGGGGGGCACGCTGCTGCACACGGACGCGGCCACCGGGCACGCGGCGCTGCTGGAGGTGCCCGGCGCGGACCGCTCGCCGTTCCTCAACCAGGTGGAGGCGTTCGCGGCGGCGCTGCGCGGCGGCCCGGCGTTCCCGTTCCCCCCGGCGCACGACCTGCACATCATGGAGCTGGTGCTGCGCGCCCAGCGCCAGGCGCAGCCGGGGCTGTCCCATGCCGCCTGACCACCATCTGCCGCCCGACCTGCCGGACGCCGCGGCGGCCTACGTGGCTTCCATGCCGCCGGGCCGGGTGGAGCTGTTCAGCCTGGCGGCGCTGGACCGCACGGGCGTCGCCTGCTGGAACGCCATCTTCCTCAACGCGGACGGCACGCGGTTCCACGGCGTCACCCCGCACGGGGTCGGCTACGGCACCACGGATGCCGAGGCGATCATCGGCACCACGGGGGAGCTGGCCGAGGCGGTGCACTCCGCCGGCGCCATCGCCCGCTTCCCCCGCCGCACCGGCAGCTACGCTGGCCTGGCCGCCGAGCTGGGCGCGCGCGGCGTCGCCGACCCGCTGGCGCTCTGCCTGCCCGCCGGCAGTCCCGTGGACCACGATACTGTTCTTGAATGGGTGCCGGCGCAGCGCTGGCCCGGCGGCGGCAGCGTCCTGGTGCCGACGGAGATCGCCGCCTGCTCGGTGGGGGACCTCACGCCGGGCTACCTCCCGTTCATCACCCCCATCACCAACGGGCTCGGCGCGGGGCCGACGCTGGATTTCGCCATCGGCCACGGCCTGTGCGAGCTGCTGCAACGCGACGGCAACGGCCTGGGCTTCCGCGCCATGGACCGCGGCATCGTGCTCGATCTGGGGGACGGCCCGGCCGACCCGCGCACCCGCGCCCTGCTCGCCCGGCTGCATGAGTTGGGCATCGACGTGCTGGCCAAGTTCGCCTCCGACGAGTTCGGCGTCGCCAACGTGTACTGCGTGGGCGGCGAGCGGGAGGGTGCGCCGCCGTTCCCCATCATGGTCACCGCCGCCGGGGAGGCCGCCTCGCTCGACCGGGAGCAGGCGCTGCGCAAGGCGCTGTTCGAGTTTGCCGCAGCGAGGGTGCGCAAGCGGTTCAGCCACGCGCCGCTGGCCGACATCGCCGCGGCCGTGCCGCCGGGCTACGTCGAGCGGTTCCGCGGCTACCACTCGCTGGACGGCGAGGAGAGCCGGGCGCTGCGGGCGATGACCGAGTGGTGCGCGGCCGACGCGCCGACCCTGCGCGGCCACCTGGCGGACACGGTGCTGTCCCGCCGATCCACCAAGCGGTTCGACGAGCTGCCGAGCTGGGACGGGCCGCTGTCCGGCACGCTGCTGGTCGCCGAGCTGGCCCGGCGCTTCGCCGCCGCCGGCATGGAGATCCTGTTCGTCGATTTCTCGCCGCCGGGCGCCCAAGGGGTGCACGTGGTGAAGGCGATCGTGCCCGGGCTGGAGGTGGAGACCATGAGCTACCACCGCATCGGCGAGCGCGGGGTGCGCAAGCTGATGCAGCGCGGCTCCCCCCTGGCCGGCCTGGGCGCGCCGCCCGCGGGGGCGGCCCGCGTCCCCTTGCCCGCGGGGGCGGCGGAGCGGCTGGGCGGCCCGGCCTGGCTGGACGTGGCGGCGGTGGACCGCCTCGTGGGGCCGCTCTATCCGCTGTATCGCGAGCCGGAGGTGCACCACGCCTCTATCGTGATGGAGGCCCGGCGATGAGCCTGCGCTTCGCCTTCAACACCAACGGCGCGGCCCACCACCGGCTGGACGACGCGCTGACCCTGATCGCGGAAGCGGGCTACGACGGCGTGGCGCTCACGCTCGACATCCACCACCTCGACCCATACGACCCGGATTTCCTGCTCAACACCCGCCACGTCGCAGCGAGGCTGCGGGCGCTGAACCTGGGCTGCGTGGTGGAGACGGGTGCCCGCTTCCTGCTGGACCCGCGCGCCAAGCACGAGCCGACGCTGGTGACCGCGGACCCGGACGGCCGCGCCCGCCGGGTCGATTTCCTGACCCGCGCGCTGACTGTGGCGGCCGAGACGGGCGGCGAGGCGATGAGCTTCTGGGCCGGCGTGCCCAAGCCCGGCGTGACGCGGGAGCAGGCGCGCGGCTGGCTGCTGGAGGGGGTGGAGGAGGTCGTGCAGGTGGCCCAGGCGATGGGCGTGGTGGCCGCGCTGGAGCCGGAGCCGGGGATGCTGGTCGAGACGGTGGACGACTGGCAGGCGCTCGGCGTGCCCGGCCTAGCGCTGGCGCTGGACACCGGGCATTGCCTGGTCACCGGCGAGCGGGACCCGGCGGCGGCGGTGGCGGAGTTCGCGCCCGTGCTCGGCACGGTGACGATCGAGGACATGAGGCGCGGCGCGCACGTCCACCTGCCGTTCGGCGAGGGCGACATGGACGTGCCCGGCGTGTTGCGGGCGCTGGGGGCGATCGGCTTCGGCAAGCTGGTCTGCGTCGAGCTGTCGCGCGAGAGCCACCGGGCGGACGTGATGATCCCCGCCGCCCTGGCCGCACTGCGCGCCGCCAGCCCGAGCGGCTGAATGCGCATCTGCTTCGTCTCCCGCCGCTTCTTCCCGGCGATCTCCGGCATGAGCGTGTACGCGCTCAACCTGCTGCGCGAGCTGGTCGCGGCGGGGCACGAGGTCACCATGATCAGCCAGTACCGCGGCGACGCGTTCGGCGTGCGCGTCTATGGCGGCGGCCCGCCGCCGCCGGTGCCCGGGGTGCGCGTCATCGGCCTGGAGCAGTTGGGCGAGCAGACCACCGGCGACTTCGAGACCGACATCGCCACCCTGCGCGCCGCGATCGTCGCCGAGTATCGCCGAGCCCCGTTCGACATCCTGCATGCCCAGTACGGCTACCCCACCGGCTGGGCCGCCCTGGAAGCCTCGCGCGACATCCCCGTGCCCACCGTGGTCTCCATCCAGGGCGGCGACGGCCACTGGGTGGGCTCCTGCTGCGAGACGCACCGGCTGGCCATGGTGCGGGTGCTGGACCATGCCGGGGCGGTGCTGATCGGCTGCCGCTCCTTCGCCGACGAGGTGGTGCACCGCCTGGGCACCGACCCGGCGCGCCTCACCATCGTGCCCGGCGCGGTGGACACCTCCCGCTTCACGCCGGCCGGCCGGCCGCCGCATGGGCCGCCCGTGCTGCTCTACCACGGCCGGGTGGACGCGCGGAAAGGCGTGCTGGACATGCTGGACGCGCTGGCCCCGCTCGCGGCGGAGGGCGTGCCGTTTGAGCTGCTGGTGTCCGGCATCGGCCCGACCTACGACGAGACCGAAGCGCGCATCGCGGCGCTGGGCCTGGGCGCGCAGGCCCGCATGACCGGCTACGTCGATTACGCCGACGTGCCGGACGTGTACCGCCAGGCGGACATCTTCGTCTCGCCCACCTACGCCGAGGGGTTCTCCAACACCATCCTGGAAGCCATGGCGAGCGGGTTGGCCGTCGTGTCCTGCCGCTGCGTCGGCGTGGTGGATTGCATCCGGGACGGCGAGAACGGCCTGCTCACCGAACCCGGCGACGTGCCCGCGCTGACCGCGGCGCTGCGCCGGGTGCTGACCGACCCGGCGGAGCGCGCCAGGCTGGCCGCGGCGGGGCTGGAGGAGTGCCGGCGGGTGTATTCCTGGCGGGCGGTCAGCGGGCAGATCATGCAGGTGTACGCTGATCTGGCCGGCAGCCGGCCCGATCGGGACTGGCCGGTGGAACTGCCGCGCACGCCGTGCCGTTTCAGGCAGGACCCCCACCTGCTCTGAGGCTTATGCCGACCGCCCTGTTCATCTCGCCCCACCTGGACGACGTGGCTTTCTCCTGCGGCGGGCTGGCCGCGGTGCTGGCGGACCGGGGGTGGCGGACGGTGCTGGCGACGGTGTTCACCCGCTCGGTGGTGCCTGCCGCCGGGTTCGCGCTGGCCTGCCAGCTGGACAAGGGCCTGCCGCCCGAGATCGACTACATGGCGCTGCGGCGGCAGGAGGACGCGGCGGCCGGGGCGATGCTGGGCTTCAGCTCGGTCCGCTGGCTCGACCTGCTGGAAGCGCCGCATCGCGGCTACGAATCCGCCCCGGCGCTGTTCGGTCCGCTGATCCCGGAGGACGCGGTGGCCGTCAGCGTGCTCGCCGCCCTGATGCAGCTCTCGGCGGAGCTGCGGCCGGACCTGGTGCTGGCGCCGCAGGGCCTCGGCAACCACGTGGACCACCAGCAGGTGGCCGCCGCCGTGGTCCGTGGCTTGCCGCCGGGCCGCACCGCCTTCTACCGGGACACGCCCTACGCCCTGCGCCGGCCGGACGCCGAGCCGCTGCCGTTCGTGCCGCGCGGCGAGCCCAGCACCGTGCCGGTCGCCGCCGGCCTGGGCCGCAAGATCGCCGCGGCACAGGCCTATGCCAGCCAGGTCGGCCTGCAGTTCGGCGGCCCGGACGCCCTGGCGCAGGCGCTGGGCGGCTTCGCGATGCAGGAAGGCGGCGGCGCGGCGGCCGAGCGCTTCATCGGCTGCCCGGTGGGCGCGGGGTAGCCGGCTCATTTCCAACCCGGCCCGGCGATGCTATCGGCAGCCATGCGCCGGACACATTGTAGGAACAGCATGGGACGCGTCGCCTTGACGTTGCCGGTTTCTCGCCGATTGAGTTGAAATGAACGCCCTGCCGCCCCGCCCCTTTCAGGACCAACCGACCCCGGCCCCTGTCCGGGCCGTGCGGCTCGGCACGTCCCGCGGCAGCCTGTGGGCGCGCCGGGCCGGTTTCGCCGCGCCGGTGGCGGCGCTGCCGCTGCTGGGCGCCTGGCTGGCGGCCAGCCTCACCGCCGGCGCGCCCGGCCTGCTGCGCCCGGCGCTGCTGGCGCTGCTGTTCGGCAACCTGCTGTACCTGGCGCTGACCGGCTGGCCCGGCGTGCTCGGCTTCCTGGCCCGGCTGGCCCGCCCTACCTTGGCCCACCCCACCTTGGCCACCCCGCGCCCGGATGGCGGCAGCCGCACCGCCGTGCTGTTCCCCGTGTACAACGAGGACCCGCGCGCCGTGTTCGCCGCCGTGGAGGCGATGGCGGAGGCGCTGGTCGAGCAGGGCGTGCCCGGCACCGACATCTTCGTGCTCAGCGACACGCAGGACCCGGCGATCGCCGCCGCCGAGCTGGTCGCCTTCACCCGGCTGGAGCGCCAGTTCGGCAGCCGGGTGCGCTACCGCCGCCGCCCGGAGAACCTGCGGCGCAAGGTCGGCAACATCGCCGAGTTCTGCGCCACCTGGTCCGCCCGCTACGACTGCATGGTGGTGCTGGACGCCGACAGCCTGATGAGCGCCGCCACCATCGCCATGCTGGCCGGGCTGATGGAGGCCAACCCGCAGGCCGGGCTGATCCAGACGGTGCCCTACGCCGTCGGGCGGGAGACGCTGTTCGCCCGCATCCAGCAATTCGCCGCCCGGCTCTACACGCCGCTGCTGGTCGAGGGCCTCGCCTTCTGGCAGCGCGGCGACGGCAACTACTGGGGCCACAACGCCATCGTCCGCATCGCCCCGTTCATGGCGCATTGCGACCTGCCGACCCTGCCGGGGCGGGAGCCGTTCGGCGGCGAGATCCTGTGCCATGACGTGGTGGAGGCGGCGCTGATGCGCCGCGGCGGCTGGGAGGTGTGGCTGCTGCCCGCCCTGGGCGAGAGCTACGAGGCACTGCCCGCCAACATGATCGACTTCGCCCAGCGGGAGCGCCGCTGGTGCCAGGGCAACCTGCAGCACCTGGGCGTGCTGCCGCTGCCGGGGCTGCCCGCGGTGGGGCGCTACCACCTGGCGCTGGGCGTGCTGAACTACCTGTCCGGGCCGTTGCTGACCCTGTTCGCCGCCCTGGCCACGCTGGACGGGCTGCTCGGCGGCCAGTTCATGCAGCGCCTGCTCGGCCAGGCGTCGCCGCAGCGGACGGGGCTGATCGTGCTGACCTTCCTGCTGCTCTATGCCGCCAAGCTGTGCAGCCTGGCCACTGCGCTGTGGGACGAGCGGGTGGCGGCCCGGTTCGGCGGGCGGGCCCGCCTGCTGGCCAGCGCGGCGCTGGAGCAGGCCGCCGCCATGGTGAGCGCGCCGGTGCTGCTGGTGTTCTACACCCGGTTTATCCTGATGATGCTGCTCGGCCGCAGCGTCCGCTGGGACGCGCAGCCGCGCGACGACCGCGGCGTGTCCTGGGCCGAGGCGGCGCGCCGGCTGCGGCTGCCGGCCGTCGTGGGGCTGGCCTGGCTGGCGGGCGTGTCGGCGCTCGGCGGCGCCGCGCTGCACTGGTCGCTGTCGCTGCTGCCGGGGCTGCTGCTGGCCGTGCCGTGCGCGGTATGGAGCAGCCTGCGCAGCGCCGGCCTGGCCGCCCGGCGCTGGGGCCTGTTCCTGACGGAGGACGAGCTGACGCCCAGCCCGATCCTGCGCGCCTTCGGCCGCGCCATGGCGCGGGGGGCTTCGTCCACGTCCGTACGACCGGCCAAGCCGCTTGCCTACCTGCACGCGGTCCCGGAGGGCGACGCTGACTGAGCCAGGGCGGCGGCCTGCGCGAACCCGGCCACGAGGCGGCGCGGGATATCCGGGCTGGTGCACACGTAGATCGGGCTCGGATGCGGCACGCGGACCAGCGGCAGGCCGGGCCGCAGGCCATGCAGCGCCGGCTCGGCCAGCCCGGCGATCCGGCCGCTCAGCACGGCGCAGCGCAGCCCTGGCAGCAGCGGCAGCAGCCCGGGCAGCGCCGCCAGCCCCTGCCGGACCTCCTCGCGGCGGGGGGCGCGGTTGGGGCCGCCGGTGTGGATCACCCAGGGCACGGTGTTCCAGATGGCCAGCCAGCGCCGGTCGAGCCCCGCCTCCGCCAGGAAGCGCCGCAGGTTGGCCGCCGTGCCGGTCGGATTGTCGGCGGAGACGAAGCCGGTGCGGCCGATGGACGGCCCCGGCGTCTCCAGCAGCAGCAGCACCCGCGCCGCGACCCCGCCATCCGCCGGGTCGAAGTCCGGGGTGGGGCCGTGCGCCGCGCGCAGCCCGGCCGCGAAGTCCCGCAAGGGGGCCATGGCCGGCGCCTGCAACGCGGCGCGGCGGGCGGCCAGCACCATGGGGTCGGCAAGCGGCGCGGCCATGCTAGGCTAGGCCATCCCAGGAGGACGCCCCCATGATCGAGCTGGCTGCCGGCGACGCGACATTGCTGCTCTGCCCGGACGCGGGCGGCGCGATCGGCGGCTGGACCCGGCGCGGCGTCCCCATCCTGCGCCCCAGCCCGGCCGCCGCCCTGGCCGGGAGCAACGCCCGGCCGCTGTCCTGCTTCCCGCTCATCCCGTTCTCCAACCGCGTCGCCTGGGGCCGGTTCAGCTTCGGCGGCGAGAGCTTCCAGCTCGAACCCAACTTCGACGACGAGCCGCACGCCATCCACGGCAACGGCTGGCAGCGCGCGTGGGAGGTGGCGAGCCAGTCCGCCGCCGAAGCCGAACTGGCGCTGCATCACGACCCGGCGCACGACCCGACCGCCAAGGACGGCGCGTGCCACTGGCCGTACCGCTACGCCGCCACCCTGCATTACGCCCTGCGCCCGGACGGGCTGGCCGTCACCATCGGCTTCACCAACACGGACAGCCGCGCCCAGCCGGTCGGGCTCGGGCTGCACCCCTACCAGCCCCGGACGCCGCAAACTGCCATCGAGTTCCGCGCCGGGTCGGTGTGGCACGTGGCGGCGGACCTGCTGCCGGACGCCCGCCTGCCCGCCGACGGCGCCTGGAGCTTCGAGCCGGGCCACGTGATCGGCGAGCAGGCGCTGGACAACTGCTACGCCGGCTGGTCGGGCCGCGCCGTCGTCACCCGGCCGGAGCACGGCGTGCGCGTCAGCATCGCGGCCGACGACATCTTCCGCCACGTGATCGCCTACACGCCGGCGGCAAAGCCGTACTTCGCCGTCGAGCCCGCCAGCAACATGACGGACGCGGTCAACCGGATGGACACGGTGGCGGACCACGGCCTGCGCGTGCTGCAACCCGGCGACACGCTGAAGCGCCAGGTGCGGTTCAGCGTGGAGGACCTCTGACCCGGATTGCTGACCCGGCAGCCTTGTGGCCGCCCGTAGCCGATGATAGCTCGCCCGCCATGCTCACGATCGCGTGCGAGGATTTGGTTTGCCCTGCCTGCGGCGGCGCGCTCAGCCCGGCCGCGGCCAGCCTCGCCTGCTCGCGGTGCCGCGCCTCCTACGCGACGGTGCAAGGCGTGCCGTTGCTGCTGCCGGGGCTTGCGGTGCGGACCGGCCCCGATCCGGACCCGGACTTCGTCGCGGACCTGTCGCGCGTGGCGGTGCCCGCCGCCGGGGAGCTGGCGCAGGACGCGATGCGCGAGCTGTTCGCCAAGACGTTCAGCTTTCCCGACCCGCGGCTTGGCATGGAGGGCCACCGCTTCCTGCACCGGCTGCGCTCCTCGGGCTTCAGCATCCGCGAACCTGGCCTGGCCCCCGCCGAGGCTGATGTATCGCCCGAGCTGGCCGGCCGGAGCGGCCTGACGCTGACGATGCTGACGGCGCCACCGGCGGTGCGGGTGGGCAGCGACTTCTGGGTGCAGGTGCGCGTCGTCAACACGGGCAGCGCCGTGCTGCGTTGCGCCGGCCCGGACGCGCTGCTGCTGTCCTGCTCGACGCAGGAGCCGTTCTCCTGGGGCAAGCTGCGCCGGCCCTGGACGCCCGGGGCGCTCCAGTCCCCGTTGCTGGTCGATCTGCAACCCGGGCAAGCGTTGACCCAGCCGGTGCCGATCGCCGCGCCGGACCGGCCCGGGCCGCAGCGCTACCGCATCGCCCCGGTGCCCGGGCAGCTGCATTGGCTGAGCGGCAAGGCCCCGGACGTGACCGTGGCCGCCGTGCCCGCCACGGCGCCCGACCCGCTCGCGGTCAGTTGGCCCTACGCCGCCGCGGAGCGCGACTACGGGGAGGACCACCAGCACGCCATCCGGCTCGCCGGCGCCTGGCTGGGCGAGCGGTTCGCCGGCCGGCAAGGCTTGCGGGTGCTGGAGCTGGGCGGCAACGCCTCGCCGATGGCGCCGGAGATCGGGCTGGCGCACGCGCGGCACTACAACCTCGACATCGACCCGTTCGGCCTGGTGTTCGGCACGGTGCAGCGCCGCTTCGGCGGCGGGCACGCCATCCAGGACGTGCTGGGCGACGGCATGCGGCTGCCGTTCGCCGACGGCTCGCTCGATGCCGTCGTGATGTTCGCCACCCTGCACCACTTCCCGGACCCGGCCGGCCTGCTGCGGCATTTGCGCTCCAAGCTCGCGCCCGGCGGCGTGATTTGCGTGCTCTGCGAGCCGGTGGGCCACGTGTCCCACGACACGCTGCCGCCGCCGTTCCGGGACGAGCTGCTCGGCGGCATCTGCGAGCAAGCGTTCGAGCCGTGGGAGTGGCGGCTGCTGTTCGACCAGGCCGGCTTGCAGGTGGCGCGGGTGCAGCATGACCGCGGCTCGCTCAAGGTCATGCTGGAGCCGGCGCGGCCGGCCGACCGCCACTGACCATACCCGTGCCGACCCGGATGGGGCGGCTGGCGGTGCCGTTCAGCCTGCTGGCGCTGCTGGCGCTCTATGTCCGCCACGACAGGTCCGACCCACGCCGCCCCGCCTCGGCGGCGCTGTCGCAGGGCTGGTGGAACTTCTCCGACCAGGGCCGCATCCTAACGGACACGCTGGCCTGGGCCGCCGGGGACCTTGCGGCGGCCAAGCACTACTACCTGGCAGGCTATCCGCTGCTGGGCGTTCCCTTCGTGCGGCTGACGCCGGCCAACCCGTTCCTGCTGCCGGACGCGGGCTGCCTGCTGCTCTCGCTGTGGCTCACCGCGGGCATCGCGGCCGAGCTTGCGCCCGGGTGGCGCGCGGCACGGGCTTTGGGAGCGCTGGCGTTCCTGCTGACGGCGGCGATCCCGGCGACGATGGAGGTCTGGGTCACGCCCTGGACCACCACGCCGGCCGCCGCCCTCACGCTCGGCTGCCTGCTGGCGCTGCTGCGCTGGCTGCGGCAGCCATGGTCCTGGCGGCTGGCGGGCGTGGCGGCGGCCTGCGCCGGGGCCATCCTGGCCGTGCGCCCCAGCGACGGCGCGCTGCTGTGCGCCATCACGGCGGGGGTGGGCGGCGCCGGCCTGCTCGCGGCCCGCCCTGGCTGGCGTGCGGCCCTGGCGGTGACGCTGGCCGCCGGGTCCGGCGTGCTGCTGCCGGCGCTGGCGAGCCTGGCCCTGTACCTCGCGGAACACGGCCTGCACCTGAGCCCCTACCTGACCTACTCCGCGGCGCTGGGCTTCGACCTGAGGCTGCTGCCGCTGCAATGGGTCACGCTGGTGCTGGACCCGCAGCCGCTGCTGCCGGGCGGCGAGGGGCTGCTGCCGAGCTACCCGTTCATCGCCACCGGGCTGGCCGGCATGGCCGCCTGCGTGGCGGCGCCGCCCGGCGGCAGCTGGCGGGGCGCGCACCTCGCCGTGGCTGCCGCGGCCATGGCGCACGGAGCGCTTTACCTCTGCTACCGCGACCTGCACCCGCAAGGGCTCTGGGCCTGGTACAACTACCACTACTTCAAATGGCTGCTGCCGGTGCTGGCGCTCTACACCGCGTTCCTGCTCACCCGGCTGCTGCAGCCGGCCGCGCTGGCCGCCGCGGCCGCCGTGCTGCTGGCGATCCTGCCCTGGCGCGCGCAGCTGGACCTGTCGCCGCTGCCAGCGCCGGCCGCCGCCGCGGGCCACCGGCTGGACTTGCCCAGCCTCCCTATCGGGACGGGCCTGGTCGCTGCGGCGAGCGGCCCGTTCGACAGCGTCTATTCCGGCTTCAACAACTATTATTTCGGCGCCCAGGGCGAACGTTGGTACGGCGCCGCCGGCAGCATCGCCGCCTACCCGCTTCCCGGCGGGCTGCTGCTGACCCCGCTGCGCCGGCTCGTGCCCGGTCCGGGCATCGCCATGCTGGACCCCTCGGTGTGGCTCGACCCGTCCTTCGCCCCGCGCCTCGCTTCGCTGGACCTAGTGTATGGCCGGCCCTGCTACCTGCCGGCCTGGCTGGGCACGGACCCGTCCTGCCAGTCCCCCGGGCCGATCCCGCCGCCCGTCCGCGCCCCTGGCCAGGCGATCCCGTTCGACGCCAGCGCCGCCCCGCTGCTGCTGCCGGGCTGGTCGGATGGCGGGCCTGGCGCGCTGTGGACCGAGGGCGGGCAGGCCGGTTTCCACCTGCGCGTGCAGCCTGCCCCGGCGGGCGCGGCCCTGGTCATCGAGGCGACCGCCTACGTGCCGCCGGGCAGCCCGGCGCTGGACGTGGCCGTGCTGGCCGGCGGGGCCGAACGCGGGCGCTTCCACCTCGGCGATGCCGCCCCGCACAGCCTGCGCGTGCCCTTGCCGCCGGATGCGTTCGGCGCCGGCGGGCTGCTGGAGGTCGGCCTGCGGATCGGCAACCCGCGGCAGCCATGGCGCTGGGCCAGGTCGCTGGACATCCGCCAGCTGGGCCTGCGGGTGCGTTCCGTCACGGTCGAGCCGGCTCAGTAGGTGGCTCGCCCGCCGCTGATGTCGAAGGCGGCGCCGGTGGAGAACGAGCACTCGGCGCTCATCAGCCAGGCCGCCAGCGCCGCGATCTCCTCCACCTGCACGAACCGGCCCATGGGGATCTTGCCCAGCATGTAGGCGATCTGCGACGGCGCCATCTGGTCGAACAGCTCGGTCTGCGCCGCCGCCGGGGTGATGCAGTTCACCAGCACGCCCTTGTCCGCCAGCTCCTTGCCGAGCGACTTGGTGAGCGCGATCAGCCCCGCCTTGGAGGCGCTGTAGTGCGAGGCGTTCGGGTTGCCCTCCTTGCCCGCAACGCTGGCCACGTTGACGATGCGGCCGTAGCCGCGCGCCACCATGCCGGGCAGCACGGCGCTGCACACGAGGTACGGCGCCACCAGGTTCACCTCGATGACCCGGCGCCACTCGGCGGGCGGCAGCTGCCAGGTCGGCGCGTTGCCGCCGGTGATGCCGGCGTTGTTCACCAGGATGTCGATGCGGCCATGCGCGGCCTCGGTCGCCTCGGCGGCGGCGTGGACCGCCGCCGGGTCGGTGAGGTCCAGCGTGGCGGTGGTGGTGCCCGCCGGCAGGGCGGCGGCGGCCTGCTCCAGCCGGGCGGCGTCCAGGTCCCACAGCGCCAGCGCGGCGCCGGACGCCGCCGCCCGCCGCGCCACGGCCAGGCCAATGCCGCGCGCCCCGCCCGTCACCACGGCCACGCGGCCGTTCAGGTCGATCTGGTTCATGGTCCCCCCCGCAACCGCTCCGCCATCCGCGGCGTTCGTCCCAGTGCGCGCACAAGCGCGCCCTGGAGGAAGCTATGCCCGAGTACACCGACCGCATAGACGTCTCGGCACCGCCCGACGCGGTATTTCAATTCGTGTCCGACATCACCAACCTGCCCAAATACTTGCCGACCGTGCACGGGGCGCACGCGCAGCCGGGCGAGCGGGTCGGGGTGGAAGGCAAGGCCAACGGCCACCCCTACAACTCTGACGGCTGGTTCAAGGTCGATCAGGCAGGCCGCAGCATGACCTGGGGCTCGGACGGCGAGAACGACTACTCCGGCAAGATGGCGGTGCTGGACGCGGGCAGCGGCTCCAAGGTCGAGTGCTCGCTGCGGTTCACGCCGACGGCCGAGATCAAGCAGGCCATGGACAAGAACCAGGGCGGCCCGAGCGCTGCGATGACGGACGGGCTGCGCACCTCGCTCGCCAATATCAAGCAGATCTGCGAGGGCACCGGCGGCAAGCAGGCCAGCACCGCCGAGTGAGCCGGGGCGCGCATGGCTGAGCGGCTGGCCGCCCTGGTCACTGGCGGCGGGCAGCGGCTGGGCCGTGCCATCGCCCTGGCGCTCGGGGCGGCAGGCCATCCCGTCGCGGTGCATTGCCGCAGCAACCGCGACGCCGCCGAGGCCACCGTGGCCGCCATCCGCGAGGCTGGTGGTCACGCCGCGGCCGTGGCAGCGGACTTCCGCGACGAGGCGCAGCTCGCGGCCCTGGTCGGCGAGGCGGCATCCACCCTGGGTCCGTTGGGCGTGCTGGTCAACAACGCCAGCACCTTCGAGCGGGATGAGTGGGACACCGCTGACCGGGCGAGCTGGGACCTGCACATGCAGCCCAACTTGCGCGCCCCGTTCGTGCTCGCCCAGGCCTTCGCCCGCGCCCTGCCGGACGGGGCGGAAGGCAACGTGGTCAACATGCTGGACCAGCGCGTCTGGTCGTTGACGCCGCACTTCGTGTCCTACACCGTCTCCAAGGCCGGGCTGTGGGCGCTGACCCGCTCCCTGGCGCTGGCGCTGGCGCCGCGCATCCGGGTCAATGCGGTGGGGCCAGGCCCGGCGCTGCCGAGCGCGCGGCAATCCGCCGAGCAGTTCGCCCGGCAATGCGCCTCCACCCCCCTGCGTCACGGCACCGACCCGGAGGAAGTGGGACGCGCCGTGCTCGCCATCCTTGCCCTACGGTCCATGACGGGCCAGATGATCGCGCTCGACGGCGGCCAGCATCTGCAATGGGGGCCGGCTCAAGACGGGAGCCCCGAGGAATGATCGACAGCCCACGCCTGGCGAGGAGGGGGCAGCGCCACGTGTTCCTGCGCGACATGGTGCTCGCGGCGTCCATCGGCGTCTATCCCCACGAGCACGAGGCGTCGCAGCGCGTGCGGGTCAACATCGACCTTGGCGTGGCGGAGGGCGTGGCGGGGCAGGACGGCGCCGGGCTGTCCCGCTCCGGCGTGGGGCGGGACGAGCTGGACCGCGTGGTGGATTACGAGCGCGTGGTCCGCGCCGTGCGGGATGTGGTCGCGTCCGGCCACGTGCGGCTGGTGGAGACGTTGGCGGAGCGACTGGCGGAAACCTGCCTCGAGGACGCCCGCGTGGCCGTCGTGCGGGTGCGCGTCGAGAAGCTGGACGTGTTCGACGATATGGAGTCCGTCGGCGTGGAAATCGAACGCGAGCGCGGCAGTTGTCCACGCGCGCCCATTGACTCCTAATGGAGTCAGACATTTAGCTGTATGTGCTGTATTCGTGACAGTGGCAATCTATCGAAAGCAATAAAAACAACGCTTTGGAAGACTGCTCAATTTACAGGCAAGGCGGTGAAAGCTACAGGATTTCCCCGGGTTAACGCAGTGGGCGGCCGATGCCCCACAGACTTATCCACACGATCGGTGGATTGTTTTGACGGCGGATTGTGGGGGCGCAACAAACCTTGACCGAACCGGACATCGGCGTCGCCGTCATCGAGCGCACCCTGCTGACCTTGCCACTCAGCCCCGGCGTGTACCGCATGTTGGACGGCAAGGGCGAGGCGCTTTACGTCGGCAAGGCGAAGCAGCTCAAGAAGCGGGTGTACAGCTACACCCAGGTCGCCCGGCTGCCCGAGCGGCTGCGGCTGATGGTGTCGCAGACGGTCAGCATGGAGATCGTCACCACCCACACCGAGGCCGAGGCGCTGCTGCTGGAGGCCAACCTCATCAAGCGGCTCAAGCCGCGCTACAACATCGTGCTGCGCGACGACAAGAACTACCCGTGGCTGATGCTGACGGAGGACCACGCCTTTCCGCAGGTGGCCAAGTTCCGCGGCCACCAGGTCAAGAGCCGCAGCTACTGGGGGCCGTTCGCCTCCGCCTGGGCGGTGAACCAGACGGTGGTGGCGATGCAACGGGTGTTCCTGCTGCGCTCCTGCGCCGACACGGTGTTCCGCAACCGCTCCCGCCCCTGCCTGCTGCACCAGATCAAGCGGTGCAGCGCGCCCTGCGTCGGCCGCATCGACGCCGAGGGCTACGGCAAGCTGGTGGCGCAGGCCAAGGGGTTCCTGCAAGGCCGCGCCGCCGGGGTGCAGGCAGAGCTGGCGGCCGAGATGGAGGCGGCGGCCGCCAAGATGGAGTTCGAGCGCGCCGCCGCCGTGCGGGACCGCATCCGCGCGCTGACCCACGTGCAGGGCACCGGCGTCATCAACCCGGCGAGCCTGGAGGACGCGGACGTGATCGCCGCCTGGCAGACCGCCGGGCAGACCTGCGTGCAGGTGTTCTTCATCCGCGGCGGGCGCAACAACGGCAACCGGGCCTTCTATCCGACCCACGCCAAGCACGAAGAGGCCGGCGAGGTGCTGGAAGCCTTCATCGCCCAGTTCTATGACGACAAGCCGCCGCCGCCCCTGCTGCTGACCAGCCACGCCCTGCCGCAGGCCGAACTGGTGGCCGAGGCGCTGTGCCTGAAGGCGCACCGCAAGGTGGAGATCGCCTGCCCGCAGCGCGGCGAGAAGCGCGCCGTGGTGGAGCACGCCGCCACCAACGCCCGCGAGGCGCTGGAGCGCCGGCTGGCGGAGGGCGCGGGGCAGGCCAAGCTGCTGGAGGGGGTGGCCGAGCTGTTCGACCTGCCGGGTCCGCCGGAGCGCATCGAGTGCTACGACAACAGCCACATCAGCGGCTCCAACGCCTACGGCGTGATGGTGGTGTTCGGGCCGGAGGGGCCGGCCAAGATGGCGTACCGCAAGTTCACCATCCGCAGCGCCATCATGCCGGGGGATGACTTCGCCATGATGCGCGAGGTGCTGGAACGCCGCTTCAGCCGCGCGCTGCGCGAGCAGGCGGACGGCGAGCGCAGCAACTGGCCCGACCTGGTGCTGATCGACGGCGGCGCCGGGCAGCTCTCGGCCGCCCGCGGCATCCTGGCCGACCTCGGCGTGCAGGACGTGAAGCTGGTCGGCATCGCCAAGGGCCCGGACCGCGACGCCGGCCGCGAGTGGTTCCACATGGACGGCCGCGCCCCGTTCCAGCTGCCGCCGCGCGACCCGGTGCTGTACTACCTGCAACGCGTGCGCGACGAGGCGCACCGCTTCGCCATCACCACCCACCGCGCCGGCCGGTCCAAGACGCTGGTGACGAGCGAGCTGGACGACATCGACGGCGTGGGGGCGGCGCGCAAGCGGGCGTTGCTCAACCATTTCGGCTCGGCGCGGGGGGTGAAGTCGGCGGGGTTGAACGATTTGGAGGCGGCGCCGGGGATCAACCGGGAGACGGCGCGGCGGGTGTACGAGTATTTCCATCCGGGGGCGGCGATGGCGGGGTGAGCAGTGGTGTCCAGCACGGTGAAATTAGGTGCAGTGCATGGGCAGAGCAGACAAATGCTCGACCTTCTCAGAGTTTGAGATAATGTAGCCATGTCGCCGATATGGTGGCGATCTCTATCACCGCCGAGGCAAAGGCAATTGACTCAAGTGGATAGGCCGTACGACATAGAAGGCAAAATTGCATTGTTGGAGGCGGAAGTCTCTCGCTTGCGAGTTGAAGGTCAGCTTCTTGCCTTGCAAAATCTACGTGTTATCAGCTTGCTTATGAACATTATAAGTAAAAATGATCTAAATAAACAAATGCGGTCCGAAGCGCCTGAATATACATACATAGATCGGCTGGAAGAGATCTTCAACGCCATTGATAATATAGTAAGTCACAATGATGATAGATAACACTATTAGAGAACAGCTGTCACTTGTAAAATCAGAGCGCGAGACTGACCGCCTAAACAGCGGCATTGCGGGAGGGGGAAGCGGCCCCCATGATCCGAATATGGAAATCCGGGTTGCTCGTCTTGAAACTGACATGAAGGATATGAAAGCATCCCTCAAAGGGTTGGAGGTATCTTCTGCCCGGATTGAGGCTGTGTTGGGCACACTCGCCACCAGAGCTGATGTGGCAATGGCAACAGGCTCGGTAAACACGCTCACCGCACGCGTTGACGCTCAAGACAGGCGCCTGGGTGCAGTCGAGAAGGCAATCACGGACACGATCGCCACCGCACTGAGCAAATCGCTCGGCGCAGGTGCAATCGTTAGCATGGTGGCTGGCATTGGGGCCATAATGGTTACGACGGTCGGCATCGTGGCTTGGACGCTACGCCACTTCCAACTGGGCTGACGATCACAGGTCCACGGTGAAAACCGCCAGCATCAAGCCGCCTGGTAAGCCGCAAACTGCCGCTGCCGCCGCTGCAAGATGCGCCAGAACACCTTGGCCCCCACCACCGACAACCGCCCCCGCGGCGGCAGCCCCACCGCCTTCAGGATCATCCCCATGCTGCGGTCGATGTGCTGGTAGCGGTAGAACCCCATCGCCCGGCCCATGTAGCCGGCAATGCAGCGCTCGTGCTTGTAAGGCATGTCCACCGGCTCGTTGCCGCAGTGGTAGGCGTAGGCCAGCTCGTCGTCCTCAGTCTCGGTGATGCGCCCGGCGGCGATGCGCAGGCGACGCAGCACGCTGATCCGCTCACGCGCGAGGTAGCGCCGCATGTGGTCGTAGAACAGCTTGAAGTGCCGGTACTCGTCCGCCGCGATCAGCCGGCACACCTGCTCCAGCACCGGCTCCGCGGTCGCGTCCGCCAAGGCGGAGTAGTAGGACGACGTGCCCGTCTCCACCATGCAGCGCGCGATCAGCTCGCCCGTCTTGGAGCCGCGGATCGAACCCTCGGCGTCCAGCGGCAGCTTGTAGCCGGTACGGTAACGGTCGAACGACTGGGCGAAGTTCCAGCCGGGATCGGCCAGCTCCGCCCAGCGGCCCAGCGCGTCGCCGTGTTGCACCTCCTCGACCGCCCAGTTGTCGGAGGCCTGGCAGAACGCGGCGTCCTCGTGGAACACCCGGCACAGGTACACGGCGTACTCCGTGCCGTTGCGCTCCACCATCGCGGCGGACTTCACCAGCTTGACGATCTCCGGATCCACCTTCGCCGGGTCGAACCGGTCCCAGGCCACGTCGTCGATCTGCCAATGCTTCATACCTGATCCCGACCTGCCTGCCCGCCTGTCATGCCGCGTTCACGCGGCTGACACAATCAAGGTTGGCACAATCAAGCAGCGGCAGCCTCGATCATCGCGCGGGCGGATTGCATGCGGTCCAGCGCGTCGTCCAGGGCGGTCACGTTGGCCTTGTCCATGCCGTCGTACTCCGCCTGCGCCACGGCCAGCCGGCGCTCGCCCTCGCCGCGGGACAGCTCGGCGGTGGGCACCGCCTCGTCCGCCAGCACGGTGCACCGCTCCGGGGTGATCTCGGCGAAGCCGCCGGAGACGAACAGCCGGTCCGTCACCTGGGCGCCGCTGTAGATCGCCACCGTGCCGCCGCGCAGCAGCACGATCATCGGCGCATGGTTCGGCAGCACCCCCATGTCGCCCTCGGAGGCGGGGATCACCACCATGTCCACGTCGCGCGACAGCAGCAGCTTCTCGGGGCTGACGATCTCCAACGTGACCGGCATCACGCCTTCTCCTTCATCCCCTCGGCCTTCTTCACCGCGTCCTCGATGGCGCCCACCATGTAGAACGCCGCCTCCGGCAGGTGGTCGTACTCGCCGCGCACGATGGCCTTGAACGAGCGCACCGTGTCCGCGATCGGCACGAACAGACCCGGCGTGCCGGTGAACACCTCGGCCACGTGGAACGGCTGGCTCAGGAAGCGCTGGATCTTGCGGGCCCGCGAGACGACCAGCTTGTCCTCCTCGCTCAGCTCGTCCATGCCCAGGATGGCGATGATGTCCTGCAACGACTTGTAGGTTTGCAGCACGCGCTGCACCTCGCGCGCCGTGTCGTAGTGGTCGTCGCCGATGATGCGCGCATCCAGCGAGCGGCTGGTGGAGTCGAGCGGATCGACCGCCGGGTAGATGCCCAGCTCGGCGATCGAGCGGGACAGCGTGGTGGTGGCGTCCAAGTGGGCGAAGGACGTGGCGGGCGCCGGGTCGGTGAGGTCGTCGGCGGGCACGTAGATCGCCTGCACCGACGTGATGGAGCCCTTCTTGGTGGAGGTGATGCGCTCCTGCAAGGCGCCCATGTCGGTGGCCAGCGTCGGCTGGTAGCCCACGGCGGAGGGGATGCGGCCCAGCAGCGCGGACACCTCGGCGCCGGCCTGGGTGAAGCGGAAGATGTTGTCCACGAAGAACAGCACGTCCTGGCCTTCCTCGTCGCGGAAGTACTCGGCCAGCGACAGGCCGGACAGCGCGACCCGGGCGCGCGCACCCGGCGGCTCGTTCATCTGGCCGTACACCAGCGCCACCTTGGAGCCCTCCGTGGTGCCCTCGCCGAGCTTGATGACCCCGGCGTCGATCATCTCGTAGTACAGGTCGTTGCCCTCGCGGGTGCGCTCGCCCACGCCGGCGAACACCGACACGCCGCCATGGCCCTTGGCGATGTTGTTGATCAGCTCCTGGATCAGCACCGTCTTGCCGACGCCTGCGCCGCCGAACAGGCCGATCTTGCCGCCCTTCAGGTAAGGGCAGAGCAGATCGACCACCTTGATGCCGGTCACCAGGATCTCGGCCGAGGTTGCCTGGTCCTCGAAGGAAGGGGCGCTGCGATGGATCGGGTAGGTCATCTTGGCGCCGACCGGGCCGCGCTCGTCGATCGGCTCGCCCAGCACGTTGAGGATGCGGCCCAGCGTCTCGGGACCCACGGGCACGCTGATCGGCGCGCCGGTGTCCAACACCTCGCTGCCGCGCACCAGGCCGTCCGTGCTGTCCATGGCGATGCAGCGGACCGTCCGCTCACCCAGCTCCTGCGCCACCTCCATCACCAGCGTGCCGGTGGCGGTCTTGGTGGTGAGCGCGTTCTGGATGAACGGCAGGTCACCCTCGAACTGCACGTCCAGGACGGCGCCGAGGATTTGGGTGATGCGGCCTACGTTGTTGTTCGCCATGGTAACCTCCGGTTAGGCCAGGGGCTTTGCCCCTGGACCCCACCAGAGGACAGTCGTCCTCTGGACACCTGTATAAACAGGGGTGCAGGGGACGACTGTCCCCTGCCGGGTCCAGGGCAGAGCCCTGGCCTTAGAGCGCCTCCGCGCCCGATATGATCTCGATCAGCTCGCTCGTGATGCTGGCCTGCCGCGTGCGGTTGTAGTTCAACGTCAGCTTGTTGATCGCCTCGCCCGCATTGCGGGTGGCGTTGTCCATCGCCGTCATCCGCGCGCCATGCTCGCCCGCGCCGCTGTCCAGCTGGGCGCGGTAGAGCTGGATCGCCAGGTTGCGCGGCAGCAGCTTGGCGAGGATGGTCTCCTCATCCGGCTCGAACTCGTACACCGCCTGCGCGGTGGCCTGCTCCGCCGGACCGGCGCCCGTCATGGTCGGCGGGATGATCTGCAGCTCGGTTGGCACCTGGTTGATGACGGAGACGAAGCGGTTGTACACGACGGTCGCCACGTCGAACTCGTCGCGCCCCAGCATCTCGACCGCCTGGGTGCCGATCGCCTGCACGTCGGCGAACTCGACCCGCTTCTTGCCGGCGAACGAGATGTCGCCGACGATGTTGCTGGCCATCTCGCGGCGCAGGTAGTCGCGCCCCTTGCGCCCGACAGTGATGATCTTGACCGTCTTACCTTCCTCGATCAGCCGCCGCGCCAGGTTGCGCGCCGCGCGGCCGACGTTGGTGTTGAATGCGCCGGCCAAGCCGCGGTCGGCGGTGATGACGATCAGCAAGTGGACGCGGTCAGCCCCCGTGCCGGCCAGCATGCGCGGCGCGGTCGGGCTGCCCTGCACGCTGGTGGCGAGGGCGGCCAGCACCCGCTCCATGCGCTCGGCATAGGGCCGCGCCGCCTCCGCCTGGCTCTGGGCCCGGCGCAGCTTGCTGGCGGCCACCATCTTCATGGCGCTGGTGATCTTGCGGGTGGACTTGACGCTGTTGATCCGCGCGCGGAGCGCCTTCAGGCTGGCCATGGGCTACGCCGCGAACGACTTGGTGAAGCCGTCCAGGAACGTCCGCAGCTTGGCCTCCGTCTCCGGCTTGATGTCCAGGTCGGCGCGGATCGCGTCCATCACCGACGGGTCGCGCGACCGCAGCTCGCCCACCATCTGCCGCTCGTAGGCGCCGATCTTGCCGACATCCACCGTGTCCAGGTAGCCGCGCACGCCGGCGAACAGCACCACCGCCTGCACCTCCACCGGCAGCGGCTGGAACTGCGGCTGCTTCAGCAGCTCCGTCAGCCGCGCGCCGCGCGCCAGCAGCTTCTGCGTCGAGGCGTCCAGGTCCGAGGAGAACTGCGCGAACGCCGCCATCTCGCGGTATTGTGCCAGCTCCAGCTTGATGGAGCCGGCGACCTTCTTCATCGCCTTGGTCTGCGCCGCCGAGCCCACGCGGCTCACGCTCAGGCCCACGTTCACCGCCGGGCGGACGCCGCGGAAGAACAGCTCCGACTCCAGGAAGATCTGCCCGTCGGTGATGGAGATGACGTTGGTGGGAATGTAGGCCGACACGTCACCGGCCTGCGTCTCAATCACCGGCAGCGCCGTCAGCGACCCGGCGCCGAACGCGTCGCTCATCTTGCAGGCGCGCTCCAGCAGGCGGGAGTGCAGGTAGAACACGTCCCCCGGATACGCCTCGCGGCCCGGCGGGCGGCGCAGCAGCAGCGACATCTGGCGGTAGGCCACGGCCTGCTTGGACAGGTCGTCGTACGCGATCATGGCGTGCATGCCGTTGTCGCGGAAGAACTCGCCCATGGTGGCGCCGGTGTAGGGGGCGAGGAATTGCAGCGGCGCCGGGTCGGACGCGGTGGCGGCGACGACGATGGTGTACTCCATCGCGCCGTTCTCCTCCAGCGTGCGCACGATCTGCGCCACGGTGGAGCGCTTCTGCCCGATCGCCACGTACACGCAGTAGAGCTTCTTGGCCTCGTCGGTGCCGGAATTGGCGAGCTTCTGGTTGATGATGGTGTCGAGGATCACGGCGGTCTTGCCGATCTGCCGGTCGCCGATGATCAGCTCGCGCTGGCCGCGGCCGACCGGGATCAGCGCGTCGA